>JAYEFG010000062.1:0-37789 GCA_034658595.1 Fidelibacterota bacterium | reverse complement strand
TAACCAAGGTAATTCAATATCCCCTTTGATTCTTTTCATTGATTCCATGATCATGTCCATCTTTTTTGATTTATCACGAACTTGGACTACATCGCCCGGTTTAACCGAAGCGGATGGATAGTTACACTTTCTGTTGTTTAGCAGAAAGTGAGCATGGCTCACCATTTGACGCGCCTGGGAACGGGTGGATGCCAATCCAAGACGGTACACAACATTATCCAATCTGCATTCCAGTAATTGCAGCAAATTGGTACCGGTCTCACCGCTCATTTTTTCCGCTTTGTGAAAATAATTCCGGAACTGGCGTTCTAACACACCATACATCGCCTTAATCTTTTGTTTTTCCCGCAATTGAACACCATAGTTGGACAAACGGCGGCGGCGGGTGAGGCCATGTTGTCCCGGGTTATAAGGTTTTTTATTCAAAAGTCTGTCAAATTTCGGATTACCGAAGATATTTTCTCCAAACTTCCGCACCAGCTTGCCTTTAGGAACACTAGATTTTGCCATTGATCTCTCTTTTTAAACGCGTCGTCTTTTCGGGGGACGACAACCATTGTGGGGTAAAGGTGTTACGTCACGGATAGTTGTCACTTCCAACCCTGCAACAGCTAATGCACGGATGGCTGATTCACGGCCGGATCCCGGACCTTTCACCCTTACTTCTATTGTTTGCATGCCCATTTGGATTGCTTCCTGACCTACTTTTTCAGCTGCCAAGGTAGCCGCAAAAGCGGTGCTTTTCCTTGATCCTTGAAAGCCGATGGTTCCGGCGGTGGACCAAGCAACCACGTTACCGAATTTATCGGTCAGTGTAATGTGAGTATTGTTAAAAGTGGCCTTAATGTGAGCAACGCCTGAAGCGTCGACCGACCGTTTTTTCTTTTTCTTTTTTCTTTCTTTGGATGGTTTAGCCAATTTTACACCTACTCTTTCTTACCAAGTCCAATTGTACGGCGTTTACCTTTACGGGTTCTTGAATTTGTTTTGGTTCGCTGTCCATTAACCGGCAAACCGCGACGATGACGTAATCCCTGGTAACATCCAATATCTCTTTTCCGCTTAATATTCATGGAAACCTGAGTACGCTGCTCACCTTCTACTTTAATGTCCAGCGCTATGATTGAATCACGGACGGATGCAACTTCTTCATCTGATAAATCTTTAACTCTCGCATTCTTATTGATTTTTGCATGATTGCAAATTTGATTCGCTACCGTTAATCCAATCCCATGGATATAACACAGCGAATAAGGTACTTTCTTTTCGCGAGGAATATCTATACCTGCTATACGCGCCACAAAAAACTCCTAACCTTGTCTCTGTTTATGTTTTGGATTTACACATATCACCCGCACCACACCCTTGCGGCGGATGACCTTGCATTTGGCACAAATCTTTTTAACTGAAGTTCTGAC
Source organism: Fidelibacterota bacterium (assembly GCA_034658595.1). GTDB lineage: Bacteria > Fidelibacterota > Marinisomatia > Marinisomatales > TCS55 > TCS55. The sequence continues at coordinate 36,371 of JAYEFG010000062.1, read as the reverse complement.
TTTCATGACTTCCTACTTATTCCGATAAGTAATTCGACCCCGGGTTAAATCATATGGCGAAATTTCTAATTTCACCACATCACCCGGTAAAATTTTTATAAAATGCATACGCATTTTCCCACTCACGTGAGCCAATACTTCATGCTGATTATTCCCAATTTCAACTTCAACGCGGAACATTGCGTTTGGCAAAGTTTCTTTAATGATCCCTTCAACCTGGATAGCCTGTTCTTTAGCCACAGAATTTGCTCCCCTTGCTCAAAATCTCAGGTCCATCTGCTGTGATGGCTATGGTATGCTCAAAATGGGCTGATGCCTGACCATCCATGGTGCGTATCGTCCAGCCATCCGAATCGGTTTTTACTTCTTTCACACCCATGTTAATCATCGGCTCAATAGCGATGCACATTCCTTCACGAAGTTTATACCCCTGTTTTGGCTGTCCGTAATTCGGTACTTGCGGTTCTTCGTGGAGTTTTGTGCCGATACCGTGTCCTACCAATTCACGAACCACAGAATAACCGAATCCTTCCACATAGGACTGGATCGCATAGCCAATGTCGGATACATAATTCCCCGGTTTCGCTACCGCGATACCTTTCATGAGAGATTCCTGGGTAATATCCATTAATTTTCTTTTTTCCTCGGAAACATTGCCGATAGCAAAAGTGCGGGCATGGTCACCAAAGTAACTATCTTTTTCTGCACCGCAATCAATACCTACAATCTGACCTTCTTCCAGAACGCGACCTGTTGGGATACCATGAACAACTTCATCATCAACAGATACACAAAGTGTTGCCGGAAACCCCATGTATCCCTTGAAAGCGGGGCGAGCTCCACGGGAACGAATAAAATCTTCTGCTTTCGCGTCCAGGTCAATGATACGGGCACCCGGTTTTACATGCTCATTGAGCATATCCAGCGTATCAGCCACGATTTGGCAGCTGGCTGTAATCAGATCAATTTCACGTTTGGTACGAATACGAACCATTACATGCGCCTCCGGCCGCGAATTTTACCTTTGCTCAAAAATCCATCATAGTGACGGCTCATAAGGTGTGATTCGATCTGCTGCAGGGTGTCCAAAGCAACACCAACAATTATGAGCAGACTTGTACCACCAAAGAATGATGCCAGATCATAACTCACATCCATGGACTGCATGAGGATGTAAGGAAAAATAGCCACCAATGCCAGTGCAAAAGATCCGGGCAGAGTCACCCGAGATAAAATATTGTCGATATACTCGGCAGTTTTTTTACCGGGACGAATGCCTGGAATAAATCCGCCATGCTGCTTCATTTGCTGAGATACCTGAATCGGATCAAAAGCTATCGCTGTATAAAAATAGGTAAAGAATATGATCATCATGCCAAAAACAAACCAGTAGAATGGATGATCAAATGAGAACCAGCGCAACACACCCTGCATGAATTCATTATCGCCGAAAAAAGTAGCAATGGTGCTGGGGATAAACATGATGGACTGGGCAAAAATGATCGGCATTACACCGGCGGTATTCACTTTCAGCGGAATATGGGTGGACTGGCCACCATACACTTTCCGTCCCACGACACGTTTCGCATAGGATACTGGAATTTTACGGGTGCCCTGAGTTAGCAAAACCACAAAGGCAATTACGGTAAACATGATACCAAGCAGGATCACTTCACTTAGAATACCTCGAACACCTTCACTGATTAGGGTAATTTCGGTTACGATTACATTTGGAACGAGAGAAACAATACCAACCATTATAATCAAAGAAATTCCGTTTCCAATTCCCCGTTCGGTGATTCGTTCTCCGAACCACATCAGCAGGATGGTTCCTGTAATCATGCTGACCATTCCTGTAAAAATAAATCCAAAACCGGGATTAATCACTACAGACTGCCCGCCGGCAGACATGGATGGTAAAAATACAGCCACAATCCCGTAAGCCTGCATAGCAGAGATCAATACTGTTAAATAGCGTGTCACCTGGGTGATCTTTTTGCGGCCTGCTTCTCCCTCTTTTTGCAAACGCTGGAAGTAAGGAACGACCGTACTCATCAATTGGATTATAATTGATGCCGAGATGTATGGCATAATACCCAATGCGAACAAAGTCGCTTTTTCAAAAGCACCACCGGCAAAAAGGTTATACAAACCGAAAAGGGTATTTTGCATATCTTGGAAGGCGACGGATAATACATCACCGTCAATTCCTGGAATTGGGATGTGGGCCCCAAGACGAACAGCGATCAAAACACCCAAGGTGAAGAGAATCCGGCGGCGAAGTTCCGGGATCGCAAATATATTTTTAAATTTATCGATCACTGCTCGATTACCGATCCATCTGCTTTTTCAATTTTTTCTTTTGCTGAGGCACTGAAGGCACTCGCAGAAACGGTGAGCTTTTTTGTCAATGCGCCATCACCTAAAATTTTTATGGGGCGCAGGGCGTATTTGACCAAACCGCTCTCCTTTAATACGTTGGCATCTACTTTATTTACATTGAGTTTTTCAAGGTCGGATATGTTTACCAACTGAAATTCTTTTTTGAATAAGAAATTGGAGAAACCCCGCTTTGGCAAACGGCGATGCAAAGGCATCTGCCCCCCTTCGAACCAGGGACGATGTTTTGAACCGGAACGGGAATGATATCCTTTTTCCCCACGGCCGGCATTTTTACCTAAACCCGAACCTCGGCCGCGACCCACACGTTTCTTGCTGTGAGTTGCGCCTTCTGATGGTCTTAATTCACCAAGTTTCATTATTTTTCCTCAACCTTTACTAAATAATCCACACGATTGATCATGCCCCGGACGACAGGAGAATCGGTCTGTTCTACAGTCTGATACATTTTACGCAAGCCCAAAGCCTTCAATGTGGCCTTCGCTTTTGGCTTATATCCAATTGGACTTTTAATCTGAGTGATTTTTAATGTTTTTGCTTTGGCCATGATTAACTAAATACTTCCTTAATTGTCATACCGCGTTTGTTGGCCACACTAACTGCATCCTGCAATTCTGTTAATGCACGCATAGTCGCTTTGGTTACATTCAAAGGATTGTTTGACCCGAATCTTTTTGTCAAAATATTGTTCACGCCGGCCTGTTCCATAACTGCCCGAACAGCGGCACCGGCAATAATCCCTGTCCCCGGCGCAGCCGGTTTCAGCATAACTTTGCTGGAGCCGTACCGTGAAATGATTTTGTGAGGAATGGTGCCGTTAATCAAAGGGATCTTTACAATATTTTGTTTGGCATTTTCCTTGGCTTTGTTGATTGCTGTCATTACTTCGCCGGCTTTTCCCTGGCCGATCCCAATATGACCGCTGCCATCACCGACGACAACCAATGCACCAAAGCGGAAATTTTTTCCCCTTGAGGTCACTTTGGCAACACGGGTGACCCGTACTACCGCTTCTTCTTTCAGGTCTAGTTCTGCAGGATTAATCATAATTCTTTCTATTCCTTAGAATTCCAGGCCGGCTTCTCTGGCAGCATCAGCGACTGCTTTCACACGACCATGGTAAGGGTTTCCATTGCGATCAAATACAACTTTTCTGATTTTGTTTTCGAGTGCTTTTTTGGCAATAGCAGTACCAATTAATGTTCCAATAGCGATTTTTGATTCTGCTTTAGCTACTGCCTTCACCATATTTTTATCCAAGGATGAAGCAGATGCCAGCGTGGTGCCCCTCAAATCATCAATCACTTGAGCACGAATATGCTTATTTGAACGATAGACAACCAAGCGCGGTCTTTCGGGATGCCCATAATTATCGCGTTTACTGCGATTACGCCTGCGCTGATACCGAATTTCTGTTGCAGATAATTTTTTCATTAACTACCAGTTCCAATGGTTTTACCTTGTTTTGAACGTACATATTCATTCTTGTAACGAATACCTTTTCCTTTATAGGGCTCTGGTTTACGGAATGAACGAATCTTCGCTGCTACTTCACCAACCAACTGTTTATTAATTCCTGAAACAGTTACTTCAGTCCTGTTGGATTTGATTTCAATACCTTCCGGTGGTTCAAAATAAATATCATGGGAATAACCAAGTTGCAGTACGAGATATTTCCCCTGCATATTGGCCTGGTAACCCACACCTCTAATTTCTAATTCTCTCAAAAATCCTTCCGTAACGCCCTGAACACCATTGGCAATCAATTGACGAGTTGTTCCGTGAATTGAACGATGGGCTCGAGAGTCCGATGGACGATTAACAACTATGTTGCCATTATCCTGTGTAACAGCCATATCACTGTGATATGGTATTGCTATGTTGCCTTTGGGTCCTGTGACATCGACCGTGGCTGCATTGACAGTTACAGTGACATTTTCTGGAACTACGATAATTTGTTTACCAATTCTTGACATAAAGCTTTACCAGACGTTGCACAATATTTCACCGCCAACGCCCATGCGTTTGGCTGCTTTATTAGATACCACACCTTTGGATGTGGACAGAATTGAAATACCCAATCCGTCCAATACACGGGGAATCTCATTTTGACCCACATAAACCCGGCGACCGGGTTTACTGACCCGTTCGATCCCGGTGATTACCGCGTTACCATGATAATCATATTTCAGGAAAACACGTACAAATGATTTAACACCGTCATTGACGAACATCAATTCCTCGATATACTTTTCTTCTTTCAAAACAAAAGCAATACGCTTTTTCATGTTAGATGTGGGGATATCAACAAATCGTTTATCCACAGCCATCGCATTCCGAATGCGGGTGAGCATATCAGCAATTGGGTCGGTCATAGCCATATAATAACTCCTACCAGCTTGCCTTTGTGACTCCAGGGATTTCACCCTTCAGAGCCATTTCTCTAAAACATATACGGCAAAGACCAAATTTCCTCATAAACCCATCAGGACGACCACAGTTAAAACAGCGGTTGTATCCCCGGGTGCTGAATTTTGGTTTTCTTTTTGCCTTTACAATCAGTGATTTTCTTGCCATTAGGCTACCTCGACAACTTCTTCTTGTTTCACCGGCTTATCCTGCAAAGGAAGACCAATAAATTTTAACAGCCAATACGCTTCATCATTCGTCTTTGCCGTTGTTGTAAATGATATATCCATTCCACGGATACTATCAATTTTATCATAATCAATTTCGGTGAAAATAATCTGTTCTCTTACACCAAGTGAATAATTTCCCTGCCCATCAAAAGATTTGAATGAAAGTCCACGGAAGTCGCGGGTGCGGGGCAAGGCGATACTGATAAGCCTCTCCATAAATTCATACATACGGTTGCCGCGCAGGGTGACTTTACATCCCACTGGAAATCCTTTTCTAATTTTAAAATTAGAAATATCCTTTCGGGATTTCGTTACCACAGGTTTTTGTGAGGAAATTGCAGTCAACTCTGCAAGCGCACTTTCCAGTTTTTTAGGATTATCCTTGGCATCACCGATACCCATATTGATTGAAATGTGTGAAATGCGGGGTACTTCCATAATATTACTGTAATTGAAACGCTTCATCATACCGGCCACAACTTCTTCCTTGTATCGATTACGAAGGGTCGGGATGAATTGTGTATTTTTCTTACCAGCCATTAGCCTTAAACAATCTCTTCACCGGTTTTTGTGGCAATACGCACTTTTGAACCATCATCTAATTTTTTATGGCCAATCCGGGTAGTACCCCCACGATGAATAACCATGACATTTGAAACATGTAATGCGCCTTCTCTTTCAACGATCCCGCCCTGGGGATTTGCCTGGGAAGGCCTTGTATGTCGTTTAATAAAGTTGATGCCCTCAACAATAATTCGTTCTCTCTTTGGGAAAACATGAAGGACTTTCCCTTCTGATCCACGGTGATTACCGCTGATAACTTTAACTGTCATCCCTTTTTTAATATTCATTATAAAACTTCCGGCGCCATGGATACAATTTTCATGTAGCCGCTGTCTCGGAGTTCACGGGCAACCGGGCCCAATACACGGGTACCGCGGGGTTCACCGGCAGATGTAAGCAAAACAGCAGCATTGTCATCAAAGCGAATATAGGACCCATCTGCGCGACGCACTTCTTTGGTGGTCCTAACAACAACAGCGCGGGTTACCTGCCCTTTTTTCACCATGCTTCCTGGAATGGCTTGTTTTACCGTTACAACAATAATGTCTCCGACCGTTGCGTACCGACGACGGCTGCCACCCAATACTTTGAAGCATAATACTTCCCGGGCTCCTGAATTGTCTGCTACTTTAAGTCTGGTTTCCTGTTGAATCACTTCGATTATCCAATTTTTACTGATTCACGAATAATTTCACTGACGCGCCAACGTTTTGTTTTACTTGTTGGATGCATGGCACTGATTTTAACAATATCTCCCATTTTAGGATCAACTGATTCAACGTGCGCATTAAATTTTTTAAATCTTTTTATGAATTTTTTATACACTGGATGCGGAATTTTACGCGTAACCTGAACGACAACGGTCTTTTCCATTTTGTCACTGACCACTTCCCCAACCATGGTGTGTCTTTTTCTATCAGCCATGATTATTTTTCATCCTTTCCGCCGCGCATACCAAGGTCGAATTCTTTTTTAACAGTCTTCAACTGGGCGATTTCCTTTTTCAAATGATTAATCCTCATGGGCACTTCTAACTGCTGCAATGCTTTTTGAAAACGCAAATTTTGAAGTGCTTCCTGGTTGTCATGCAATTTTATTTCAATATCTGCAAGTGTCAAATCGTTCAATTCTTGTCTTTTCATCAGACTTCTCTACGACCTACAATTTTAGTTTTAATCGGAAGCTTGTGAGAGGCATTGTGAAAAGCTTCTTCTGCCCCTTCACGATCCACACCCTCTACTTCAAATAAAATCCGCCCCGGCTTTACAACGGCAACCCAATATTCCGGGGATCCTTTACCTTTACCCATCCGAGTTTCAGCCGGTTTTTTGGTGATGGGTTTATCTGGGAAAATGCGTATCCACATTTTCCCAATTTTACGAATGACACGGGTAATAGAAACACGGCAGGCTTCGATCTGGCGACTGGTGATCCAGCCCGCTTCCACGGCTTTTAATCCGTAATTGCCGAATGCAACATAATCTCCACCCTTGGCCATCCCTTTGCGGTTGCCGCGATGGTGTCTGCGAAATTTTACTTTTTTTGGTTCTAACATGAATAATTACCTGGACGATTCGCCATTACAAATCCAAACTTTAATTCCAATGATGCCATACTGGGTATGGGATTCAGTTAAAGCATAGTCAATATCGGCCCTTAGTGTATGCAGGGGAACACGTCCTTGTGCAAATTTTTCGCTACGGGCAATTTCTGAGCCGCCTAAACGACCGGCCACATTGATACGGATACCTTCGGCACCCATGCGCATGGTAGATTGAATTATTTTATTGACCACACGACGATATGAAACTTTTTTCTTCAACTGATGGGCAATATTGGATCCAACCAGGGCTGCATCCAATTCTGGACGCTTTACTTCAGAAATATTGATCTGCACATTTTTATCTGTCAATTGTTTGATTTCATTTTTCAAGCGATTGACTTCTTCACCGCCTTTACCGATCACGATACCGGGTCGAGCTGTATGAATATTAACTGTAACGGTTTTAGATGTACGACTGATTTCAACGCGGGCTATCCCGGCATTCGGTAAACGCGCCTTCAAATATTTACGGATTCGAACATCTTCTTCCAGTCCGGGTGCAAATGAATCACCGGCAAACCATGTGGAACGCCAGTCTTTTTTAACTTGCAGCCTAAATCCTACAGGATGTGTTTTTTGACCCAATCCGTCCTCCTTAATTTTTCTCGTCAGAAACAACAACGGTTAAATGTGCTGTTGGCTTATTTAATCTGGAAATACGACCCATGGAAGCCGCCCGAAATCGTTTCATGTGTGGGCCGCCATCCGCATAACATTCCTTAATGTGCAACTCTTCCGGGTTGACTTCAACTTCTCCAGCAGTATTCATCAAATTAGCTATCGCTGAACGAACAGTTTTTTCGATCTGAGCTGCCGCTTTGGCTTTGGAAAAGTGCAAAAAGTTCAGCGCATCTTCTACTTCAAGTCCACGAACTTCATCTAATATTACACGAATTTTCCGTGGAGATTGGCGAATATGACGGGTAATTGCTTTAGCTTCCATATTTATTAATTCTTCCTGTCACCGGAATGCAGTCTAAATGTTCTTGTTGGGGCAAATTCACCAAGCTTATGACCGACCATATTTTCATAAACAAAAACAGGAATAAATTTGTTACCGTTATGAACAGCGAAAGTGTGACCGACAAAATCAGGTGTAATCATCGAACGCCGAGACCATGTTTTAATCACCTGTTTTTTACCATTCTCATTCATTTTTTCTATTTTCTTTTCGAGTTTGGCGTCTACATATGGTCCTTTTTTTAGGGAACGGGGCATCCTACTTTCTCCTCTTCACAATATAATCGTTAGATTTTTTATTCTTTTTACGGGTTTTATATCCCTTAGTCGGTTTACCCCAAGGCGTCACAGGATGACGGCCACCGGAAGATTTACCCTCACCACCACCATGGGGGTGATCAACAGGATTCATTACAACCCCACGAACTTTAGGGCGTTTCCCTAACCAGCGGCTGCGGCCTGCTTTTCCGGAAATAACCTGTTCGTGAGATTTATTGCCGACTTCACCTACAGTGGCATAACAATTTTTACGTATCTGACGAATTTCACCGGACGGCAGTTTCAAGGTTGTAAAACTGCCGTCGTGGGCCATGACCTGGGCAGCAGCACCGGCACTGCGCACCATTTGTCCACCACGGCCCGGTACTAATTCAATATTATGAACGAACATACCCGTTGCTATCCTCCTTACGGGCAATGCGTTACCGAGACGCAAGGGTGCATTTTCACCAGAAATAAGATTGTCACCGACTTTGACACCAAAAGGAGCCAGGATATATCGTTTTTCACCATCGGTGTAATGCAGTAAAGCGATATTGGCAGAGCGGTTTGGATCGTACTCAATTGATGCTACTTTTGATGGAATATCAAATTTATCCCGCTTGAAATCAATAATTCGATAACGACGGCGATGACCGCCGCCACGGTGACGAACTGTAATCCGGCCTTTATTATTACGACCCCCTGTTTTACGAAGTGCCGCCGTTAAACTTTTTTCAGGAGTACTCTTGGTGATTTCCGCAAAATCCAGTCGGGTGGCAAAACGATTACCCGGTGTAGTTGGTTTAATACTTTTAACACCCATTATTCAGCTATATCCCCTCGGAGAAGATCAATTTCGTGACCTTCTTTTAATGTAACAATAGCTTTTTTCCAGCTGGCACGATAGCCTTGTGTACGAATTGTACGTCCACCGCTGCGAACCGTCATTTGCTTTTCTTTACCCAGATGATTCATTGTGGCAATTTTTTCCACTTTTACATCGAATTTTTTTTCAACCGCCCGTTTAATTTCAATTTTATTCACACCTTTCATCACCTGGAAAGCGTACTTACGTTCCTCCTCCTCGAGGCGACTCATTTTTTCAGTGAATAAGGGACGGATTATAATTTTCTGGTAAGACATTATGACTTAACCATTAATTGCTCATTTAACAAGGATAGTCCTGCTTTTTCGATAAGTAGTACTTCACAATCCAGTAAATCATAAGTGCTGGCAGATATTGCTTCAACAACATATACATTTGGAATGTTTCGGGCTGAAAAAAATACTTTATCATCATAGGAAGAAACCAAAATCGTAACTTTCTTCCCGGCCAGATTCAATGCATTGAGAACCTGTATGAATTCTTTTGTTTTCGGTTCAGATACAGTAATCTCATCTACAACAACCAGATCACCTGAACTTGTACGTGAAGATAATACAGAACGGCGGGCCAGTCGACGCATTTTCTTTGGCATTTTTGTATCATAACCATGGGGCTGGGGACCAAATACAGTACCGCCGCCTTTCCATAGGGGAGATCGGATTGTACCGGCACGGGCAACACCACGGCCTTTTTGTTTAAATGGTTTTTTACCGCCACCTCTTTTAGCAGAACGGTTTTTTGCAGCGTGGGTTCCCTGACGACTGTTGGCCAGTTCAGCGATCACGGCTTGGTGAACCACACTTTCGTTTGGCTTAATCCCAAATACGGAATCGTCAACCGTTACAGCAGTTCCTTTACTTCCATCCTGTTTTACAACATTTAATTTCATTTTTACTTCGTAATGTAAATAATTCCATTTTTGGCGCCAGGCACAGCGCCTTTCAATAAAATTTGGTTTCTTTCCACATCAACAGAAACAACTTCAAGATTACGAACAGTCATCTTCTTATTTCCATATTGACCCGCCATTTTCATCCCTTTGAAAACCCGAGATGGATCCGAAGCCTGTCCGATTGATCCCGCCGAACGCGGATGCTCTCTCTGGCCATGAGTTTTAGGGCCTCCGCTAAAACCATGTCTCTTCATTACGCCGGAGAATCCACGACCTTTCGTTGTTCCGGCAACATCAACATATTCACCTTCTTTAAATAAAGAAGCATCAAACTGCTGACCTGCCTTGTAATCATAATCAAGAACCGGTACAAATTCTGCTAAATATCTTTTAGCATCGCTTCCAGCCTTCGCAAAATGACCATTCAAGGGTTTGTTTGAATGTTTTGCCTTACGTTCACCATACCCGACTTGAATAGCATCATAGCCGTCAGTAGGCTGTGTTTTAACTTGCGTAACAACACAAGGCCCAGCTTCTACAACCGTAACGGGAACAGTTTGTCCATCGTCAGTGAAAACTTGAGTCATACCAATTTTTTTACCGATTAAACCACGCATAATTAAACCTTGATTTCAATATCAACACCAGCAGGAAGATCGAGTTTCATCAATGCTTCTACCGTTTTGGGTGTGGAGTTTAATATATCAATTAATCGCTTGTGAATTTTTGTTTGAAACTGTTCACGGGATTTCTTATCAACAAATGGTGAACGCAGTACGGTATAAATCGTTCTTTTTGTCGGTAAGGGAATCGGACCGGATATAATGGCACCGGTGGATTTAGCCGTTCTGACAATTTTTTCCGTGGACTTATCGATTAATGAATGATCGTAAGCCTTTAAACTGATGCGAATGGTTTGTTTAGCCACAGTCTTTCCTTAACTATTCCACAATCTCAGTAACCACACCGGCGCCCACCGTATGACCGCCTTCACGGATAGCGAATCGTAATTCTTTATCCATTGCGATTGGTGTAATCAATTCGACTTCCAGTTCAACATTGTCACCGGGCATCACCATCTCTGTACCGCGGGGCAGGGTGGCCACTCCCGTCACATCCGTGGTCCGGCAGTAAAACTGGGGACGGTAACCGTTGAAAAACGGGGTGTGACGACCCCCTTCATCTTTCTTCAATACATACACACTGGCTTTAAACTTCGTATGCGGCGTGATTGATCCGGGTTTGGCCAAAACCATGCCACGGGTCAACTCATCTTTATCCACACCGCGAAGCAATAATCCGGCATTATCACCCGCACGACCTTCATCCAGAAGCTTACGGAACATTTCTACACCGGTTACAACAGTCTTCTTATTGGCCCCCATACCAATCATTTCCACTTCATCACCAACTTTGATGATACCGCTCTCAATACGGCCCGTACCCACCGTACCGCGTCCCGTGATGGAAAATACATCCTCAACCGGCATTAAAAAGGCTTTATCAATATCCCGCTTCGGTTCAGGAATAAAACTGTCACAGGCTTCCATCAGTTCTGTAATACAGCCGGTGGCTCCTTCATCACTAATATTATTCAATGCATTTAAGGCACTGCCCTTCACTATAGGAATATCATCACCGGGAAAATCATATTCATTTAAAAGATCCCGCAGTTCCATTTCCACCAGTTCAATCAGCTCTTCATCATCCACCTGGTCGGTCTTGTTCATGAACACAACCATGGAAGGCACATTCACCTGGCGGGCCAGTAAAACGTGCTCACGGGTCTGGGGCATGGGGCCGTCCGCAGCCGATACCACCAAAATAGCACCGTCCATCTGGGCCGCTCCGGTTATCATGTTCTTAATATAATCCGCGTGACCGGGACAGTCCACGTGCGCATAGTGACGGTTGGCCGTTTCATACTCCACGTGAGCCGTCTGAATGGTTATCCCCCGTTCTCTTTCTTCCGGAGCATTGTCAATACTGTCGAAAGATCGTATTTCACTCAAACCCTGATTGGCCTGGATCATGGTTATCGCCGCCGTCAGCGTCGTCTTCCCATGGTCCACATGACCGATTGTACCAATGTTTAAATGGGGCTTACTTCGTTCAAATTTTGCTTTTGCCATAATCGTTTTCCTTATTCTTAAGAAGCTTTTCCATGTACCTTTTCAAGGATTTCTTCTTTTACTGTATTGGGTACTTTTTTATAATTTGAGAATTCCATGTGAAATACTGCGCGACCCTGTGTGATGGACCGTAAATCTGTGGCATAGCCGAACATTCTGGCCAGAGGCACAATGGCGTTGAGCACATGAGCATCTTTGCGTTGACCCATGCTGTCAATGCTGCCGCGGCGTGAATTAATATCACCCATGACATCACCCAAATATTCCTCAGGGACAACAACTTCTACTGTCATCATGGGCTCCATCAAAACAGGACCTGCTTTTTTACAGGCTTCCTGGATGGCCATTGAACCGGCAATTTTAAATGCCATTTCTGAAGAATCAACATCATGGTATGAACCGTATACAAGCTCAACTCGGATATCTTCAATGGGATATCCAGCCAAAACACCATTTTTAATGGCATCCTGCATTCCCTGACTCACAGGTTGGATGTATTCACGCGGAATGACACCACCAACAATTCTATCTTCGAAATGATAACCCTTACCGACTTCGTTCGGTTCAACATTAATCACAACGTGACCATATTGACCGCGGCCACCGGACTGACGGGCAAATTTGACATCCACTTTTTCAACACGTTTGGTAATCGCTTCAGTGTAAGCCACTTGTGGCGTTCCGACATTGGCCTGAACCTTGAATTCACGCAGTAAGCGATCAACCAAAATCTCTAAGTGAAGCTCACCCATTCCAGCAATAATAGTCTGACCGGTATCAGGGTGAACAGAAATTTTAAATGTAGGATCTTCTTCAGCCAGTTTACCCATTCCTTTGGATAATGCATCTTGGTCAGCCTTGGTTGCAGGCTCAACAGACACTTCAACAACCGGCTCCGGGAATTCCATTGATTCTAATAAAATGGATTTCTTCTCCTCACAAAGAGTATGTCCAGTATGAGAATTTTTAAGACCGACGGCAGCAACAATTTCACCAGCGGATACTTGTTCTAATTCTTCTCTTTTATTTGCGTGCATGAGAAGAAGACGACTAATTCTCTCCCGCTTGCCTGTATTTGGATTGTACACATATGAACCGGCATTCAGAGTGCCTGAATAAACACGCATAAAAGTCAATTTACCCACAAAAGGATCGGTCATCACCTTAAAAGCCAGAGCGCTGAAGGGTTCCTCATTTTTGGGTTCGCGCTTCAATTTGATATCGGAATCATCAGGATCAAAGCCATTTATGGTACCGATATCAATTGGCGAAGGTAAAAAGTCATTAATAGCATCCAAAAGACGCTGAACACCTTTATTTTTAAAAGCAGAACCACAAAGAGTTGGAATAAATGTATTATCCAAACATCCTTTACGAATCGCGGCCTTCAGTTCATCTTCCGTTATTTCTTCATCAGCCAAATATTTTTCCAGCAAATGTTCATCATAACTGGCAGTTTCTTCAATAAGATGATGGCGCCACTTTTCTGCTTCTTCTTTCATATCATTTGGTATTTCACCCACATCAAAATGGGCACCTAAAGAAGATTCATTGTAAAGAATTGCTTTCATTGTAATTAAATCAATGATACCGGTAAAAATATCACCGGCACCAATTGGAAGAACGAAGGGTAGCGGATTTGAACCGAGACGTTCTTTAATCATTTCTAATACGTGATAAAAATCAGCACCGGTACGATCCATTTTGTTGACAAAAGCTATGCGTGGAACACCATATTTATCGGCCTGGCGCCATACCGTCTCACTTTGAGGCTCTACACCCCCTACGGCACAGAATACAGCACAAGCACCATCAAGCACTCGGAGGGATCGTTCAACTTCTACCGTAAAATCAACGTGTCCCGGCGTGTCAATAATATTGATCCTATGATCATCCCATATGGCCGTGGTGGCAGCAGAGGTGATTGTAATTCCCCGTTCTTTTTCCTGCTCCATCCAGTCCATAATAGCACCACCTTCATGGACTTCTCCAATTTTATGGGTACGACCGGTATAATAAAGAATACGCTCGGTTAACGTTGTTTTACCCGCATCAATGTGGGCCATAATGCCAATATTACGTACGTGTTTTAATCCAATTTTTTTCATAGAATTTTATAAACTTTTATCTAAAATGAGCGAAGGCGCGATTTGCTTCAGCCATTCGGTGCGTATCTTCTTTTTTCTTAATCGCACCGCCTTCATTATTTGCAGCAGAAATCAGTTCTGCAGCCAAACGATCGGCCATTGCTTTCCCAGAACGGCCGCGGGCTGCATTAATAATCCAGTGAGAAGCGAGAAAAAACTGCCTATGCTTTGGCACTTCAATCGGAACCTGGTAGTTTGCACCGCCAATTCGACGGGACTTTACTTCTAACATGGGTGCTGTGTTTTTTATCGCCAATTTGAAAATTTCAACTCCGTCTTTTTTTGTGCGGGATTTAACTGTACCCATGGCACCATAAAAAATCTGCTCTGCGATTCCTTTTTTACCACCAAGCATCAAGTAATTCATAAATTTTGCTACTTCCAAATCGTTATAGATTGGATCGGGTAAAATTTCTCTTTTTTCTGGTCTTCTTCTTCTCATAATTAAGCTTTAGGACGTTTAGCACCGTAACGTGAACGACTTGTTCTGCGATCAGATACGCCGGCAGTGTCTAACGTACCCCGAACGATGTGATAACGAACACCAGGCAAATCTTTTACACGACCACCTTCAATCAATACGATCGAGTGTTCCTGAAGATTATGTCCTTCACCAGGGATGTATGCCGTTACCTCAATTCCGTTTGTCAACCGCACACGAGCCACTTTACGAAGGGCAGAATTCGGTTTTTTAGGGGTAGTTGTATACACACGCGTACATACACCCCGTTTTTGGGGGTTCCCTTTTAAAGCAGGCGTAGCGTTTTTCTTCTTTACCCGCTTTCTTCCTTGGCGAACTAGTTGGTTTATCGTCGGCATTTCAATTCCATAAAAGCCCAGAAATTTACGATAGAATTGAAAATTACAGCAATTTCTTTTTGCATCATTTTAATCTTATTATGCTACTTCTGCTTCAACTTCTATTTCAGGTTTTTCTATATCATTTTTCAATATAGAAAGGTTTGAAACAAAGATATCTTTGAGATGGGGTGATCCAGTGCCAGCCGGAATTAAACGACCCACAGCAACATTTTCTTTCAAGCCGCGGAGATAATCCGTCTTTCCTGAAGTGGAAGCGTCTGTTAATACACGGGTGGTTTCCTGGAAAGACGCGGCTGAAATAAAACTTTCTGTATTCAGAGAAGCACGGGTAATACCCATCAACAAGGGATTAAAAGTAGCTGGTTTTACTTTTCGGGACTTTGCAGAAGTTTTTCCGTCCTCTTTCAAGGCCTTATTGATCTCCTTATATTCTTTCTTATCAACTAATGCCTCTTCTTCAAACTCAGAGTCACCAGAATTTGTAACCACAACCATGGATTGCAGTTTTTCATTGGTTTCAAAGAATTCTGCCCTGTTTACACGATCTTGCGGTAAGAAATGTGAATCACCGACCTCGTCTATACTGACTTTCTGCATCATCTGGCGTACGATAACTTCAATATGTTTGTCATCAATCTTCACGCCCTGCAGACGGTAAACTTCCTGGATTTCGTTTACTAAATATTCTCGGACTTTATTCGGACCTAAAACCTTTAGAATATCCGTAGGTGAAATACTTCCTTCACAAAGAGAGGTTCCGGCCGTGATTTTATCACCCTCGTGCACCACAACATGTTTACCATAAGGAATTGAATAAGTTCTTACATCACTATCAACACCTTCAACCAGTATTTTACGAACACCACGTTTTGTTACACCGAATTTGACCAACCCGTCTATTTCAGAAACAACGGCAGGATCACTTGGCTTACGTGCTTCGAACAATTCTGTAACCCTTGGAAGACCACCTGTAATATCACGGGTTTTACCAATTTCCCGTGGAATTTTAACCAGCGTTTGACCGCGGAATACTTTATCCCCCTTCCGTACAACAAGGTTGGCATTAACAGGTAAAATTGTACCGCCAGCTAAAATAGTACCATCTTTGTCTATGATTTCTACATGAGGACTTAGATTGCGATCTTTAGATTCAACGATAACCATCTGTTTTTTACCACCTTCAACCGCTTCAACCTGATATGTTTCGTTTTCGATAAAGTCTTTCAATGCTACAATGCCCGTCTGACGAGCTAAAATAACATCTGTATAAGGATCCCATTGAAACAGGATTGTACCTGCCTCAATTTTTTCGCCATTCTCAACGTTCAAGCTTGCACCATAAGGAACGTTGTATTCAACTGTAACCCGACCATCTTTGTCAGTAATTGTAATTTTCGCATGACGTACCATACAACGGGTAACTAGAACACCGGCGTCATCCTTTGCTTCAGCGACTTCAAGATTTTCAGAATAATTAATAATCCCCGGGCGCTTCGTCTGCATTTCTGATTGTTCAATAATACGAGTTGCCGTACCCCCAATGTGGAAGGTTCGTAGGGTCAGCTGCGTACCTGGTTCACCAATACTCTGGGCAGCCTGGATTCCCACAGCTGTTCCTAAATCAACAAGTTTATGATTAGAAGGGTTCCAGCCGTAACATCTTGCACATACACCGCGAAGGGATTCACAAGTAAGTACCGAACGAATGCGAAGGGATTCAATATTACTGTCTGCAATGATTATTGCTTCATCATCCCGGATCATGGTACCGGCTTTAATCATTTTTTTACCTTCTTCAATAAAATCTTCCAAAATTGTCCGTCCGAGAATTCTTTCGGACAATGGTTCAATAATATCTTCCCCTTCTTTCAAGTCGTCAGCCAGAATACCGTTGATTGTACCACAATCAATTTCTGAAATCACAACATCCTGGGCAACGTCAACAAGACGGCGGGTCAAATAACCTGCATCAGCAGTTTTTAATGCCGTATCCGCCAATCCTTTACGTGCACCGTGAGTGGAAATAAAGTATTCCTGAACTGAGAGACCTTCTTTGAAGTTAGAAGTAATTGGTGATTCAATAATTTCACCTTTACTACCGGTCATGGATTTTTTTGGTTTTGCCATCAACCCACGCATACCGGCTAACTGTTTGATTTGATCCTGACTACCGCGGGCACCGGAGTCGGCCATCATAAATACAGGGTTAAATCCTTGATTATTGGATTTCATTCCTTCCATCATGCTGGCGGCTACATCGTTGGTAGCATGAGTCCATACGTCAATGACTTTATTATACCGTTCCCCATCCGTGAGAACGTGACGTTTAAATTTATTTTGGATATCATCCACTTCTTTTTGAGCAGCATCAATAATACCATGCTTTTCCTCAGGGATTAAGATGTCACTGATTGCAATGGAAATCCCCGCCTGAGTCGCAGCGTCAAAACCAAGGTTCTTTAGTTTATCCAAGAAAACAATTGTCTTTTGGTTGCCGGCAATCAAATAAGTTTCATTGACCAGATTACTCAAACGTTTTTTATCAATCCTATCATCAACATATTTCACTTCTTCAGGAAGGATGGAATTAATGATTACACGGCCAACAGTGGTATTCTTATGCCATTTTCCATTGTGGCGTACATTTATAATTGCATTTACGTGAATAGCTTTATTCTCGTATGCTATGGCCACTTCGTTGAATGATCCAAATGATTTACCCTCACCTTTAACACCTTCACGTTTTCGTGTAAGATAATATGTACCCAAAACCATATCCTGAGAAGGTAGGGCTAAAGGCTTACCGTTCGCAGGGTGTAAAATATTATGGCTAGAGAGCATAAGTACTCGCGATTCCATTTGCGCTGCCAATGACAAAGGCACATGAACGGCCATTTGATCGCCATCAAAGTCAGCGTTAAATGCTGAGCATACCAATGGATGAATTCGGAGAGCTTTCCCATCAACCAATACGGGCTGGAAAGCCTGAATACCTAAACGGTGAAGCGTAGGTGCGCGATTAAGCAGCACAGGGTGATCTTGAACAACGTATTCGAGGACTTTATATATAATGGGATCTTTATCTTCTATTAACAGTTTTGCACTTCGAGGGGTCTGGGCATAACCGCGAGCTATCAGTTCATTTATCATATGGGGCTTGAAAAGTTCAAGGGCCATATCTTTCGGAAGACCGCATTCATGAAGTTGAAGCTCAGGGCCAACAACAATTACAGATCTACCGGAATAATCAACCCGTTTTCCTAATAAGTTTTGACGGAATCGACCGGTTTTACCACGAATCATATCTGAAATTGATTTTAAGGGACGGCGTGTTCCACTTCGGATCGCTGTTTTACGACGGTTGTTATCAAACAATGCATCCACTGATTCTTGAAGCATTCGTTTTTCATTGCGCAAAATGACATCGGGAGCCTTGATTTCCATCAATTGTTTCAGGCGGTTATTCCTGATAATGATTCGACGGTATAAATCGTTTAAATCACTGGCAGCAAAACGACCTCCATCCAATGGAACGAGGGGCCTTAATTCCGGCGGAATGACCGGTAAAATTGAAACAACCATCCATTCCGGTTTATTCACTTTTTTTACAGTGCTAATATCAACTAAAAATGATTTAACAACCTTCAGGCGTTTGAGCGCTTCTCCCCGCTTTTGTTTCGATTTTGAATTCTTGAGAACATCTTCTAATTCACGACGAAGTTCAACCAGGTTCAGGCGAGCTAACATTTCTTTTAACGCGTCACCTCCCATAGTCGCAAAGAAGAAATCTTCATTATCCCGTTCTTCTTCACTTACAGCATCGAAACCGTATAATTGCTCCAATTCCAAGTATTCTGGCTCATCGATCATTTCAAACTTTTCTTTACCACTTTTACCCGACTCAATGACCAGGAATTTTTCATAGTAAACGATCTTTTCAAGATTTTTGGTGCTGATCCCCGCAAGGTAACTTAGTTTTGAAGGAATGGACCGGAGATACCAGATATGAACCACAGGTACAGCAAGTGTAATGTGTCCCATTCGTTCACGACGGACTTTTTTACGGGTGACTTCTACACCACAACGGTCACAGATAATCCCACGATAACGAATACCTTTATATTTACCACAATGGCACTCATAATCTTTTACAGGTCCAAAGATTTTTTCACAAAATAAACCATCTTTCTCAGGTTTATAAGAGCGGTAGTTGATTGTCTCGGGTTTTAAGATTTCACCATAAGATTTTTGAAGGATGCTTTCCGGTGAAGCCAATCCGATGGTAATTGATGAAAAACCTTTGCTTGTGTCTAGTTTATTGGTTTGAATGAAGGTCAAAGTATTTCTCCCTTAGTCTAATTCGATGTCTAAGCTAAGTCCCTGCAATTCCTTAATGAGTACGTTAAATGACTCAGGAACACCAAATGGAGGCAGGTCTTCACCTTTTACGATTGAGTTGTAAACCTTGGACCGGCCATCCACGTCGTCAGATTTGACTGTTAAGATTTCCTGCAAGGTATGTGCTGCACCATAAGCTTCTAATGCCCAGCATTCCATTTCACCGAAACGTTGTCCGCCGAATTGGGCCTTTCCGCCTAATGGCTGCTGGGTAACGAGTGAGTAAGGTCCGGTTGATCGTGCGTGCATTTTATCATCAACCATATGACTCAGTTTCATCATATAAATATTTCCCACGGTAACTGAATTCTCCAGTTTCTCACCGGTTCGGCCGTCTATTAAGATTGTTTTACCCGTTAAAGGAAGGCCTGCTTTTTTCAGCTCTGCTTCTACTTCTTCGGGTGTTGCACCATTGAATACAGGAGTGGAATATTTCACGCCAAGAATATCACCGGCCCAACCTAACATAGTTTCATAAAGCTGGCCCAAGTTCATTCGAGAAGGAACGCCCAGGGGATTCAATACAAGATCAACAGGGGTCCCATCTTCAAGGTATGGCATATCTTCTTCTGGTACTACTGTAGCGACTACCCCCTTATTACCATGGCGGCCGGCCATTTTATCACCGACCTGAATTTTACGCTTGTTTGCGATGTCAACCTTTGCCAGCTTCAAGATACCAGGCTGAAGTTCATCTCCGACACGCAATTTGAACACATTTTTTTCGAGTGATTCTTCTATAATCCGCCATTCTTTCCAGAATGATCGCCAAACGGCTTTAATCCTTCTCCAAACCTGTTTATCTTCAACCCAGGCAGCATCCTTAGCGAAGCGTTCCAAGTTATAAGTGTTCAGCCTTTTTGCTGTCAGTTTAGTCCCTTTTTTAATCAGGGTTCGACCGGAAGAAATATCCCGAATACCATCCGAAAGCTGGTCTTTAAGCAAATCCATCAGTTTTTCATCCCGGGATTCTTTCAACTCTTTTTTGCGAACGGCTGTTTTCTTCTGGATTTCAATAATATTTTTCTTTTCTTCGGCCCGAGCAGTTTTACTCCGTTTTTCAAACAATTTGGTGCCTATAACAACACCTTTTATACCAGTATCGGCACGTTTTGAAGCATCTTTAACTTCTCCGGCTTTTTCACCAAAAATTGCACGAAGCAGTTTTTCTTCTGGTGTTGGATCTGTTTCACCCTTGGGTGTCACTTTACCAATTAAAATATCTCCATCGCGAACTTTTGCACCAACCCGTATAATTCCACGCTCATCGAGTTCCTTGGTAGCATCTTCACCAACATTGGGAATTTCAGCTGTAAGCTCTTCTTCCCCACGCTTGGTATCACGTACTTCCAGTTCAATTTCATTGATGTGTACACTGGAGAACACATCTTCCTTCACCAGGCGTTCGCTAATGACAATCGCATCTTCAAAATTGTACCCGCGCCATGGCATAAAGGCTACGGTAACATTTTTACCTAATGCGAGTTCACCTTTCTCAGTTGATGTGCCATCAGCAATCGGTTGTCCTTTTTCAACTCTTTCACCTTCGGAAACAATCGGACGCTGGTTTTGACAGGTGTTTTGGTTAGTCCGTTTAAACTTTCTCATATAAACAGAAACCAGGTTTTCTCCTTCAATTAATGTCAAATCTTCCGGCACATCGTAAGTGCGAATCACAATTTTTTCTGAATCGACATATTGGACTCGACCACCCACAGGTGCTAAAACCGCTGATCGTGAATCTGCAGCAACTTTGGTTTCAAGGCCAGTCCCGACAATGGGTGCATTCGGTCTCATTAAAGGGACACTTTGACGTTGCATATTAGAACCCATCAAAGCACGGTTTGCATCATCATGCTCTAAAAATGGAATCAAAGAAGCCGCAACCGATAAAATCTGGTTAGGCGCGACATCCATGTATTGAACTTGATCTGGCGTTACAATTGGAAAGTCACCTTTGATCCGAGCACGAATATGCTCGTTGGTTAATATATCATCTTTACCCAATTCTTCATCGGATTGCGCAATCATTACACGGTCTTCTTCATCAGCGGAAAGATATTTAACCATATGTGTTGCATATGCATTCCCATTTTTTACAATCACTTTGCGATATGGCGCTTCAATAAAACCATGCTGGTTTACTTTAGCCAATAAGGCCAGGGAGGAAATCAATCCAATGTTGGGACCTTCAGGCGTTTCAATCGGACACAGACGGCCATAATGTGTATAGTGCACATCACGAACTTCAAATCCAGCCCTTTCACGCGTTAACCCACCCGGCCCTAAAGCAGAAATACGACGCTTATGTGTTACCTCTGCCAGTGGATTGGTTTGATCGCCAAACTGGGACAGCTGACTGGTACCAAAAAAGGTATTCACAACTGTTGTAACCACGCGGGAGTTTATTAAATCCTGCGGTGTAATGGACTCTTGTTCGCGGAGATTCATCCTTTCATAGATTGTACGAAGCATACGGCTCAGAGCAACGGAAAATTGGTTAGTGAGTTGTTCACCAATGGATTTCACACGACGGTTACCCAAGTGATCAATATCGTCAGACCCTCTTTCTCCCTTACGCATATCCACAAGAAAGTTCAAAACCTGGACGATATCATCCATTGTCAGAACAGTATCTTCAACCGGTACCTTTAAACCAAACTGTTGATTCAGGCGATAACGCCCTACTTCCCCTAAATCATATTTTTTAGGATTAAAGAAAATTCTTTCAATGAATTTTTGTGCCGTTTCAAGGTTTGGCGGTTCACCTGAACGAAGCAATTGGTAAACAACACTTAATGCTTCTTCCGTATTTTTTGTCGGATCCTTGATCATCGTATTCAAAAGCATCATGGAATGGAAGTTTTTATTCTGGTTCACAACTTCCACAGATTTGATTTTTGCTTCTTTTAATTCATCAATGTTATCCTGCGTCAGTTCCGCGCCGCCTTCCATGAATATTTCGCCTGTTTCATGGTCAATAACATCTTCAACGACAGTACAACCAATTGCATTAGAAACATTTTTCGATCCAAGTTTGATGTTTTCAATACATCCAAAAGTGCGGAAAATATCTGCATTTGTTGAATACCCAAGTGTACGCAACAACATGGTGACGGGAAATTTTCTACGGCGGTCAATAATTGCAAAAATACAATCATTAATATCGGTGGTAAAGTCAACCCAAGATCCACGGAAAGGTATAATCCTCGCCTGGAATAATTTGGTCCCATTCGGGTGGATGGAATGATCAAAGAATACGCCAGGTGAGCGTTGCAGTTGAGAAACAATTACACGTTCGGCACCATTGATAACAAAGGTACCTTTTGGTGTCATGTAAGGAATATTCCCAAAGTAGACTTCCTGCTCAATGGATTGATCGTATTTACTACGATCATCTTCATTGGTAATATGAAGAATAAGGCGAACTTTCAACGGAACCGAATAGGTTAATCCTCGGTCCATACATTCTTCAGGAGTGTATTTAGCCAATCCCAGAAAATAGCTTTTATATACCAAGACATAATTGCGATGAGAATCTTCAATCGGAAAATAATTTCTAAATACTTCTTCAAGTCCAATATTCAGACGTTCATCTTCGGGTTCATGGGCCTGGATAAAAGATTGAAAGGCATCGATCTGCACGGATAACAGGTCAGGAAATTCAACCTCTGCTTTAGTTTTCTGGAACGATTGACGCTGGGCATGCGGATTGGTTATGGCAGCCAATTAAACCTCCATTGTAAAGGTGGAAAAGAGTGAAATAATATCTTTAATAAGGATAGGTGTTGCCGTCGACTTATTTTAGTTCGACAGAAGCACCAACTTCTTCAAGCTGTGTTTTAACTTCTTCAGCTTCGGATTTGGAAACTCCTTCTTTAATTGCCTTCGGTGCACTATCAACCAATTCTTTGGCTTCTTTCAAGCCTAAGCTTGTCAGTGTGCGAACCACCTTTATTACACTGATTTTAGATGAACCGCAGGATGTTAATACAACATCGAATTCATCTTTTTCTTCAGCAGCAGCTTCACCGCCTCCAGCGGGAGTAGCAGCGACAGCAGCAACGGGGGCTGCAGCAGTTACACCAAATTTTTCTTCAATCTCACTGATGAGATCAGAGATTTCCATCATATTGGCATTTTCGAGATAGGTTAGCACATCGGCTCTGTTTGTATCAGCCATTGTCGTAGCTCCTTATTATTTCTTAATTAGATTTTCGGTCTTTTAGATTGTTTAATGCATTACCCAAATCTGTCATAGGCGATTTTAGCGCCCACATCAATTTGGTTATGGGGGATTGTAATAGGGCCGCCAGAATACCCAGTAATTCTACTTTCGTTGGCATATCAGCGATTCGTTTGAATTCGCTGCCTGCAAAAACATCTCCATCAAACACGATCCCCTTTACTCCAGGAAGATCATGGTTTGTTGTGAATTTTTTCAGGACACGTGCCGGGCCGGTTGGGTCTTCATAGGAAAGGGCAATTGCCGTTGGACCGCTTAAGAATTGATCAAGGCCTTCTAACGCATTATTCTTCGCCGCCAGTTTTAACAGTGTATTTTTAGCGACCTGGTATTCCACATTATTTATATGAAACTCGCGACGAAGCTCATTAATATCTTCAACATTAAGTCCAAGATAATCGGTGATGTAAACCGCTTTTGCTCTGGCGAGTTTTTCGGTTAATACTTCTACCTGTTGAATATTTGTTGTATTAGGCATTTACTTAATGCTTCCTTGATCAACTTTAATTCCAGGCCCCATTGTCGAAGAAACACTAATCTTTTTTAAGTAGGTTCCCTTAACTGAAGGGGGCTTGGCTTTCATCACGGTTTCATAAACGGTACGGATATTTTCAATCAATGCACTTTCCTCAAACGAACTTTTTCCGCATTGAGCATGAACTATACCTGTTTTTTCAACACGAAGTTCAATTTTACCGGCTTTTAAATCTTTTACCGCACTGGCTATATCCATGGTTACTGTACCACTTTTTGGATTAGGCATTAATCCTTTAGGGCCGAGGATTTTTCCTAGCTTACCCAATTCTGGCATCATATCCGGGGTGGCAATGATTTTATCCACATCCTCCCAACCGCCTTTGAGTTTATCAAGGAATTCTTTACCAACATAATCAGCACCGGCTTCCTGGGCTTCTTTTTCTTTTGGACCCTGAGTTATAACCAAAACCTTCACTTCTTTACCGGTTCCGTGAGGCAAGGTTGTTGTTACCCGAATATTTTGGTCTGCATGACGGGGATCAACGCCTAAATTGATGGCCAGGTCTACCGATTCATCAAAATTGACAAATTTCATATCTTTGACTAATTTAACCGCATCCTCCAGGGAATATTCCTTCATCCGATCCAATTTAGCGTGTGCTGTTTTTTGATTTTTTGAAATTTTCATTAACCTTGCACCTCTAATCCCATACTACGGGCGGTTCCGCGGATCATTTCCATTGCCATTTCAACTGAATGGGCATTTAAATCCTTCATCTTGATTTCGGCGATTTCCCGCAAATCTGCTTCGGATACCTTACCCACCTTTTCACGGTTGGGTTCACCGGATCCTTTGGGAACACCTGCTTTTTTCTTAAGCAAAACTGCCGCAGGGGGTGTCTTCGTAATAAAAGTGAAACTACGATCAACATAAACGGTAATCACCACGGGGATAATCATGCCAGGCTGTTCCTGAGTTACGGCATTAAACGCTTTACAGAATTCCATGATATTAACACCCTGCTGACCCAGTGCAGGTCCAACAGGTGGTGCCGGGTTTGCCTGACCGGCAGGAATCTGAAGCTTTATATATCCTGAAACTTTTTTTGCCATTATTTAGCCTATTTTTCTAATTCAACCTGTAAAAAATCTAATTCGATGGGTGTTGGTCTGCCGAAGATACTCACGGAAACTTTCACCTTTTGTTTTTCCTTGTTCACCTCGTTTACATAACCGGAGAAATCCACAAAAGGGCCATCGGTTACTTTCACTGCATCACCGACACGATAGGGCGCCAAAACCACTTCAAGACCTTCACGACCTTCTACTTCTCCAAGGATTCGAGTTATTTCTTCCTCTTTTAGGGGCTGCGGATCGCCATTGGCACCAACAAAGTTCATAACACCGGTTGTATTTTCAATCAAGTGACGTGCTTCTTTGGATTCACTCATATGGATTAAAATATATCCCGGGAAAAAAACTTTATTCTTCACCTTCTTTTTACCGTCTTTCATTTCAACGATATTTTCAGAAGGGACCAGAACATTCTCCACCTCATTTGAAAATCCTTGGAAATCCAATTCAAAAAGAAGATTATCCCTGACTTTCTTTTCCTTTCCGGAAATAACTCTGAGGGTATACCAATTCATCGTCTAAAGTACAACCTGTAACACAGTTGAGAGAATTCGATCGATAAAAAACAAGAATATACTGATCAAAATTGAGAATGAAATTACCACAAAGGTGGATCCTTTTAATTCATCCCAATTGGGCCATGATACTTTTTTCATCTCGAATTTAACGTCGGAAAAAAACTTTTTAATCTTGTTCATTATGTTCTAACTAAATCGATTTCCCAAATTCAGTTTTTATTTCTGCAGGAGTGACAGGACTTGAACCTGCAACCCCCGGTTTTGGAGACCGGTGCTCTACCAATTGAGCTACACTCCTTTATGAGACTGGCAGCCACCTAAGCAGACGACTGGCAATACTTCAGGAAAATTTACTTGGTCTCTTTGAAGATGACGTGCTTACGGACGACGGGATCGTATTTACGATACTCTACACGTTCCGGATGCAGACGCTTACTTTTGGCTACTGTATAACGGTAACCGGTTCCAGCTGTACTTTCCAGCTGAATGATTGCACGTTTGCTATTGCCAGCCATTCAAAAGTCTCCTATTCCACAATCTCAGTAACCACACCGGCGCCCACCGTATGACCGCCTTCACGGATAGCGAATCGTAATTCTTTATCCATTGCGATTGGTGTAATCAATTCGACTTCCAGTTCAACATTGTCACCGGGCATCACCATCTCTGTACCGCGGGGCAGGGTGGCCACTCCCGTCACATCCGTGGTCCGGCAGTAAAACTGGGGACGGTAACCGTTGAAAAACGGGGTGTGACGACCCCCTTCATCTTTCTTCAATACATACACACTGGCTTTAAACTTCGTATGCGGCGTGATTGATCCGGGTTTGGCCAAAACCATGCCACGGGTCAACTCATCTTTATCCACACCGCGAAGCAATAATCCGGCATTATCACCCGCACGACCTTCATCCAGAAGCTTACGGAACATTTCTACACCGGTTACAACAGTCTTCTTATTGGCCCCCATACCAATCATTTCCACTTCATCACCAACTTTGATGATACCGCTCTCAATACGGCCCGTACCCACCGTACCGCGTCCCGTGATGGAAAATACATCCTCAACCGGCATTAAAAAGGCTTTATCAATATCCCGCTTCGGTTCAGGAATAAAACTGTCACAGGCTTCCATCAGTTCTGTAATACAGCCGGTGGCTCCTTCATCACTAATATTATTCAATGCATTTAAGGCACTGCCCTTCACTATAGGAATATCATCACCGGGAAAATCATATTCATTTAAAAGATCCCGCAGTTCCATTTCCACCAGTTCAATCAGCTCTTCATCATCCACCTGGTCGGTCTTGTTCATGAACACAACCATGGAAGGCACATTCACCTGGCGGGCCAGTAAAACGTGCTCACGGGTCTGGGGCATGGGGCCGTCCGCAGCCGATACCACCAAAATAGCACCGTCCATCTGGGCCGCTCCGGTTATCATGTTCTTAATATAATCCGCGTGACCGGGACAGTCCACGTGCGCATAGTGACGGTTGGCCGTTTCATACTCCACGTGAGCCGTCTGAATGGTTATCCCCCGTTCTCTTTCTTCCGGAGCATTGTCAATACTGTCGAAAGATCGTATTTCACTCAAACCCTGATTGGCCTGGATCATGGTTATCGCCGCCGTCAGCGTCGTCTTCCCATGGTCCACATGACCGATTGTACCAATGTTTAAATGGGGCTTACTTCGTTCAAATTTTGCTTTTGCCATCTTGTATTAATCCTCCTGATTAATTTGTCTGATCCAGAAAGAGAGCCTACGGCCGGGATTGAACCGGCGGCCTCTTCCTTACCAAGGAAGTGCTCTACCACTGAGCTACGTAGGCACTTCGAGCGGGTGATGAGATTCGAACTCACGTCACCAGCTTGGAAGGCTGGGGTTCTACCATTGAACTACACCCGCAGCGTGGGGAGAGAAGGATTCGAACCTCCGTAGACATTCGTCGGCAGATTTACAGTCTGCTGCCTTTAACCACTCGGCCATCTCCCCTCTCAGTTCAAGGCCTTGTAAAAAAACGTTTTTACTTTTTTCACTGGAACGATTCTACTAAATGAGCCGGCGAAGGGATTCGAACCCCCGACCTGCTGATTACAAATCAGCTGCTCTACCAACTGAGCTACACCGGCAAGTTGGACAGTAATCCAAAAACTGTTTTAGTTATGGTAACCGGATTCGACCCGCTCCATGGATCATTTTACCATCGATTATTAACGCACATGGCACAGTTCTTGTACGCACTGAGCCCTGAGACAACCGAAAAAAGTCTTGAAAAGTAAGTCAAAAATAATTTAATAACAATTATTTTTGAATAAATTTATTGTTTTAATAGATATTATTTAGGGGAAAGTTTTGGACCATCTAATGTGTCTTTTACAATCCAACCTTTGGTAGCGATCAGATTCCGTAATTCATCAGATTTTACCCAATCTTTGCTCTGTCGGGCTTCTTCCCTTTCTGACACCAAGTCTATAATATTTTGAGGAATCGACTCATCCTCCGGAAGTACACCAAAAACAGAATCGAAATATGTAATAAAATTCAAACCATGAGATGCTTCCAATTCAGATGATTCATTATTATCCAGAGTAGAATTGGTGGCGCGAATCCAATCAAAGAACACAGCTAATGCATTCGGTGCATCCAAATCATCTTCCAGAGCAGAATTAAATTCACCCATCGCGGATGGGAATCCTTTAGTAACCTCATTAGAAAATGACTCAAGCCGGGTCCGCAATTCATGAATCCTTTGGATTCCCATTTTAGCTTCATGCTGTTTATCCAAAGTAAAATTAACTTTTGTCCGATAATGGGCGCTGAGCATAATATAGCGAATCTCTTCAGCCGTAAATCCTTTTTCAAACAAATCCGATATACAATAAAAGTTTCCCTGGGATTTACTCATTTTGCCACCATCCACCATAAGGAATTCGGAATGGAGCCAAAAATTAACAAAGGGTGTTTCAACAGCACAAACCGATTGGGCAATTTCATTCTCATGATGAGGAAATTTGTTATCCACACCTCCGCAATGAATGTCAAAATGATTACCTAAATATTCTGTAGACATAGCCGAACATTCAATATGCCAACCGGGGCGCCCTTTTCCCCACGGGGAATCCCAAGCCACATCACCATCTTCATCTTTGTAAGCCTTCCAAAGGGCAAAATCTTGGGGATTGTCCAAACCATATTCGTCTGAATCTACCCGTTCCGATTGGCGCATTTCTTCCATATTAATATTCGTGAGCGCACCGTAATCTTTAAATGATTCGATGGAAAAATAGACAGAACCATCATCTGTTTTATAGGCATACCTCTTTTCAATCAATGATTGGATCATTTTGATCATGCCATCCACGTGTTCCGTGGCAGCAGGATATACATCAGCAGGGACGATCTTCAACGCTCTCAAATCCTTGTTGAACAAACCGGAATAATATTGGGTAACCTCTGATAGGGACTTTCCCTCCTCCAGGGATTTCTTAATCGTTTTGTCATCCACATCCGTAATATTCATGACATGGTATACGTCGTAACCCAAAGCAATTAATGTCCGCTTTAAAAAATCTTCAAAAAGGAAGGTGCGGAAATTGCCGATATGGGCCCTATCATAGACGGTGGGTCCGCAGGTATAAAGTTTAACATTCCCTTTTTTTAAAGGGATGAAATTTTCCTTTTTACGGGTTATTGAATTATAAAATCGGAGCACGTTTTTTCCCTATCGATCGAAGAAATTTGGTTTCGATATGAACGGCAATGGCCTGTTGTAAGGCATCAATCTTAATGACGAGTCTATTCTGTCCTCTTAACCGGGACACAATGCCTTGTGCACCTTTCATAGGGCCCTCGATTACTTCTACCCCATCACCTACTGTAAAATATTCCGTAGGTTCCAACTCATATCCACCCTCCAATGCCAAGCGGATAGCATTGATAACTTCATCCTGAACAACAGCAATTTTCCCGTTAAATCTGACTATCGTACTTATACCATGTGTCTGGAGTACAAAGATCGAATTCTGGAGTTCAATCCTAGCGAATAAATAACTGGAAAAAAGGGGTAATTCTACCCATTTCTTTCTGTCGGACCACTTGCGCCGTTCTTTCACCAGCGGTAGATAAGCTTCGATCCCCTTTTTGGTTAACTGTTCGCAGGCCACTTTTTCTGCCCGGGGTTTCGACCTGACGGCTATCCATTGCTGTTTCATTATTCCTTTAACGCCTCATCAATAATTGTTTGTATTAATTCAGGAAAACTTAATCCAGCTGCTCCGGCAGCTTTCGGGACAAGACTTGTTTCTGTCATCCCCGGCAATGTATTCACTTCCAGGAACCATGCCTTTCCATTTTCATCCAACCGGTAATCCATACGGGAATAATGACGGCACCCAAGCAATTTATGAATCTTTACTGCAGAATCCTGAATGGCTTTTGTTATATATTTTTCTATATCCGCAGGACAAAAATAATCCGTCATGCCCTTGGTATATTTGCATTCATAATCGTAAAGATCATGTGATGGAACGATTTCAACAATGGGATAAGCGCTATCACCGATTACCGCAACAGTGATTTCTCTCCCCGCAATAAATTCTTCGATTAAGACCACACTTGCATATTTTCGCGCCAATACAATCGCATTCTCAATCCCGGATATTTCTCGTACGACAGTCAGGCCAATGGTACTTCCCTGGTCATTGGGTTTCACAACGATGGGAAATTCCATATCAACCATAGAAGGGATTGGGTCATCTTTCCCAAACGATATCCAATGGGGTGTGGCAAAACCTTTCCTGTGAACAAGAGCTTTACTGACCCGTTTATCCATACAAATAGCTGATGCTTCATTTCCCGACCCTGTATAGCAGATTCCCAGCACCTGCAAAAATCCTGGAATGACGCCATTTTCTCCATCCCCACCGTGGAGGCTGTTAAAAACCACATCCAAAACAGTTAAGTCAGGGATCAGCCTTTCCATACCATTCTGCGGATCGAGTTCAACTACATCATGACCCAATGCTTTACAGGCTGCTATAATCGCTTTCCCAGAGCTTAAAGAAACTTCGCGCTCTGCCGAATTGCCTCCAAATAAAACGCCCATTTTCATTAATCTTGACCTAATATCTGTTTTGCGCCTGTCAATAGATTATCTGCAGTAAATGTTGGGGTAATTTCCCTTAGAATGGACTGCGCTTCCTTTCCCCTACCGGTATACACGAGCATAGTATCCATACCTGAATTTACCCCGGCCAGGATATCGGAATCAGTATCCCCGATCATAATAGAATTTGACAGATCAATGCCATGGTCTTCCGCTGCTTGTTTAAACAGTTCTATTCCAGGTTTACGATAATCGGTTGCTTCATCAGGATGGTCAGGACAAAAATAAATTCCCAACAATTCCAACCCATTATCATGAAATTGATTCAGAATAAAATTGTGTATTTCGCTCAGGACATCCAATTCAATCATACCGCGTCCAACCCCGGATTGATTGGTGATAATACAAAAGCGATTACCCCCATCACCTAAAATCTTCAATGCATCCATGGTAAAATCGTAAAACACAAACTGATCCATTGAATTAATATAACCCGGATCAGGATTCAAGGTGCCATCGCGGTCAAGAAATATAGTATCGTATTTTTTCATTCGACGATGTGCCGACCTGAAATATCTCTGATGTGAACAGAACTGCGCAAAAAGTAAACAAATCCGATTATGATTAATGGAATAAATCCCACTGCGTGCAATAACACCGCAAAGGCTTGTGACTCTACCCTGTCAACAAAAAACATGACAGTAAGCACATAAACAGCAGCGGCATGATAAGTACCAACAGCACCGGGAGCAGCAGGAATGGCAACGGCCAAAGATGTAGAAATAAGAACGACACCTACTTCAATCCATGATAAGCTGATTCCTGTGGCCAAGATCACAGCATAGGTGATTGAGAAATAGATCACCCACATAAATATAGTATGGATGACAATTTGCCCTACATGCTTCGTCGCGCGAATTGAAGTTAACCCATCCACTAAACTGTTTATAATTGTTAAGATGCGGTGTGCGAATGGTTTTTCGAAAATGGACCATTTTTCAATGCGCTCCATTAAATGGGATTGGGCTCGGCCCAAAGCCAAGATAAATCCAAATCCCAATAAGGTAAGGAGGACGACAGAAATCATGATAGTCCGACCGCTCTCATCAAAGGAATAAAACCAACCAAAAACCAAAATCGTACTGACAAGTCCCAGCATATCCAGGATTCTTTCAAGAATAATCGTTCCAAAGGCGGCTGAAGTATCCACATTTTTTCGGGCAGAAATGGTATAAGCCCGCAGCAATTCCCCCAATCGAAAGGGAAGCACTGCATTCCCAAAATAACCTACCATTGTAGCGGCGAAAAGGGGATGGAATCGAATACTATCAATGGGCTCAAGCAAGAATTGCCATCTTTCGGCTCGTATCACCACCGAAAAAACAAGCAACAGGATTGCAATAGAGAACCAAAACAAGTTTACGGATTTGAGGTGAAACCACAATTCATTTAAGTCCACCTTGCCAAAAGCATAATACAGGCCAACAGCACTTATGGCAATACTGCTAAGAAATTTGATCCACTTATTCACGGAGATTGATAACCTTCGTTGTTTTCGGGTTGAAAGAGTGATATAATTTTAAGTTACCTTTGCTATAGCTATTTATCTTCAAAGAAACACTCTGGTCGGGACCATAGGTGATCTTTATATTTTTTGGCTGACCATTTTTTAATATTGTTATTTTTCCTGTGTATCCCATAATCGGGATATCATAATCCATGGCAACCAGTTTTGGACCTATAACGGGTGTTCCAAAAACAACATCCTTGAAGTCACCGGTAATAAGGTCAAAAATACTCAAATCTCCTTCGATCATTTGATCAATAATGAGTTGGTCAGTCATTTTGTTCCACGTTTGAATTGTATCTCCAGCCACACGAACGGTTTCCGAGACAGTATCCAATAGGTAATGTTTTTCCTTTAAAATTTCAATGGTGCCCCGCTCAACATAACTGGATTCAAATTGTTTCTGTTGAATTTCAACCGAAATAGAAACACCATTTGGGTCGTTCATGGCAGCAATAAATTTGTCTTTCCAGGGATTGGTTTGGGCCCCCATTCCTGCCGTAAGCAGGAAGTAAAATATTAGAATGCGCCCCATGGACTATCAGTCGATCGATTTCAGGTAGGATTCATCTACTAACACTTCTCGAGCTTTACTCCCGGTAAAGGCACCCACAATGCCCGCTTGCTCCATTTCGTCAATCAGTCTGGCAGCCCTGGAATATCCTACTTTAAGACGCCTCTGAATCAGGGAAATTGATCCCTGCTGATGCATCACAACCAATTGAACCGCTTCCTTGAATAGATCATCGGAACCACCCTCGTCGCCTGTCACCAGGCCGCCGGCCCCCAGAGTTTCCCTCGGACTTGCTATCACAAAATCCTCTGCTTTAGGCTGGGTGGAAATGTGCTTCATGAGTGCTTCAATTTCTTCCAGACTCAGGAATGCATTGTGAAGGCGGGATGGTTCCGAAGATCCATACCCAAGATATAACAAGTCACCACGACCGATAAGTTTTTCTGCCCCGGAACCGTCAATAATGGTCCTGGAATCAATCTTTGTAGCTACCTGGAAAGCAATCCGGGATGGGAAGTTTGCTTTGATCACACCGGTAATCACGTCCACCGATGGTCTTTGTGTGGCAACAACAAGATGAATGCCAACAGCACGGGCCAATTGAGCCAGACGAGCGATGGGAGCTTCGACCTCTTTCGCATTAAGCATCATCAAGTCGGCTAACTCATCAATCAGGACAACGATAAAGGGCATGATGTCCTCACCCTTGTCCTTCATCTTTTTATTATACTCACCAATATTTCTGACCACCGCATCAGCAAGTAAATCATAACGGTGTCCCATTTCTTTTTCAACAGCTCTCAAAGCCAAAACAGCATTCTCCGGCGTGGTTACAATAGGTTCCGTGATATCTTCAATTTTTAACAGATGATAGTCGGCCAATGCACGGTAAAAAGCCATTTCAACCTTCTTCGGATCGATAATAACAAACTTTACTTCATCCGGGGTACTTTGGTAAAGCAAACTGGCAATGATGGTATTCATACAAACAGACTTTCCAGAGCCCGTGGTTCCTGCAATTAATAGATGGGGCATTTGACCCAGATCCAAAATGGCGATTTCACCCGACGTTGTTTTACCCACTGCCAAGGCCAGTTTAGAATCGGAAGAAGCAAATTTTTCAGAATTAATAACGGACTTGAAAAAGACCATTTCAGGATTGCGGTTGGGAATCTCGATCCCCACAGAAGATTTCCCGGGGATGGGTGCAATCACGCGTACGCGGCTGGCTTCCATCACACGGGCCAGATCATCGGATAATGCTACAAATTTATTGACGCGGACACCTTCTGCAGGTTCAACTTCAAAGAGGGTAATTACAGGCCCCGGACTTACATTAACAACCTTTCCAACGACACCGAATGTTTCCAATGATTGCTGAAGGAAATTAGCCCGATTCACCAACTCATCGCGGCTCATGCCGCTTTGAATATTTACCGGACTTGCCAATAAGTCAGCAGATGGTAATTGATAAGCTTTTTTTGGCGCTTTTCGTTCCTGGACAGTATTGAGATCAACTTCTATTTCCTCTACAACTTCCCCCACCTCAATATCATCTTCACCAAGCGCATCCGTTTCAGGCTTTTCTGTTTTTACTTTTTCAGAAGATTCATCCTGATCGATAGCGATCTCATCAAAAGATTTTTCCACAATACCCTCCTGTTGCGCTTGGGATTCAGACTCTGACTCAATTGATTCACCTGACGCTTCCTTATGATCTTCAACAACTCCTAATTTAGACTCAATCAATTTTTCTTCTTGTTTCCGCCGCATATCAATTTTGGTAATCAGGTTTTGTGTATGGAGACGCTTTTCTTCTTCTACTGACTTTTGTTCAGTAACCAAGGATTTTTCTTCCTGTTTTTTCTTATACTTTTCTATAACAGATCGAATCGGTTTATAAAAACTAAAACCAAAATATCCACGAATGAGTACCAACCATAATGCCAGCAGAACAATAACAATTCCAGTACCACCCACAAAGTCATAAATCATCCCTGAAATGAGACCGCCGATCATACCGCTGAACCGATAAGTTGTATCCGCTATGCCATAGCGAAAGATTTGTGCGGCACCCAATGTGATTGATGAAAGCACAACAATACCAACCAAATATCCCGAGAGACGACTGATGGCTTCAAATTCTTTATGGGTAAAAAACCATATTCCCCAGGAAATTGCTAACAGTGGTAAAATAAAAGAACTGTATCCGAAGGTGAGTTTGATGAAAAAGTAGGCGATCCATACACCCAGGATTCCCATTGGGTTTTCCACCCGCACATTGGGCGAAATTCCCGGATCTTCAAAAGGGCTGTACCCCAGTAAACTGATAAATACTAAAAGAGATATGGCGACAGACAAGATGCCTAAAATTTCTAATCGTCTTTCTTTCACGAAAATAATTCTCCGTGCGATTCTGCCATAGATTCAAACCATTTCACAAATCGACTGATTCCTTCGTCAATACTAATTTGGGGATCATAATTCAATCGAGATTTTGCCCGGGATACATCAGCAAAAGTTTGAAAGACATCACCCATGGGTAATTCCTGTCGATCCAGGACGGGTTCACAACCTAACCGCTCTCCTATGACTTGGACTAATTCATTCAGCTTCACAGGTTCTGAATTTCCCAAGTTATAAATGGCATATGGATCTTCGGCATTCATGGCGCCAAATATACCATCAATAATATCATCAATAAATGTGTAATCACGAGACGTGGATCCATCACCAAAAAATGGGATCGGTTTCCTATTTTTCATCATGCGGGTAAATTTGTGGATCGCCATTTCTGGCCGTTGCCTTGGACCATAAACTGTGAAGAACCGCAGGCAGGATGTGAGTATCCCACTCAAATGATGGTAAGTATAACAGAGCACTTCACCCATTTTCTTGGTGGCACCGTAGGGTGATATTTGGAAATCCACTATGTCATCCTCGGAAAATGGTGTTTTCTTATTATTTCCATAAACAGATGAAGAAGAAGCAAACAGAAATTTTTTCACGCCGGAGACCTGCATAGCTTCGAGTAATGTCTGGGTACCGTTGATATTCACATCAGTATAAAGTTGCGGGTTTTCAATGGAAGGCCTAACGCCTG
>JAYEFG010000061.1:0-2691 GCA_034658595.1 Fidelibacterota bacterium | reverse complement strand
GGAGATATATGCGAATGTGTAGGAACTGCCCTCCGTGCAAAATTTGGAATAGTCAGTCATTAGCCAACCACCGTATGAATGGCATGTTTTAAAACGGTGTACCGCGCCGGAGGGCGGCCGACAATTTCACCATCCATTTCCACAGCCACATTATGATCCGTCTGAAGTTCCAGCCATTCACATTCAAAATATTCTGTCCCATCTTTATCCAATACAGTTCCATTATATAATGCCGGGATCAATCCCAGTAATTTTATTTTGGATACACCATTGATCAAAGCAACACTCAACTTTCCATCCCCTTTATCCACACATTTGTTATAGTTCATACTGCCGGCAACATAGGGATTTTTATACACCGTAATATTAATTAAAGTCGAATTAGTTTTCGTCTCACCTTCAACAATTAGATTCACATCCATGGGATTCCACTTGATAAGTGTTTGGATGCCAACAATAAGTGCAGTTGTATCTACACTCATTTTTTTGATCATTCGGGCGATTCCTTTTGCATCATTGAACTGCTTTCCTGCTTGGCTCACCAATCCAATGCTGGAATTATTTGCAAAAAACCGCGTGGCTGGATTCCCTTCAAAATCGTAAAAGTCCGCCCGAACAAGATCAATTGGAACCTTTTTACCCCCTTGGATTTTTTCAATCCACGGTATCGCCTTAAATGTCTTTTCAAAATCGTTGCTGCTGCCGGCACCTAATACCACCAATTCTAAATTTCCAACAAATCCCGGTGTGGGTGAAACCATGCCTTGAATGACTTCATTAAGAGTACCATCTCCACCAAAAGAAACAATTCGGGTGGCCCCATTTTGGATGGCGATTAGGGTAAGCTCTGTGGCATGATTGGGCGATTCTGTAAAAAGAACTTTATATTTAATTGATGCATCATCTAGCTCAACTTTGAATTTTTCCCAGCGCTTTTGTGCTTGGCCGGCCCCGGCGGTGGGATTGCAGATGATTGTAATTTCCTTCATGGAGGTCGAAGGAATTATACGTTATTTATCAATTTCAAAGTTTTAGCATTAATCCTACATGGGCTCCATAGGTGGAGTCGATTCAATGGGATCTTGCATCATAATAATTAACGGACCAAAAATATACAATGCTCGGCTTAATTTGATTGTCCATTTATAATACCGGGCATATTCGAATTGATTCTCTTCTGATAGACCAGAGTAAAATTCTTTCCGTTCTTTTGGGATAGTAACATCTGTAATTATAGCAACGATGGGTACTGCCAGAAATACATACCCAAGTGCATCAACTTTTTTCTCATTCTTACTTTCATTATTAAAATAATCAGAAGATAAAAAAATCTGCCTTGATTGGTTCTTGAAGCGGATTAAATGGTTGTTGGTCTTGGGGCAAATTGTTTTCCTTTATTCATTTACAAATTAATATAATTAGAAATAAAAGGGACTTATAATTATTCCGGGTGCACCATAGGTACGAACCGTACGGGCAATACAGTCTTTTTGCTTATCGATCCTGAATGACTTTTGGTCACCACCACCAATTCCTGCCATTTTGTTCCCACGGGCAGGACCATCTTCCCTCCCGGTTTCAATTGTTCGATCAATGCTGGTGGAATTTCCGCCGGCGCCGCCGTACCGATGATACGGTCAAAGGGCGCTTCTTCCGGCCAGCCCTTATAGCCATCTCCCCAGAGGACGTTGATATTTTTATATCCCAATTTCTTTAGGGTGCTGTCGGCGCGATTCGCCAATGTTTTTACAATCTCAATAGAGTAAACCTGTTTCACCAATGGACTGAGTACAGCGGCTTGGTAGCCCGAACCAGTGCCGATTTCTAAAACTTTATGACTGGAATCCATTTCCAGTATTTCCGTCATGAATGCAACAATGTATGGTTGCGAAATGGTCTGCCCCTCACCGATGGGAAGGGGACTGTCATCATAGGCATATTTGGCAATTTCCGCCGGGACAAACTGGTGGCGGGGCGTTGTTTCCAATACCTTCAACACATTTTGATCCGTCACACCACGGACGATAATTTGTTCATTCACCATTTTAACTGCCTTTGATTCCCAGTTTGATTGCTGAGAAAATACAAAGGAAATAAGAAGTAAGAATCGTGTAACCATATCTATTGACCCTAACTTGGTTTTCCATTCCTAAGGATTGGCCGGGCAAGACTACCTCACCCGGCTCACCTTTATTGGGTTTTATGTTGTTTCAGTTTCGGGCGTTTGTTCGATCAGAAAAATGTTCTATATGAGGATGCACAAGATTTTCAAAATCCCGGTATTTCATTTGGATTAACTCCGTATGGGTTCCGGCATTAAAGGAAATCTCATTATCTTCACTGAGACTTTCTGTCACAAAAACATCCATGTCATAGAGATTGCCAAGTGGCGGCATGGCGCCAACTTCACATTCCGGGAAACATTCTTTCCATTCCTGCTCGGTTGCCAAGGTGGCTTTTTTGGCGCCGGTTACTTTTTTCAGGCGATCGAAATCAATCCTGTAATTGGCGGGCAAAACGGCCATGGTCAGTTTTCCATCTAGTTTGACTACCACTGTTTTGGCAAAATCCTTGCCGGAAACATGGGCTGTCGCAGCGATGGTCTGGGCGGTATAAGCAGGGGAATGTGAGATTGTCGTGTAATGGATATGATTGGTATCCAAGTAGTCTTTTATGTTCGTTGCTGTCATC
>JAYEFG010000060.1:0-9692 GCA_034658595.1 Fidelibacterota bacterium | reverse complement strand
CCCGGCTGTTTTTGTCAGTATATGAAACATTTACCCCGAATTTGAATAAAAGCCACTCAAGAGGAGAATCATGGCCGAAGAACAATTAAAAAAAGAAGATCAATTATTTATCCACCTGGTGAACACATTTGTGCAAAGTGCATGGATATCTCTGGGGAAAGTCAAAAATCCCGTCTCTGATACATTGGAACGAAACTTGGAACAAGCCACCTATTATATCGACCTTTTGGATATGCTCCAGACCAAAATGAAGGGCAACCTGAGTGAATGGGAAGAGCAGTATATCATTCATAGTCTCAGCGAATTAAAACTCAATTTCATCGACGAACAGAAAAAGGGGGCAGAATCATCAGATTCTGATAATTCTGAGAAGTTAGACGAAAAGAAGACAGAAAATTCTGAAGCGGAAGTTGAAGAAAAGCCTAAGGCGAAAAAGAAGGAGACGAAGTCTCCGAAGGCGAAAAAGGCTACAAAAAAAGAGAAGAAAGACTAACACTTGATCCATTCTGATTATATAAAACTCAATCGCATTTTCGCCGGGCTCGCTCTGGCGATATCATTTTTGGTCTATTTGCTCACAATGGCCGACACGGTCCCTTATTGGGATTCGGGTGAATTCATTGCCACATCCTATATTTTAGGGGTGCCCCACCCGCCGGGAAGTCCATTGTATTTGATCATTGGCCGCGTTTTTTCAATGATTCCATTCAATCCGGATATAGCCTTTCGAGTGAATTTGATCTCCCCCGTGGTGAGTGCCTTGGCGGTCATGTACCTCTACCTCTCTACAGTGAAATTGATCTCCAATTACCGTGGTAAGATCCAAACCCAAATGGATGCCATCATCACCTTTGGCGGATCAATGGTGGGTGCCCTCACATTTGCATTTACCGATTCTCATTGGTTCAATGCAGTCGAAGCGGAAGTCTATGGTTTCTCAACATTTTTCACCGCCATTGTGGTTTGGCTCATTCTTCATTGGCAAGAACGGGCAGATGAAAAAGGAAATGAACGGTATATTTTGATTATCGCCTATATGCTCGGTCTCGCCACCGGCGTTCACCTATTGAACCTTTTGGCCCTCCCATTTATTGCACTTATCATTTATTTCCGGAAATATAAATTCTCTTACAAAGGATTTCTCATTACATCAGCCATTACAGGCGTGGTTTACTTGGTAATTAATGGAGGTATTATTAACGGTACGCCAAAATTGGTGGATACTGTTGGATTGAACTTGGCTATTATTCTCGGTTTAGCTGTTGTGGGTGGAATGGTTGCGGCAATTGTAAAGAAAAAATTTCAATACTCTTTAGCTCTCACATCCATCGTACTCATTTTAATTGGCTATTCCAGTTATGCCACTATTTTTATTCGCTCAGGACAGGATCCTGCCATCAATGAAAATGATCCATCCACAGTCTCCCGGGCTATTGCTTATATGGAACGGGAGCAGTATGGACAAATGTTCCAGTTTCCCCGGCGATATAAAGGACTGCCGCCTAAACACGAAATCGTAGGCCGTCCCGCTGATAACCGGGATTATTCATCAAACCAGGAACGGAAATACAAGACCTACCGCATGGATAAACAGTGGAATTATTTCTGGAGTTACCAGGTGAAGAAAATGTATTGGCGGTATTTTCTTTGGCAATTTGCCGGACGTGGCCCCAGCACAGATGAATGGGTAACCGCTTATGGTGCCAATACCAAAGAAGATGGTGTGAATTGGTTCCAGTTTGGCTTTCCATTGGCATTTCTCTTTGGTTTGTGGGGGATGTTTTACCATTTTCAGCGGGATCGGAAACAAGCCTTTACTGTATTCAGTTTATTCCTCATGATGGGTTTGGCCATCATCATTTTTGTAAATCAGGATAATCCCCAACCGCGGGAAAGGGACTATTCCTACGTGGGCAGTTTCTTTGCCTTTTCCATTTGGATCAGTATTGCCGTGGCGGCCCTTGGGGATAAACTCCGGATATTATTTAAGGATAAACCGGCGGCTAAAAATGCAGTAATCGGCGCCATGGCTGTTATGCTGTTAGTGATGCCGGGTATGATGCTCAAAGCCAATTATCATGAACATGATCGTTCTGACAATCGCTTGGCTTGGGATTACAGCTACAATATTTTACAATCCTGCGAACCGAATGCCATTCTCTTCACCAATGGCGATAACGACACATTTCCCCTGTGGTATTTGCAGGAAGTGGAAGGAGTGCGTACGGATATCACTGTAGCAAATCTCAGTCTTCTAAATACAGAATGGTATATTCGCCAACTGCGGGATTCCCGCCGGGGACAGGTGGATAAAGAAGGGCGCGAACTGGAACGGTTTATCGATATGTCTGATGCACAGATTATGGATGTAGCCTCCGGTCTTCAACCTTGGCCTATAAGGAAAAATGGCAAAGTGCTGGATGAAGTTACAATACCGACACCAAAATCGGATAAAAATACTAATGGTTTTATTAAATGGAAAGTAAATCCCACTTTTGCCGGCGCAGCCCTCATGGTTAAGGATATGATGATTATAAGAATCATTGGGGATGCACAGTGGAATTATCCTATTTATTTTGCCGTAACCGTTCCCGGATCCAACCGTCTTGATTTGGAACCATTCCTGGAAATGGAAGGATTGGTTTATCGCTTGCGACCCCATAAAGTGGATCGCCGAAATCCCATCAACGAGGTGCGGATGTGGATCAACCTCATGTCCGGATATGGTTCTGATATTTGGGAGCAGGATCTTGAAGCGGCTGATTGGAATGAAAAAGAAAATGAAATTTGGTCCAAGGACTATATGCCGGGATATCTTTTCAGAAACTTGGGCCGGGAGGATGTCTTTTATTTTCCCACCACAAATATCCGCTTGCTGCAAAACCTCCGCAGTGCCTATATGCAATTGGCCGCTTATCATTATATGGCTTTTAAGGATAACGAACGGACAGATAAGGAAAAGGCAGATGGCCATCGTAAAAAAGCGTTAGAAGTCATGACAAAAATGCAGGATAATATTCCTGAAAAAACCATTCGTTACGATTCCAAGGATCTATATTACCAAGTGGGACGGCTGTTTGGTGAGTTGGGAAACAAGGATGAACTCAGACGGATAATCGATAACCTCATGACCCGCGATGATATAGATATCCGTGATCAACTGGATTTTGGCCAAGTCTATATTTCTCAACTGGATTCCTTCGAAATGGGACGAACTATTTTTGAGGGGCTGTACGCTGATTTTAAAGAAATAGAAAGTGGGGATCGCCTGGCTTCCCAAAAAGAAATGGAAGAATGGCGGAAAAATTTCACCCAGATTGTTTCATCTCTTGTTTTTACTTATAAACAATTGGATATGAAGCCCAAGGCAGAATTAGTGTTGGCCGATTGGCTGGATAAAAATCCCAATGATCCTGTGGCGCAAAAACTGATGGAAGATCTTAAAAAGGAAGAAGGAAAAAGTAATAAGGAATAGATTGAACAGTTTTAACAACATTCCTTTTTACTTCTTCCTTTTTACTTCTACTCAATACCATGTCTAACCCTATAGTCTCGGTAATCATTCCCCATTGGAACGGGATCGATGTTTTATCCGAATGTTTGGAATCACTCGTTCAAACGGAATATCCCAATTTTGAAATTATTGTGGTGGACAATGCTTCCACTGATGGTAGCCCGGATTGGGTGAGCCTAAACTTCTCCCAAGTTAAATTGATAGAAAATGACCAAAATTACGGTTATGCCGGTGGGTGTAATCGTGGAACCAAAGTGGCAAACGGTGACTATTTTGTATTCCTGAATAATGATACGGTCCAGGACCATCACTGGCTGGAAAGTTTGGCGGACTTCATGAATCTCAATCCCAATGTGGCGGCAGTTCAGCCCAAGATTCTCAATTTTTTTGACCGGACCAAATTTGATTATGCCGGTGGCGTCGGTGGTTGGTTGGATGTGTTGGGTTTCCCTTTTGCACGGGGGCGTGTGTTTTTTGATCGAGAAAATGACGAGGGGCAATACGATCGGATGTGTCCTGTTTTTTGGGCCAGCGGAACTGCTATCATGGTGCGGAAGTCTGATTTTGAAACAGCGGGCGGATTTGATGAAACATTTTTCGCCCACCAGGAAGAAATTGACCTTTGCTGGAAATTTCACCTCATGGGGAAAGAAACCTGGGCTATTCCAAGTTCAGTCGTATATCATAAAAATGCAGTGACGCTACCCATGTTTTCGCGGCAGAAGCAATATTTGAACCACCGCAACTCACTACTCATGGTTTTGTCTAATTACAGTCTCCCTCTCACTTTATATATAACACCCATCCGGTTTGCGTTAGAGTTTGTGGCCTTGGTCTATTCATTGGTTCGCTTGGATATGAACCACTTTCTCGGAATCATTCAATCATTATTTTGGATCGTTACCCATCCCCATTTCATCTGGAAACGTCGGCGAATAGTAAAGCAAGTCCGCCAGGTGAAGGATAAAAAAGTCCTCCGGAGGTTATACTGGGGTAGCGTGGTTTTTGATTATTATATCCGCCGGAAGAAACGATCAAGGGAGATCGTTAAAGAATAATTTAGTTCCTTATATCCCTTAAATAGATTTTTTTGTGTTCAGGGTCAATATCAGCCAAATACCGCAAGTGTTGTGCCTGCCCCAAAATGGTTAACCGATGGGTAATGTCTCTGGTATGTGCTTTCAGGAAATATTGCATCCGGCCAACTGGAAAGCCATAGACCACCTTTTTCAGTCCATCCATCATAAGTCCAAACTCTTTTAAGGCTGCGTCTGGCTTGCCCTGGTCGAATAGATCCATAGCCACGTAATAGGCAAAGCGGGCCTCACGGAGGCCTTTATTACCGGTTACTTCTTTTAATAGTTGCACCCGGGAGGACCATCCCTTGGGAAAGTCAGAGGCAATTCCCCGAAGTGCAATCTCCCGCGCCTGGTCGTAAGCATGGTTTCCACCGTAAAATTCATAGGTATCCATATACCCCGCCATGACGGAATAAGCATAAAAAGCCAGGAAACTCCCCAACGGATCAAAAATAACCGGGTCAAAATGGATCGCACCCCCGGGACTAAAATAGAATTGGAGTGCTTTGTCAAAATACCGCAAATCCAACCCGTCAGAAATCAATACCTGGGCGTGGAATGTTTTAAGTCCGCCTTTTTGCGCCATACCCTGGAAGGCGAATGAAATATAGAGTGGAATATTGAGCCCCTGGAAATCTTCATTCCAGATACGTCCTGAAAAGAAGCGCGTTATTTCATCCTTGAGAGAAGAAAGTTCCTGTCTTTCACCGTCACGGAGGAGACGGTCGTCAATGGTTACATCCACCTTACCGAATTGGGAAAAGGCGAATGTTGAGGTGAGTATGAGTGAGATTAGAATTCTCATGGATGAAAAGTAA
Source organism: Fidelibacterota bacterium (assembly GCA_034658595.1). Lineage (GTDB taxonomy): Bacteria > Fidelibacterota > Marinisomatia > Marinisomatales > TCS55 > TCS55. The sequence goes on along the minus strand of JAYEFG010000060.1, from coordinate 4,281 downwards.
GGGATATCTATCATCAAAAAAAGTGTCATCCGTAGAGACGTAGCCGCGCCTCTCGGCGGGTAAACATGCAACGTCTCTACAATAAATGTCTTAATTTTGTGGATGGCAAATATCCAGTATTTACTTGACACTCAACCGGAACCCCGATATATTCTTAAAGAAATCGGTGAAATTGCGGCCGCCCATGATAAAGAAGTCTATGTGGTCGGGGGCGTTGTGCGTGATTTATTACTGAATAGAAAACTAAAAGAAATTGATGTCATGGTTGTGGGGGACGGGATTGAATTTGCCAAGATTATCGCCAAAGAAATGGGTATCAAAAAAGTGATCCCCTTCCCCCGGTTTTCTACAGCGCATATTCCATCGAAACCCTTCCCCATAGAAGTGGCCGCCGCCAGGGAAGAAGTCTACGATTCGAATTCAAGGAAACCGAAAAAAGTGGTTTATACCGATTTAAAAGGCGACCTTCTCCGTCGAGATTTTACTGTGAATGCCATGGCCATGAGTTTAACCCCTAAAGAATTTGGTGAACTGCACGATCCCCATCATGGTGTTCATGACTTGTTGACAAAACATTTGGTCACGCCCTTAGACCCGGATGAAACATTTTCGGAAGATCCACTGAGAATGATGCGGGGGGCTTATTTTGCTTCTTGCCTGGGAATGCATATTGGAGATAAATGTTATGAATCAATGCAGCGCCAGGCAGAGCGAATTCAAATTGTTTCCCAGGAACGCACTACGACAGAATTCACCAAAATTCTTGCCACCGATAAACCATCCATTGGATTGAACATTCTGCAAAAAACAGGATTAATGAAACACATATTCCCTGAAATCCATGTTATGTACGGGATGGATCAAACGGGCGAATGGCATCATAAGGATATATTTTATCATACCATGCAAGTGGTGGATAATGCAGCACAACTTTCGGATAAAATGGAATTGCGGTTTGCGGCCCTGGTCCATGATATTGCAAAGCCCAACACACGGCGGATCGACAATCAAAAGGGCTACACTTTTCATGGGCACGATGCAGTGGGGGAACGGATGCTGAACAAAGTGGCGAAACGGATGAAATTATCCAATAAACTGAAAGATTATCTCAAAAAACTGACCCTCCTTCATTTACGTCCCATCGCTTTGGCAAAAAACGAAATCACCGATTCCGCTCTCCGTCGCGTCATGGCAGCAGCAGGGGAGGACCTGGATGATTTGCTTACATTATGCCGGGCGGATATCACCACCAAAAACCCTCACCGTGTCAATAAGTATATGGGAAATTTCGAGCGGGTAGAAGCCAAAATGAAGGATGTGAATGAACGGGATGCGCTCCACGCATTTCAGTCCCCTGTCCGGGGAGATGAAATCATGAAGGTGTGCGGATTAAAAGAAGGCCGCATTGTTGGCAAAATCAAATCGGCCATAGAGGATGCAATCCTGGATGAAAAAATTGATAACAACTATGAAGCGGCCTATGCCTATTTCATAGAGATAAAAGACACCATTATTTCTGAAAATAAAAAAAGCCTGCTTGCCGAAGACGGGGGATTATGAAAAAATATTATTTCGTTTATTCATTTGTTTTTACCTCAATATTATGGGGACAGGAAATTACCGGTGCAATTAAGGATCGGTTGACAGATGCCTCTTTGAGCGGGGTCAATATCACTGTACAAGGTTCTGATTATGGTGTATCCAGCGACGAATCAGGGAACTATGTGTTGGATATAGGGCAATTCAATGATGATCAAATTGTGAAATTCCAGCATATCGGGTATGAAGAAGTGTTTATCCGGGTGGACAACCTGTCCCATTCGCCACATATCCGCATGATGCCCAGGGTACTCCAGTTTGATCCAATTGAAACATCCGGGGATAAGCGGAAACCTACCATTGAAAAGGACCTCCCCCAAACTGTTTCCATCATTCAATCCGAAGCATTTGAACTGCGGGGTTTTACCGACGCGGGGGATCTGCTGGCCACAGATCAAAGTGTCCAGATTGAGGAGTCTCTCAGCGGCAGAAAAACCATTTCTATCCGCGCTGGAAATCCTGATGATGTTTTGATTCTTTACAATGGGTTCAGACTCAACCGATCATTTGATAATGTTTTTGATTTGTCTTTAATCGATATGCAAAATATCGAACAAATTGAAATTGTAAAGGGCGGCCATTCTGTTTTATATGGCCCAGATGCTTTTTCCGGGGTCGTTAATATTTTGCCAAAAAATGCCAAGGACCGGTGGATCAAATTTTCCCAGCAGTTTGGCAGTTATCAGTCCGGTTTTTGGAATGCCAATGGACAACTTCAACTTGGGGAAACATTTATTTCATTAAATCAAAAACGGGGTACCTACACCAGGTTATTTGAGGATCTTGAAATTGAAAATGGCGGATTGGTTTCTGCATTAACCCATACATCAGCCGATATAAATCAGAAATTTAAACATCATTTATTCTATGGTGATTTAGACATAAACCTGACTATGGATAAACAAACGTTTGATAATAACAGGGATAATAATTTTATTAATTCCACCCATCAGTTGATTGCGTTAAGATACAATGGCATTTTGGGCCCATTTGGTAAAGTGGAATTTGGATATGGCAATCACAATCTAAAAGAAATACAGGGATTAAATAATTTGGCTGGCATTATTATCCGGAATTTAGATCATAATTCCAAAAAGTTCGAATCCAGGAAATATATCAATTTGAATCAATTAGAACTCATGTTCAGCGCCCAGATGGAAAATTCTGTTTTGCGTTTCTGGGATGACCGGGCCATGAACAATGTAAACCAAATTGGATTAAAAGGGGCGGACTTAAACCGCAGTCAATTTGGGATTGCCAGTGTCATAAAATTGCATAGCAAAGGGGACGAGGAAGGCCGATGGCTGACGGATTTGGATTTTAGCATCAGGCAGGATCAGGTGAAAGATAGAAAATCACGGTTAATATATCGCGAAGATCACCAAGAGGAAAATGATGGAAAAGCTTTTTTAAATTTTGGGGAGAATAATTGGAAACATACCATCATAAAATTGTCAACGATTGCGTCAAGACGACAACCAAATCAAACAATGGCATTCTGGATGACCACCGGTACAAATGTGAAATTTCCAACCCTCCAGCAACAAATCAGCCTGACTGAAAGCCCTACCGGTGAAACCCATGCATTATTTCCAGAAAAAATGAAATCCCTGGAATTAGGATTCAGTGTTGTCAGTAAACCGAACCTGATAGACAATATCGATCAAATGGAATTCCAGGGCAGTTTTTTCAGAAATGATTATACCAATAAAATGCGTGTAACTTATTTGTTGGGCATGCCGGTGGGTTTTTATGAAAATATCAATATAGCCCAGATGAGCGGGTTTGAAGGAAAAGTAAAAGTGAAAGGCTACAATGGAGGATTGGCTGGGGAATTTGGTTTTTCAAAATATAATGTATCTGATTTGAGTATTTTCCCATTTAAATCTGCAGCGAAAATAACCGGGTCTGCCACCGCTAACTGGAAATTTATATCAATCAATTACAGGTGGTATAGCAAAGGGAAACAAGTTGGATTAATACTCCTGCCCGGAGAAGGATTTACTGAAATTGAATTACCCCCCTTTTCAAACTATGATTTAAGTGTGACCCTGAAGATCAAGGCGGGGCCGCTTAAAGGGCAGTTGAGTTATTCCGGCAGAAATCTTAAGAAAAATGAAACAACCCTGGATGGCTTCCTTTTAAGGGATACACGTAAATACATCACCTTTAATTTAGCACTATGATGAGAACCCTTTGAAAAACCTACTGTACAATTTAAAAAGTCTAAAATTCACCGGCTTTTCGTTGGAAAACTTGTTCATAACACAGTTATTAACTGTATTTCCCGCCTTAATCGGGAAAATTTTATCTCTTTTTCCTTCACGCATAAGGCTTATCAAAGGGTTCTAATGAAAAAGTTTTGGTCAATTTTCCTGGGAATCCTGCTGGTTTCAGCATGTGAGTATAATCCATTCTTTGGCAAAGAAAAAATTCCTGAGCGAAAAATCACGGGGAAAATTTCCTTAGAATTTTCAGAAGATCCTGGTCATGTTTATGTGTGGCTGGAAAACACAGACCTGATCACCCAATCTCTTGCGGATGGATCTTTTACAATGCCACTGCCCACACCGGGCGAAGCAGGGGCAGGTACAATTGTTTCTGGATCGTATAAATTATATTTCTATTCGGCCAATTATCAATTGGTTTCCATTCCTTTAGAATTTTTTAATGGTGAGATTG
>JAYEFG010000059.1:0-9807 GCA_034658595.1 Fidelibacterota bacterium | reverse complement strand
GGCAGAATCGAACCATTCCTGTGTTGCTCATAGTAGGTACCGATTGTGATTCAGGCAAAATGACGACAGGCTGGGAAATTACGCAACGGTTAAAAGAGCGTGGACGAAAAGTCCAATTTATTGGAACAGGCCAAACTGGAATATTGCTCAGTGGTTCCGGCGTACCCATTGATGCAGTTACGGCTGATTTTATGGCCGGGGAAATAGAGCATGTTATTGATCAATGTCCAGATGACACTGAATTGGTGATTGTGGAGGGGCAGGGTTCTCTTACCAATCAATATTATGCGGGAGTAACCTTAGGATTGCTTCATGGCGCTATGCCGAACTATATGATTATGACCCACGATCCGGGCCGACCGGAAGATGTTACTAATTTGCCTATTTCTTCGATGAAGCAGGTCATGGAACTTCATGTGGATTTAATGAAGAATTTTAGAGATTCAAAATTCTTGGGTATTAATCTACTGACATTCAAATTATCTGATGAAGAAGCGACGTCCGAGATTGAGAAAACAGAAAAAGAATATGGTATTGCCACAACAGATTTAATTAGATTTGGGGATATGAATTTTATGGATGCAATTGAAAAGGAGTTGATATGATGAAACGATATTGTGCCATATTAGTACTAATTTTTATTGGATGCTCATCATCGGGTCCATCTAATGGTGGTGTTTATTTTGAATCATCACAAAAAGTACACCATTCTAAAAATGGTATGGTTGTTACGGGGCATCCATTGGCGACCAAAGCAGGTGTGGATATTTTGGCGAAAGGAGGGAATGCAGTTGATGCGGCAGTGGCAGCAGCATTTACACTATCCGTTGTTGAACCATCCATGAATGGTATTGGTGGCCGAAACCAAATATTAATTTATTCTCCAGAAACAGGGTACCATGGGATTGACGGTACCACGGCAGCACCCCACGATTACGATTATGAAAATGCACCCAAAAAACGCTATGGGTATCCCAGTATTGGTATTCCGGGCGTGGTAAAAGGATTAACTAAAGCACAGGCAGATTTTGGTTCATTAGATCTGAAATCCGTTATGAATCCAGCCATTGAGATTGCAGATAAAGGCCATGCGCTCATTGCTGGAGAAGCGATTCGTCAATCCATGGTGAATAAAGAATTAAACGAATTCGAAGGGACGCGGCAGCATTTTCTCCAAACGGATGGTTCTCCCATGGTGCCAGGACAATGGTTTGTACAAAAAGACTTGGCGAAGGTATTGCAAGCAATTGCAGATGATGGTCCTGATGTCTTTTATTCTGGATGGATTGCAGAAAAAATTGTGGCAGATAATCAAGCTAATGGTGGTGTGCTTAGTATGAAAGCGTTGGCCGAATACGAGGCTGAAGTTTCTCACATTGTAACAGGCTCATATCGAGGGTATGATCTTTCGGCACTTTGGATGCCTTCCTTTGGTGCCATCACCATTGAGGCTTTACATATACTTGAGACCTTTTCTGAGGATTTAACAAATAATTTGGATTGGGGAGAGGCGGTTTATCACGCCATTGAATTCGCTTATTTAGATCGAAAAAATCAAAAAACATTATTGGATGCCGAAAAACTCACATCTAAAAAATGGGCAGAGAAGCGAGCGGCTGAAATACATAATGAACAAGCATTTGTAGATTGGGATGATTTACCTGAATCTTTTACGGCACCCATGGGGCATACAACACACTTAACGGTGATGGATAAAAATGGGATGGTCGTTTCCCTTACCCAAACGGTAGGTACGACCATGGGATCGAAAGTTGTTACACCGGGATTGGGATTTGTCTATGCTCAAACATTGGGGGGATATTTGGGGGAAGTAAAAGCCGGTCAAAGAGCAGCATCTCATATTTCACCCATAATTGTATCAAAAGATGGTTCACCCATTTTAGCATTGGGGGCGGCGGGTGGTGCCAGAATTCCTTCTGCCATTATCGCAGTGGTCAGTCGCGTTATTGACCAGAATCATTCTTTGGAAAAGGCCATGACTCTCCCAAGGGTATATCCAACAAAGGAAGGTATAGATTTAGAATGGACCGGTGTGAATGGATGGACAAGTGCTGATAGTATATATTATACCGAAATGGGGCATGCTGTAACCATCCAAAAACAAAAAGGAAAATTCGGTCGTGTTCATGCAATATTTAAGAATAATAAAACAGGAGATTGGATTGGCGTGGCAGACCCCGATTGGGAGGGCAGTGCTGGCGCACCAAATTAAATGATGAGATTATCTTTTACCGCATTTAGAGTTAATTGTACCCATCCATTTGGAATTTCCAGAGGCTCTCACGATTATTATGACATTGTTTATGTGTATCTCGAAGGAGAGGGGATTTTGGGTCGCGGAGAAGCAGCCCCTGCTGCTCGGTATAATGAATTTATAGAAGGAATAACAAAGATCCTTGAAGAGGGTATTTCTTTGCCGGACACCATGGATGACCCGGTTGAATTTTCAAATGTTGTTCTGCCGCAATCTAAAGGGATTAAGTCTTTAGAAGTGGCCTTGTCTATGGCTATCTTGGATTGGTGGTGCCAGAAGGAGGGGATTTCCCTTTTTGAATATTTTGGTGCGAATCCAGACAAAACACCGAAAACATCGTTTACCATTTCAATAGGAGATATGGGTCTTATCCCAGAAAAAGTTGCAGAAGCGGCGCCTTATCATATTCTAAAAATTAAATTGGGTATGGGTGAAAAACAGGATAAAGCCATTATGAATGCAATTCGAGCGGAAACGGATACATTAATCCGCGTGGATGCGAATGAAGGTTGGGATCTTGAAACAGGTATCAAAATGTGTAGATGGCTTGCCGAACGAAACGTAGAATTTGTAGAACAACCCTTTAAATCCTCAAATCTTAAGGGTACGGCTACTTTAAGGAAACAATCACCCCTTCCTTTGGTTGCGGATGAAAATAGTCTGAATTCCAGCGATATACCCGGAATACACGGCATTTTTGATGGGATCAATATTAAACTGATGAAGTGTGGGAATCTATTCGAAGCACAGAAAATGGTTACGATGGCGCGGGAAAGGGATATGACCATCATGCTGGGATGTATGATTGAGTCTTCAGTTGGAATAACGGCAGCAGCCCATTTGTCACCTTTAGTGGATTATGCCGATTTGGATGGAAACCTCCTTATTAATAACGATCCGTATAAGGGCGTTTTAGTTGAAAATGGGAAATTGGTTTTACCCCAAGGGAATGGTCTGGGCGTTTCATTAAATTCCGATCAGAATCATTTAAAGTAATATGAAAATACTAGGCATTGAACATATTGGAATTGCGGTGAATAGCATTGATAAGGATGCACCATTCTGGAAACATGTCCTCAATATTCCCCATCGAAGTACAGAGGTGGTGGAAGAACAGGGCGTCACCACGGACATTTACGATACGGGCCAGGGAAAAGTTGAATTATTAGAAGCCACGGGCGATGATACACCAGTCGGAAAATATTTAGGAAAAAGAGGCCCAGGTTTACATCATGTATGTTTTGAAGTAGATAACATAACTACCACAATAAAAGAACTTAAAGAGTTAAATATTCAAGTATTATCGAATGAACCAACCATCGGTGCAGAAGAATATAAAGTGGTCTTTATTCACCCCAAAAGTACCGGTGGTGTCCTGGTAGAACTGGCCGAAAAGTCTTAACCTTTTTCCATCTCATTTACTGTATCTAATATATAATCCCAACTTTTCTTTAAATGATTTATCGTGGTGGTGGTTTGTCCCACAGAAAAGCGAATAATAAATTGATCATTCAATCGGGTATGTGTGAGATACATTTTTCCGCTTCTATTGAGCGTGTTGATTAATCTTTCGTTAAGATTATTCCCGTTTTTATGACGAAAACAAATGAGGTTTAGGGGAACCGGAGCCACAATCTCAAACCGGTCATCTGCTTCGATCCATGATTTCAAATTTTGCGTATTTTCCACATGTCCTCTAATAAATGTCTGCAATCCTTGCACACCATAATAATTAATTACATGCCACAATTTCAGTGCACGAAACCGTCGACCGAGAGGAATTCCCCAATCACGATAGTTAATTACCCTCTCGGAATCAGTATCTTTGTTCTTCAAGTACTCCGGTAAAATGGATAAAGAATCAATTAATACTTTTCTATTGGCTACATAAAAAACACTGCAGTCAAAACTGGTGAGCATCCATTTGTGGGGATTAAATGTATAACTGTCTGCATATTCCAATCCGTCGTGGATAAAACGAAATTCAGGACATAAAGCGGCTGGTCCGGCTAAGGCAGCATCTACGTGGAGCCATATGTTGAATTCTTGACAAATTTTTCCGATATCTTCAATGGGATCCAATGCGGTGCTGGATGTGGTGCCAACGGTTGCACATACCAACGCGGGAGTAAACCCATTGGAAATATCGGATTCAATGGAATCTCTCAAGTGTTTTGGATTCATGGCAAAAGAGTCATCCACCTTTATCAGGCGAAGGCTGTCTTTACCAATTCCTGCTATTTTTACGGCCTTTTCTATGGATGAGTGTGCCTGAGAAGAGCTGTAGGCTGTTAATCGCTGATTACCACCGTTTTTATTTATTTGTCCATTGGATGCCTTTTCTCGCGCCGCAATTAATGCCACGAGACTGGAGCTGGATGCCGTATCCTGCAAAACACCTCCGCCGGTAGAAGTGGATTTAAATTTATTCGGTAAGTCCATCATATCCACAAGCCAATCTAATACATGGGTTTCTACTTCGGTGCAAGAAGGGCTGGTGGCCCAATTCATGCCATTAATGCCCAAACCCGTAGAAATAAGATCCCCAAGAATGGCGGGACCACTGGTGGCACAAGGGAAGAATCCATGAAAATTGGGTGATTGCCAATGGGTAATACCGGGCATCATTTTATCCATATCAGATAAAATATCTCCATAATCTCGTCCTTTTATGGGAGCAGATTGGGGAAGGTTGGAACGAATGTCTCCAGGCTTTACCTGGGAAAGGACAGGGTAGTCCTCGATATTGTCATAATAATCGGCGATCCAGTCCACGACTGCATGGCCCTGTTTTCTGAATTCTTCTGTTGTCATGTGTAGATTTGAATGTTTATTCATTTTATTCCTTAAAGAATGTGTTTTTATTTCTGTTCGAATTTAGATTTGACCATGGTAACTCTGAAAGAAATTGCAGCAGCCCACGAACGCATCCGTCCATTTATTCATCGAACTCCGGTGATGACAAACAAAAGCCTGGATGAATTGAGCGGGGCTAACCTCTTTTTTAAGTGCGACAATTTTCAAAAAGCAGGATCATTCAAAATTCGCGGCGCCACCAATACAGTGGAGCAACTTTCTCAAGATGAATTGGATCGAGGTGTGGCAACTACATCCTCCGGAAATCACGGGGCAGCACTCTCAATGGCGGTAATGAGACGAGGGGGAAAAACCAAAGTGGTCATGCCCCATAATACAACGAAGATCAAGGTGGATAATGTGGAACGGAACGGGGGCGAAGTTGTGTGGTGCGAACCGGATCAACCCTCAAGGGAACGGACCCTTCGTAAATTGGTGGATGAAACCGGCGCTACGGTAGTTCACCCTTATAACGATGAACGAATCGTAGCAGGGCAGGGCACTGCAGCCAAAGAATTTATAGAAGACCATCCGGATCTGGATGCGATCATTTCACCGGTGAGTGGGGGTGGATTATTGAGCGGTACCCTATTATCCGCAAAAGAGAGCAAACCGAAAATTCAAGTTTACGGTGCAGAGCCCTCCGAAGCGGACGATGCCTACCGATCCCTAAAGAAAGGGGAGATTGTGGTTAACAAGACCATTGATACGATTTGTGATGGCCTCCGTGCACAAATTGGGACTGTAACTTTTCCTATTATTCAAAAGCATGTGGATGGCATTATTACGGTGACAGAGCCTGAGATCATTGAAGCAATGAAAATGATTTGGGAGCGGATGAAGATCATCGTTGAGCCATCCAGTGCAATAACCCTCGGTGCATTATTAAAAAATAAAGATATGCTTTCGAATAAGAGAGTTGGTTTGATACTATCCGGGGGAAATGTGGATTTGAATCAATTACCATGGTAAACCGCGAATGAATTTTCGATATATTTTTTATATCACTTTGGTGATATCATTATCGGCCCAGACACAAGTCGTGGTCAAAGAGGTCATGTTCATGGATGCGCCTTATGTAGGGGAAGTGACCACCACGACTTCCAAATATGCCGCGGATGGGCTATTTCGCCAGGAAGCATCCATTGAAGTGGACCGGTTTTTAATCCGCTTAGCTATGGGCGGTAATAAATCGCTGGGGAGCATTCTGAATGGCAAAACCGAATCCCGGATCGTTTATAACGCCAAAGATGAAGAATATGCCATGGAGACATTTGATACCATCCGTGTAAATGATGGAATCCCGACGTTGAAAGCCACAATAGGTAGAATGAATATGAGGGGCGGTTCTGGAGGAGGGCGGGGAAATGACAATTCGGATGAAGAAGAGGAAGAATCCGAATACGATCGTACCATTTCTGAATCAATGGAGCGTGTTGTTGGATTTGATGCACGAAAGGTAACTACAAAGATAAAAAGTAAGGATGGACTTGTGTTATTTGAAGAATGGTTCACTACAGATACGACATTATTACAGTTTGTTTCTAAAGTTGAAGCGGATTTGGTGGCATCATATGGTGGACAAAAACAGAATAATCCCCGGAGTTTTTCTGAAAGAATGTTAAAACAGGTAGAAAAGGAATTTGAATCCGTGCCCGGGCGCATGGTAAAATATACGATGGAGATGAAGGATGACGATAATGGATTTAAAATGGTGTGGGAATTAAAATCAATTCGGGAAGTACCGTTTAATGAAGCTGATTTTAAACTACCATCCAATTATGAAAAGGTGGATGAATTAGAGTAGGTTATTAAATGACCAAATTCCAAAATAAATACCGTGTGGAATCCACCCGTTTACCTGGGTGGGATTACGGTAGCCCCGGTTTGTATTTTATTACCATTTGTAAAAAAAACATGGTGGACTGGTTTGGGGAAATTATTGTTTTGGATGAAGAATGGCAAAAAACGCGGCAGATTAGGGAATATGTTAAATTATATGAATGGGTAGTGATGCCCAACCATTTTCATGCAATTTTAGGAATAAATGATAATGTAGGGACGACTGAAATTAGAGTAGAGAAGCATTGCGATGCGTCTCTACGGAAAAACCGGTTTGGTCCACAAACCAATAATTTGGCATCAATTATCAGAGGATTTAAAGGTGCTTGCACCAAACGCATTAGAAAAACCAACAATCCTAATTTTGCATGGCAAGCACGGTTTTGGGATCATATCGTTCGAAACGAAAAATCATTTGAACGAATCACAGAATATATTTTATTGAATCCAAAAAATTGGGATCGTGATAAAAATAATAGAAGATTCAACATGGATTCTGTTAGGAATTTGTACTGATATAGAAACGCATTGCTATTCGTCACTATGGATTCATCCTATTAATCCATTCCTTCACCAACTCAACCCCTTCTTTATGGACTAATTTCCGTCCTAATTCCGGCATCATTATTCCCGGATCAGTGGATTCCATTCGATAAATCATAATTGATTTCTCTGGTTCGCCGGGGACAATGGTATGTAACCGGTCCCCTGAACCACGGCCGGCAGCAACCGGCGGTTTCATTATACCCAATTTGGTCGGATCCGTTTCTTCAATATTCAAAAATAATCCCGATGTTTCTCCCGGGGCACCCAAACGGTGGCAGTGGGCACAATTGATGTCAATCCATGCTCGAGCCCGGTCATTCTCGGAGCCATCAGTTGGATCATCATAATCTGATGTGTGGGGCAGGGATGCGATTTCAGGCAATCCATTGATCATGTCCAGCCCGGACCATTTCTTCAGTTGATTCATTTTACCATCTCTGTAGCTAAACTCATGGTTGAGTAAGCGAACTTTAGGTCCGATAGGGATCATGCGGTTTTGATTTACATGGCACCCTTTGCACTGGTTGAAATTGGGCACACTGTAATTGAAGGTGATATTGTCACCATTAGTATCGATAAATGATGCATCAATCCGCTCTCCGGCAATTTCCAAAACAGCTTCCGTTTGCGCTTTATTCCAAACATAAGGGAAACCCAACCATCCTTCCATTGTATGAATCAATAATCGTGTCTCCATGAGTCGAATATTTTCTTCAGGATTTTGGAAATCTGCAGGATAGTAAAATGTTTTAATCAGAATCGTTTCACGAGGAAAGTCAAAAGAGCCATCTGGTTTATAGGATAATTTTTTCCCTTTCGGTAAAACAATAAAACGGGATTTCAGTGCATAGTCAGAAAATAATTGGGCAGAAACATCGTAGGGGAGAACACCATCACCGGGAATATGATCAGCCATATTGCCGATAAAAAATCCATAATCGGAAAGTTTTGGTTTGGCGTATTTGAGGGGATTCTCCCCTAGCGTAATGGATAAAAGAAGAATGAATCCTATGGAAGATTTCCCCAAAATCTTATTCATTATTTTGCTGTAGAAAGGTGGGGAACGCCGCAATTGTGGTTTGACATATCTTCAGAAAAATTAGATATGAAAGGGGAATACCATTTTTCAAAATTATGTTCAATATCCAGATTAGTAAATTCCGCATTTAAGTTATTTTGAATACACAATCCTTCTGCCACGTATGGATCTTGCATGCCGTCATAAATAATTTCCGGTGTATTGCGGCCATATTTAATCGCCAAGAGTTGGCCAATCTCATAATCCAGGGTGGGAAATCCAACTTCACGTTCATATACATTATTATAGATATGAATATCAGCAGTGTAGGGATTATAAAGACTGTCATTGATGGTCTCTTCAGTGATAAAATAGCTCACAATACCGGTACCAATACTTTTGTTATTTTGAATGGTATTCTCATAGATGTGAACATTGTTAGCGGCAAGAATCATAATACCGGTACCTGGTAGTACTTTACCCACAATATTTCCTGGTGGAGCGAAGTTGTCTAAATTATTGTTTTGCACAATATTGTGATAAACGTGAACATTCCCGCCTTTTTTCTGGACCAAATCGGGCAAATCAAAAATGAGGATGCCGCCGGTATTGTCATATGCATGATTAGCATAAACCATCGCATCGAATGAATTTTCAATTTCAATGCCAGCCACGTTATTATATGCTGTAGAATGTCGAACTATTATATCATTTGATTGCCCCACATATATGCCCGCATCAGAGGCGCCAATAGCCACTGAAAATTCGATAAGTACATTTGTGCATTGAACAGGGTAGAGTCCATAGGCCCCATTTGTTGGTTTGGGTCCACCGGTCCAAACTGTTTTTACAGAACGAAATACAATGCCATCGACATATTGTGCTTTAATGGCGTCCCCTTTGGAATTTTGTACGGTGAATTTTTCCAGGATGATATTTTTGCAGTTGGTAATGCTGATGCCCTGGGCGCCTATATCCTGATCAGAAAAGGATAGAATAGACCGATCCATACCCATGCCACGGATCACAAGGTTTTCTTTTCCTTCGATAGAGAGTGTGCCACGGATTTGGTGAATTCCTTCCGGAATGATAATGGTGTCACCGGGCGCGGCCAAAATGAATTGGGTTTGGAGTTCTTTTTCGATATTGGCAAAAAGAATTGTTGGGAAAATAAGGAAGAGAAAAAGTTTTTGTATATTTTTCATTGAGTGTTTTCCTGCGGTCTTAATCCTAAAAATGCATCCTAATAGCAGTATTGCAGTTTGTATAG
>JAYEFG010000058.1:0-9907 GCA_034658595.1 Fidelibacterota bacterium | reverse complement strand
AGACCTAACTCTTGAGTTAAAATTAAATCAATGAAACAAGCTCATAACATAAAATAAACGGCAATAAAACGACCGTTTATTAAGGTCGTTAGCAAATATTATTAACAATAATGAATAAAATTTTATCGACTTTCTTAATCATTGTAACATTTTTTAGTTGTAAAAATAATACCGTTTCATATTTCGACCAGAAACCTCCTTCTACAACCCCTATATTATTTGCGCCATCATTTGTTAATACTGACAACATTGAACTTAATGTAGTTTTTAATTATGACCATACAGAAATATTCTTTTCAAGAATTGTGGACAACAGTTTTATTATTCATCATTCTGAATTGATTAATGGCAAGTGGTCCGACATTAAACCCATTAAAATGTATGACGATAATGTGTTAGTTTCAGTTGCTTGTGACCCCACAATTACCAAAGACGGAAAGACAATGTATTTTCTTGGTGTAGACACTAAGCTTTATAAAAATGATGTTACTCGAGAAGAACTTTACACGATACCTCCAGACATTTATAAGAGTAAAAAAGTGAATGGTAAATGGGAATTAGCCTCTAAAGTGGATTTTTTAGTTTCCACGGAATACTTAGAAACCTATCCTGTTGTTACAGCGGATGGGAGTTTATATTTTCGCTCAAATAGACCAAGTGATGAAGGAGGAATGAACACATATCGTGCACAATATTTAGGAGATGAAAAATTTGAAACACCTGTTAACATAAACACTAAGACAGAGAAAAAGGAACTAATAACTTATGTTTCACCAGATGAGCGGTATGCCATTACTAACGGACAAGGTAAATTTCAAATAACGTTTAAGGATAATGGTGAATGGACAAAGCCTAAACTAATACCTTTAAAATACGAGAGTAATTGGCGCTATTACAGTCCGTATATGTCTTCTGATGGAAAATATTTCATCTACTCCAGAAGATATAATAACCCTGAAAAAAAAGGATGGGAAGGTGTTGAAAAAGGAGAAGTTTATTGGGTAAACGCTGATGTGCTCTTCAATACAAAAATAGAATAAAACATTTGCTAACAATGTGTATAATTAATAGCGGTTTAAGTGATAAAACGAAAATATGAACCTAAAACAAAGGTCAGTGTAAAACTGAAAAGTTAGTGAGTAGAAATCCGCTACTACTCATACAACCGCCCGTTAGGGTATTCTAAAAAGTTCAACCGCATTTTCTGTGGTATGCTTCGCAATCTCTTCGAATGGAAGTTCATGGATTTCTGCCAACTTTTCAGCCACAAATCGAGTGCGTCCCGGTTCATTGGGCTTACCGCGATGGGGCACAGGACTTAAATAAGGCGAATCTGTTTCCACCAAAACACGATTCAATGGGATTTCCTTGGCCACCTCCGGCAAATGGCTATTTTTAAATGTAAGATTCCCGGAGAATGAAATATAGTATCCCATTTCTAAAAAGGCTTTAGCCGTTTCTAAATTGCTAGAATAACAATGAGCGACACCAATCACTTCCGGATATTCCGATAACACTTCAATCACATCTGCGTCCGCATCCCGATTATGAAATATCACGGGGTGGTTCAGATCCTGGGCCACTTCCATCTGTTGGCGAAATACTTTTTTCTGAATATCCGGATTGGAAATATTCCTAAAATAATCCAACCCCATCTCTCCAACGGCAATCATTCTTTCGTATTCCATCAGTTCATAAATGTCATCAATATACCCGTCGGAGACATCCTTGGCATCGTGCGGATGGACACCGGCAGAGGCGAAAATATTATCATTATTTTCCGTAATACTTAGACATTCCCCTGAATCCTGAATATTGGTTCCCACACAAATAAAGCGTGTCACACCCAACTCAGCCGCGCGTGACATTACGCCTTGGAGATCATTTTTCAGGTCTTCGTAGTACAAGTGGCAATGGGTATCGATAAGCATATTTAATTCTTTTTCGGGTTTAAATTTGGTTATGAAGATAATCAGGAATCATTACAGGATTAAAGGAAGAAGCATCCTTTTGGGGTTCTTAGTTTTTGGTTATACCCAAACTATTGATGAATCGTCGGAAGTGAAAGCGGCCCTGATCGATATGTGGGATGCCATCGAAAACGAGGACATGGAGCGCTATGCCGGTTATATCCATCCAGACTTCACTCAGTTTGGAGAAACAGATACGATCCTGAGAGAAGGAAAGGAAGCTGAAGTTGAAGGCATCCGCGGATGGGTGGCAACATCTGAAAATATCCATACAGAAATGGTCGATCCTAAGGTCACCATCCGAGGCAACACCGCATGGATTGTATATTATTGGTCCGATTCGGGTACAACCAACGGAAACCCTTTTGCCACGAATGGGAAATCCACACGCATCTTTGTGAAAGAAAATGGACGATGGCTATGCATTCATGGCCATTATACATTGATCGAAGAAAATTGAGGAAAAATTATGAATGACACCACTCACCGCAATTGGACACATTGGTTCGAAATTCCAGTCAGTGATTTTGAACGGGCGAAATCTTTTTATGAAACCATCTATGATATGAAAATCGACGTCTTTGATGCGGGGCCGGTAAAAATGGGTATCTTTCCCCATAGCGGCGCGGGGGGTGCAATCTGTTTTGGTGAACATTATACTCCGGGATCTGCCGGAGTGGTGATCTACTTGGATGCCAATCCAAACCTGGATGATGTGTTGAATAAAATTGAGGCCGCCGGTGGAAAAGTGCTCCAGACCAAAAAACAGATTTCCGAAGAGCACGGTTTTATGGCACTTTATTTAGATAGTGAAGGGAACCGAATCGCCTTAACATCGATGCAATAAAATGAAATATTTAGTTCAGTTTAAGGAATTTGCAGAAGGGCAGTAAAATTGGAATTCCAAAAATTCAGATCAAGAATTGCTTTATTTATTCTACCATTTTTCATTTCTGTTTGCGATGATTCCAACGGTGAAGAAATTATTGAGGTAAATTGTGGTAATCTGAGAACAGGATTAATTTATAAGGATCGAGAAAAAATCGGTATTGAAATTGATAAAATGACTGATGATCTGCCACCAAATCCAACAAAGAATGATCCAATTGGACATTCAGAAAATTTGACTATCATTACTCAAAGTATTCATTCTTGTGATGTACTTGAGGCAGAAATATTTTGTTATGCATGTGTAGAAACCAATCCACCTCAATCTGAAATAATGATTAAAATGGATTCGGCAGGTGTAAAGATTGAAAGGATAATTGATATTTCTACCCCGTCAGATAAAATATTAAAATTTTCAGGAATACATCAATGAAGACTTTAGAAAAACCAAGAATATGAAAAAAATATTAACTACGATACTGGTAAACATATTTTCTTCCCTGTTGAGTCAAAACTGTGAAACACTTATTCCTGAAATTTATATCAGTGACAAAGCGAAGGTGATCTATGAAACCAAACTGGCGGAGGCCAAACTAAATTTTTCTAAAGACCCCCGTGCGGATAATTTGATCTGGCTGGGTCGTCGTGAAGCTTACCTCGGCAACTATGAAGATGCCATTGAGATCTATTCGAAAGGCATAATAAAACATCCCAAAGATGCTCGTTTTTACCGCCATCGTGGCCATCGGTATATTTCTTCCCGCTGTTTTGATCTTGCAATAAAAGATTTTAAAAAAGCTACAAGACTAACACGCGGGAAACCCAATGAGATAGAACCGGATGGCCTGCCCAATGCCCTCGGCATCCCCACCAGCACACTCCAAGGCAATATTTATTACCACCTTGGGCTTACTTATTACATCCAGGGAAAATATCATAAGGCGCGGTATGCCTATGAGAAATGCCTGAAACTGGCTGAAAACCCGGATAGTTATGTGGCGGCGGCGAACTGGCTCTACGTGATCTACCGCCATTTAGAATTGGATAGGAAAGGGATTGACCTATTGAACACGATCAGGGATGATATGGATCTGATTGAAAACCATTCTTACCACACCATCCTAAAAATTCACCAGGGCAGGGTTGACCCCGTTGCATTAGAAAATGAAATAACAATGGACCAATCTTTGAATAACACTACACTTGCATTTGGCCTTGGCAACTATTATTCCATCAATGGAAATGAAGAAAAGGCTCAGGATCTTTTCAAGATGATTGTTAATGGGAATCAATGGCCCGCTTTCGGTTTTATTACTGCTGAAGCCCGCATTAAATAATGACTCGATCCACTTTTTTTATAATAATTATATTTATATCGACTTTTAAACACCTACTTAGAGGGGAAGAAACGATTGCCGATGTCTGGATCCAAAATGGGGCGGTGATTGATGGTCTTGGGGGTCCCGCAGTAAAAGTGGATATTCTCATTATGGATGACGAGATTTATTATGTGGGGAAATTGCCCGAGGACGTAATTGCAGCAGATACCATTGATGCGTGTGGGTTGGTGGTAACACCCGGCTTTATTGATCCCCACGCCCACGGCAATCCATTTGATACGCCCGAGTTTAATAACTTCACTTCAATGGGTGTAACGACAATTGCACTGGGGCAGGACGGTTCCAGTGCGAATACTTCTGATTTGATTAAATTAATCGAAGATACAGACAAACTTAAATTGGGACCTAATATCGCGCTTTTTGTCGGCCATGGGACCATCCGAAATTTGTCCGGAATCAACTATAAAAGAAATCCATCAAATGATGAAATCCAAAAAATGTCTGATCTGCTGGAAGAGGGTATGAAAGCTGGGGCATTTGGTTTGAGTACTGGCTTGGAATACACACCGGGACGTTATGCCAAGCAATTCGAATTGCATGAATTAGCCAAAGTTGTGGGGAAATATGACGGATTGATTATGAGTCATATTCGCACCGAAAATGATGCCACAATGGAATCTGACTTGGCCGAATTATTCAGCCATGGTGATTTTGCCAATATTCATGTATCCCACATGAAAGTGGTATATGGTAAGGGTTCTGAACGGGCTGAAAAAATTCTTCAATTATTGGACCAAAAAAGATCGCAATCAACTTTCAATGTATCAGCGGATGTATATCCCTACTTAGCCAGTTACACAACTATCGCCATTTTATTCCCCGAATATGCACTAGCACCCAATCATTATGGCACCGTACAAAATAACAGACGCGATGATCTTCTTAAGTATGTGAGAGAAAAGGTAAACCAGCGTAATGGTCCGGAAGCAACACTTTTTGGTACGGTGCCCTACAAAGGGAAGACCCTGAAACAAGTGGCGGATGAAATGAGCCTCCCTTTCGAAGAAGTACTGGTAGACCGCTTTGGACCTATGGGTGGCCTAAGCGCTGCCTATTTCACCATGGATCGTGATTTACAATATAGATTTATCCAAGATCCCCATGTCATGATCTCCTCCGATGGATCACCCACTATGTATCACCCAAGAGGATATGGTTCATTCGCCAAAGTTATAGAACAATTTGTTTTGAAAGATTCATTGCTGACTTTGGAAGAAGCGATCCGAAAAATGAGTTCACTTCCGGCAAGAATGATTGGCATAAAGGATAGGGGCATTCTCCGCCCTGGATTTAAGGCGGATATCCTTATTTTTAATCCGGATAGTGTGCAAGCTAATGCCACATATGATTCTCCCCATCAATTGGCCACCGGGTTTGACTATATATTTGTAAATGGTAAACTGCAGTCAGGTTTTGGTCAAGTTTTGCGGAAGAATTAATAAATCTCCATTCCGCTCTTGACTTTTTCCCCGTCAATTGTAATCAACGTCAGGTTTTTCCCTTTTTTGGCGGCCAGAAGCATGCCATGGGATTCAATACCGAAAATGGTTGCCGGTTTCAGGTTCGCCACAACAACAATCATTTTTCCAACCAATTCTTCCGGTGTATAAAATTTGGCGATTCCGGCAACAATTTGGCGCTGTTCATCCCCCACTTTGATTTGAATTTTGAGTAACTTATCGGCGCTGTCCACTTTTTCCGCTTCCAGCACTTTCGCTGTTTTGAGTTCCACATTCTGAAATTCATCAAATGTAATCACATTATCCGGTTCAGTTTTCTTTTTCTCAAGCTGACTGGATTTTTCCAGTTTTTTGATATCAATCCGCGGGAACAGAACATCATGCTGATTGAGGTCTTTTCCTGCCGTTAATCCACCCCATTCCAAACCGGAACTTTCAGCGTTAAATGTTTCTAAAACAATCTGAGTGCGGTTGGGCATTACGGGCGCCAACAATACCGCACTCACCCGCAATGCTTCTGCAGCAGTGAAAAGGACTTTTCCTGCGGCTTCCGGATCGGTCTTGGCCAATTTCCAGGGGGCCATGGTTTCCATATACTTATTCACGCTGCGGACATACTGAAGCGTTGTTTCAATGGCATTATTCACGCGCATTGATTCAATTTGATTCCATACGTCCTCAACGACTTTAATCCCATTTTCTTTGACAACCACTCCTTCAGAAGAATCATCCTCGCCAATTGGAATTTTTCCATCAAAAAACTTTTTTAAAAGATTTGAAACACGGCTCAGCAAATTCCCGAAATCATTCGCCAAGTCACTGTTATAGCGCTTAATAAAGGATTCCATGGTGAAGCTGGCATCCTGGCCCAATACCATTTCCCGCATGAGGTAATAACGTACCGGATCAACACCGTACTCTTCAATCAATCCCAATGGATCTACCACATTGCCAAGTGATTTACTCATTTTTGATTCACCGATGAGCCACCATCCGTGGGCAAAAATCCCTTGGGGCAAGGGTAATTTTGCAGACATGAGCATGGTGGGCCAATAGACGGAATGGGCGGTAAGAATATCTTTCCCGATGAGGTGATAATTCGCCGGCCAGTATTTTTTGAAATTGGTTTCATCCACATTATAGCCCGGCGCTGTTATATAATTAATAAGTGCGTCAAACCAAACGTAGGTCACGTAATCTGAATCAAAAGGGAGTTCAATTCCCCAATTCAATCTGATCTTAGGACGAGAAATACACAAGTCACCCAATGGCTGTTTTAAAAAGCCAAGCACCTCATTCTTCCGATGCTCCGGTTGGATGAATTTGGGATTATCATTAATATGATTAATCAAAGCCTGCTGGTATTTGGACATTTTGAAGAAGTAATTTTTTTCCTTCAGTTTTTTAATGTCCCGAAATTCGCCCGATTCCGCTTCTTTTTCTGTAATAAACCTTTCTTCAGAAACAGAATACAACCCTTTGTATTCATCCTCGTAAATATCCCCATTATCATAAACTCGCTGAAGGATATTCTGAACCACTTTCACATGACGTGTTTCAGTGGTACGGATAAAATCATCATTCTGGATATGGAGCTTTTTCCATAATTCAAGAAATCGCGGCGCCATTTCATCACAGTGCTGTTTTGGGTTTACATTCCGATTCCCTGCAGCCTGCTGAACTTTTTGTCCATGTTCATCAAGACCGGTGAGAAAAAATACATCCTCCCCTGCGTTACGGTGAAAACGGGTTAACACATCCGCCAGAATAGTCGTATAGGCGTGGCCGATATGGGGTTTGTCATTGACGTAATAAATGGGTGTGGTCAAATAAAAAGTATTCATGCAACAGATTGGGGTATTTTGCCTTTTAAAAGTTCTTGAACGGAGATTAACAGATTGGTCAAAGTTAAGGGTGTGTACAGATTGCGAACCAATGATTCAGCCGTTTCTTCCAAAATTTTATTAATTCCAGCCAAATCAGCCAAAGGATACGCATCATTAAATTTTTGTAAGGATTCGGTTATTTCCGGCAGGATTCCATTGGATCCTTCTCCAGTTCTTAATTCATAAGCCTGATAGAACCAGAGTTGAAGCAGGTAAATCCTGAATTTAAATTTTTCCGGTTTTCGAGCGGCCAGCATGGCATTGCTGTTGATAAACTCCCGCCAGCCTTTTTCATTCACGCGGGTTATTAACTTAACTAACGCTTCTGCTTCCAATAATATTTCACCGTTGGCTTGGCCGGAAATTTCTTTGGCTAGATGAACATCACCTTTAGCAACCTTAGCTATTTGAGCCGCCTGTTCATTTCCAATACCCTCATTTTCCAAAATCTGCCTGGTTTGGTCAAGGCTCAAGGCAGGAAAATTTATCGGCTGGCAGCGGCTGATAATTGTGGGCAACAAGGCCGATTTTTTATCGGATATTAAAATAAGTGTTGTGTCAGGCGGTGGTTCTTCTAAAATTTTTAATAGTGCATTGGCAGATTCTCCCATTCCTTCAGATAACAGATGCGCATCAAAAATCAACACCACCTTTCGACCATTTGATAGAGATTTGAGATAAATAGTCCGTCGCAAATCACGCACAGAATTAATGGTAATTCTCCGAGCAGCTGGCAGCCTGATTTTATAAAAGGGATTCAATCCTTTTTGCTCAATAGCCGATGTTAAATATTCAAAATCTTCCTTTTTGAGTGTATCTAATGGATCTGAACTTTGATTGGATTTATTGCTCCCCGGAAGTGGAACAATCAATTTGACATCGGGGTGCTGAAGTCCAGCAAATTTTGTACATGAAGGGCACTGATTACACGGAGCATCTGCCGCATTTTCACAATTCAATAATTTTGCAAATTCGATGGAACCCCACTCTTTACCGCAACCACGGGGGCCCGTGAATAAATAGGCACTCCCAACACGGTTATTAAATTTGGCGCGCAAAAGGCGTTCCCACACCATGGGTTGATAATCTTTGAATATCATTTTTTCGAAAGCCATATTTCCGGATTCAATTTTTTACCTTGTCCCCAAACTTCAAAATGAAGTTGTGATCCATTAATGGATCCTGAATCACCCATATAGGCGATCACATCTCCACCGCGGACCTCACTGTCTTCGTTGGTTTCTACATTGGTCACATGGCTGTAAACAGTATAAAAACCATTACCATGATCAATAATAATGGTGGTGCCAAATCCCCGTATAAAAGTAATTGTAGTAACAATGCCACCCAAAACAGTGCGGACTTCAGAACCGGGTTTTCCTTTAATATCGATACCGGGGTTTTCAGTTGTTGTCTTCAATTTTGGATTCCACTGGCGTCCGAACTTTGTTATAACCCGTCCTTCTGCGGGCCAGGCTAACTGTCCTTTAAGTTTGGGGAATTCTTTTGCCTTAAGAGCCATTTGTTGCTTTCGAATCCGCTCTTCCCTTTCCGAGCGGGCGATATCTTCATGAATTTTTCTCAGGATGGCTTCCAATTGTTTTACACCGACCTGTTTTTCAGTGAGGTAGTTTTTAAGCTCTTTTTGACTTTGGCGGATTTTCGTCAGCTCACGCTGTTCTTTTCTTTTTTTGGTTCTCACTTCTGCCAATGTTTTTTCACGGTCCTTTTTGAGGCGGCGTTTTTTCCGCAAGGTTGATTCGAGACCCAATTTCTGTTTTCCAATTTTAACTAACAGGGACCGGATTGTGTCATGTGTTTTCTGATCCAATTCAGATATGACTTTCAAATATTTAGTGCGGTAAATTGCCTGCCGCCAGGAAGTGGAACTGAAAATTTTCTCCAAATTAGAAAGCTGCCCTTTTTTATACATTTTAGCCAGCCGCCGAGCATAACGCACTCTCAGTGTATCTAATTCGATTTCACTCATTTTAATGCGCCTTTCAGTCCGGGATATATCCGCAACGAGAAGTTTATCTTCTTTTTTAATTTCTTTTACCAAGCGCTGCAGTAGGGATATTTCCTCTGAAAGATTGCTGACACGCCGGGCGGAAGATTTCTCTTTCCTCCCTTCTGATTGAATGCGATTCTTGGTCGCTTCAATTTCATTTCGAAGCGATTGGATGGCGCTGCTTTGCGCATTGAGCTCCTTTTCATAATCCCGCGATGTTTTTTGTCCCCAGCACATAGCGGCGGAAAAAATGAGTAAAACTGGTATAAATTGCCGAAACATTATCCTTGAA
>JAYEFG010000057.1:7583-9973 GCA_034658595.1 Fidelibacterota bacterium | reverse complement strand
GATATAGACCCAATAAGACACTAACTATTGCAGTTAGGGTAAGGGGAATCACCAGAAACGGGTTTTCAATTAATTTTTTTGGCTCGGAATTTGAATCATCATTTTTAAAAAACGCCCTAAACAAGATGGGAACAAAATATGCCGCATTCAGAAATGAGCTCACCAACAACACCGTTAGTACAATTAAACTTTGTCTTTCCAAGGAACCAATAACAAGATACCATTTTGTAATAAAACCAGAAACGGGAGGAATCCCGATCATGCTCAAAGTTGCAATTGCAAAAGCGGCCATTGTCCAGGGCATTTTTTTCCCAATACCGCTTAACTGGCTCACTTCCGTCTTATGGGATGAAACATAAATTGAACCGGCACAGAAAAATAAGGTAATCTTAGAAAAGGCATGATTGGTAATATGGATGATCCCCCCTACCATGGCACTGGGCGTTAGAAGGGCAGCACCCAAAATAATATAAGAAAGCTGGCTGATTGTTGAAAAAGCCAACCGCGCTTTCAAGTTATCCCTGCTGAGGGCAAGAATTGATGCTGTAATAATGGTAAACGATGAAAAGATGATCACAAACACATCCACCCCAATATCTATCATCAGGTCTGCACCAAAGACAAAAAATATTACGCGAAGAATTGTAAAGACTCCCGTTTTCACTACGGCAACAGCATGAAGCAGTGCACTGACCGGCGTAGGGGCAACCATTGCGGCTGGAAGCCAACTATGAAAAGGCATTATGGCACTTTTAGCGAATCCAAAAAAGAAAAGCACAAATACTATATACAGCAATCCGGGATTTCCTGATTGAACCATCCCAGGGAATATCCCGTCTTTTGAAAAATCGAGTGTTCCTGTCAAGTTATAAGTCAGAATTATAGCGGCAACTAAGAAGACCTTGGCAGCACCCAACAGGTAAATTGCATACTTCCGGCCACCAGCTTTCGCCTCAGGGGTTCCTTTGTGAGCCACAAGCGGATAGGTAATAATCGTCAGAATTTCATAAAACAGAAATATGGTAAACAGGTTTGCTGAAAATGCGACCCCAATTGTGGCGGAAAGCGCAATAGCAAAACAGGTAAAATATCGAGTTTGAGAGTGCTCATTGGTTGACCGCATATACCCAATTGAATAAAAAGAAGTGGCAATCCAAAGTACTGAAGCACCCAAGGCAAATAAAAGGCCGAAAGCATCAACCCTGAAACCAATTTCAATTCCGGGCAGTATTTTGAACAATGTATAGGAAATTACTTTTTTCTCATAAACAACAGTCGGAATCATGGATAAGACAATCAATAACTTTAAAATTCCGGCAATAATGGACCATGATTCTCTCAAGTTCGGTTTCTTCCCCGTGCTGATGATAATTAAAGCACCTACTGAAGAGACCAGAACTGCAAGTAAGGGTTTTATGGATATAATGGTTTCCATCCGGATATTTAATTCTTCATTAAATTAATTTCATCAATATTCACCGTCTGGCGATTTCGATATAGGGCGATAATAATTGCCAGTCCCACCGCTACTTCAGCAGCAGCCAGGGTCATTACCAGAAAAACAAAGACTTGACCATCCACACTGTTATAGTAGCGAGAAAAGCCCACCAGGGCCAGATTGACCGCATTCAACATAAGTTCAATGGACATGAAGATGGTAATAGCATTGCGCCGCATTAGAACGCCCAAAACACCAATGGAGAAAATGATCATACTCAGAGCAATAACATGTTCAAGAGGAACAACCATCATATTTTCCTTTTAGCC
The DNA here is from genome assembly GCA_034658595.1 of Fidelibacterota bacterium. Lineage (GTDB taxonomy): Bacteria > Fidelibacterota > Marinisomatia > Marinisomatales > TCS55 > TCS55. The sequence goes on along the minus strand of JAYEFG010000057.1, from coordinate 8,206 downwards.
AAATAAACAGTTCCAATTAAGGCAACAAGTAATAAAAGTGACGCAACTTCAAAGGGTAATAAATATTTGGAAAAAAGTGCTTCCCCTAAGGAATAAATCCCTCCTGCTGAAAATTTTTCGCTCGGCTGATGCAAAACATCTGGACCACCAGCCATAATAAGTAGAATTCCAAAAAAGAAAATAACAACCAAAAATATGGAAAGAGCACGTTGTAAATACCGGAGATTTGGTAAGGCCTCTTCCCGGCCTAAGTTAAGCAACATAATTGCAAATAAAAATAATACCATAATTGCGCCGGCATAAATAAATACTTCCAGTACAGCGAGAATATATGCTTCTAAAAGCAGGTACATAACTGCCAAAGAAAAAAAGCACAGTACCAGTGAAATAGCACTGTATACCGCATTCCGGTTTAATACCACAAAAATAGCCGAACCAATTGCAATGGTGCCAATGCAGTAAAATAATATGGATAATGACATGATTTAGTGGTATTAAGTACTTATGGACGTATTAGCAGAGGAAGCCTGGCTTTGAGATTTCTTGGTATAAAAGTTTTGATCTTTGGTTAAATCATACACTTCCAGCAAACCTTCTTTATCAATCAATAAATCATCTCGAGT
>JAYEFG010000057.1:0-7573 GCA_034658595.1 Fidelibacterota bacterium | reverse complement strand
TTAACTCTATAGCATCTTCCGGACAGGCCATTTCACAAAAACCACAAAATATACATCGCAACAAATCAATATCAAACCGAACTGGGTATCTTTCTTTTCCTTCATCCCAGGGAGATGGACCGGGAATGATATAAATACAGTCCGCAGGACAAGCAGCAGAACACATTTCACACGCTACGCATTTTATTCTCCCTTCCGGATACTTATTTAACCGATGCAAACCGCGATAGCCTTCCGGCGGAATATGCTTTTGATCCGGGTATTGGATAGTGACCTTTCGGCGTAAGAAATGACGCAGGGTAACGATGAGACCCCGCACCATTGCAGGCAGATATAACTTATCCACAAAAGTGGGTTCGTAAGATTTTACAATGGTGCCCATCAGTTCGATGCCTGCAAAGTGAGATATCCGGCGGTGAGAAAAATATTAACAAGGGCTAAAGGCAGCATCACTTTCCATCCCAGACGCATGAGTTGGTCATAACGAAAACGGGGGAATGTCCAGCGAACCCAGATAAAGAGAAACAAGAAGAATGCCATTTTCAGAATAAATGATAGTACAGATATTATCGTACCCATTATCCCTAAAGATCCTTCATCTAAAAGGGGCACATCCCAGCCGCCGAAAAACAGGGTCACCGTTAAAGCTGCAGCAGTGATCATATTGGCATATTCCGCCATAAAGAACATGGCAAATTTCATACTGCTATATTCAGTGTGATAGCCTCCGACCAATTCCTGCTCTGCTTCCGATAGATCAAAGGGCAGCCGGTTGGTTTCGGCATAAACGGCTACGAGAAATATGAGAAAAGCCAGTGGCTGCTTAAAAATATTCCAAGATAAGAAGGAGCCCTGCTGGTTGGAAATAATATCGTTTAATTTTAAAGAGCCCGACAAAAGAATAATACTGACCACTGCCAGTCCCATGGCCAATTCATAACTGATAAGTTGGGCTGAAGAACGAAGACCCCCGAGCAGGGAATATTTATTGTTAGAAGACCATCCTGCCAGGACAATCCCATAAACACTAATACTTGTAAGGGCAAGGATGTATAAAATACCTACATTTACATCAGCCACCTGGAGGGCAATCTCCCGCCCAAATAGGGTAATCGAAGATCCAAATGGAATCACGGCAAACGTCATGAGGGCAGGAATGAGAAGAATAGCCGGAGCTAAAATAAAAATAGGTTTATCAGCCCTGTCAGGAATTATATCTTCTTTCATTAAAAATTTTATACCATCCGCAATGGGTTGCAGTAGTCCTTTCGGACCTACACGGTTTGGACCGACTCTATCCTGTATAAAAGCGGAAACACGCCTTTCCGCATAAACCATCCCCAGCACCCCAAGCATAGTTGCTGCAAATACCAGTAATACCTTTACGCAAATGATAATGAAACCCAAGAAATCCATTAACCACTGGCCTTCCCGTTTAGTGACAGACCGTGGGGTCCTATGCGAAAGAAAGACAGCCCTTTATAAGCTGGGAACACTTCCCCCATTTCCTTCATAACCTCATTTATTTCAGTGAAATCCTGTTCATCTTTATTCATTGCTTTTCTAATCCAAGATAAAATTTTCCAATCTGGTTTGGATTCACCCGTTACAGGCAAGGATGGCCGCAACCATTGGATTCTACCCCGGTCATTGGTCATAGTCCCTTCCCTTTCTAAGGGGGCCAAGCCTGGAAGCACAATATGGGCTAACTTGGTTAGGTCTGTCATGGCATAACTCTGGACAATTACAAAATCCATCTTTTCCAGGATTTTCTTCCAGGTATCATCCAATTCACGGTCAACACCATCATCAAGAATATATAAGCCATTGATGGCCTTCGAACTAATTTCAGAATCCAAATCTAACTCTATAATCTCACAGATATCATTCATACCCTTTCGGTTTGGTGAACGGTCAGCACTAATCCGAAAACCTGATGGAAAAGTTATTTCCTCACCTAATATTTGAGGCATTGAACCCCAGACATCTTTGAATATCTGTCCAAGTAAAAAATTGGTTTCATTGGTATGGTACGGAGATGTGACACCAGCGGTTTTGCCATTGGATTTCTCCATTAAATCAGCTGCTTTCTGAATCGCTTCTTCCCACTCGATTGCCTCCCAAGTCTCACCCTTTTGTACCATTGGCTGGGTTAGCCGCTCAATTTCTTCAAAGCGGTGAAAACCGTAGCGCCCCACATCACACATGAAGTAACCATTTACGTCCTGGTTTTCCCTCGGCGTTAAACGGAAAACTCGGTCTCTCTGGGAAAATACATCAATGTTGCAACCTACACTGCAATCCTGGCAAATGGAGGGTTGTTTTTTTAGGTTCCAAATACGACTCTTGTGGATATAATCTGTGCTTAAGAGCGCACCAACGGGACATATATCGGCTACATTTCCAGCCAAAAGATTATCCAATGGTCTATCTTCCAATGCTGCAATTTTGGAGTCATACCCCCGGGCTTCAACATAAAGTTCACTGGTACCTGAAATTTCCTGGGTAAAGCGCACACAACGACTGCATAGAATGCAGCGATTGTGGTTAATAACAATTTGGGAGCCAAGGTATTCATTTGGGCGAACCCGTTTTTCTTCCTCAAAACGACTATGGGCATTTCCATACTTGAAGGAGTAATCTTGCAGGTAGCATTCACCGGCCTGGTCACATACAGAGCAATCAAGGGGATGATTTAGAAGAAGAAATTCCAGCATGTTTTTTCTTTCTTGAATCACGAGGTCATTCTGTGTATTCACCACCATATCATATTTACTATCAACTTTACGTTCCGCTGGGAGATCACCGACAAAGGTATTACATGAAACTTGCAGTTTGGGCATTCCTTCTACTTCTACAAGGCACATCCGGCAGCTACCTACAACTTCCAAGGCAGGATGATAACAATAGTAAGGTATTTCAATATCGTTGGCAAGGGCTGCCTGCAATACGGAGGTCCCCCTTGTTACCTCAATTTCCCGGCCGTCTATTTTCAATAAGGGCATTAGGCGACGACCGTTTCCTGGGGTAAATATTTCAAGAATTCATCTTTAAATTTTTCCACGAAGCTTCTTACGGGCCAAGCCACCGCTTCACCAAATGGACAAATGGTCTTACCGAAACTCCCTTTGGAAAAATCAATAAGACCTCCGATGTTATCGGTGATTTCAAAAAGCATATCAATATCTTGGGGTTTCCCGCCGCCATTAACTAACCGTGTCAGCATTTTCTCCAGCCATGCTGTTCCTTCTCTACAGGGAGTACATTGGCCGCAAGATTCATGAGCATAAAAACGGGCAATGTTAAGACAAGCCTGCACCATATCAACTGTTTCATCCATAACGATGACCCCGGCAGAGCCGAGCATACTTTTCTTTGCCACCAAATCCTCAAAATCCATCTTTACGTCCAGGGCTTCATCTGCCGTGAGAATCGCAGACGAGGAACCGCCAGGGAATACAGCTTTCAATTGTTTGCCGTTCCGTATTCCGCCTGCCCTCTCAAAAATCAGTTCTTTAAGTGATACACCCATGGGCTCTTCATAAACACCAGGATTATTGACGCATCCTGAAATACAAAAAAGTCTTGGTCCCGGTCCTTTTTCAGGTCCAATAGATTTAAACCAATCGGCGCCATAATTCATGATATGAGGAATGCAGGAAAGGGTCTCCACGTTATTTACAATGGTGGGACATTGGAGATATCCTTCGATAGCCGGGAAGGGCGGCTTAGTCCTTGGCCAGCCTCTTTTACCCTCAAGAGATTCGATCAATCCAGTTTCTTCCCCACAAATGTATGCGCCGGCTCCACGATGGATGACAACGTCTAAATCATAATTAGAACCGAGTATATTTTTCCCAAGAATGTTATTACCAACTGCTTCAGCTATTGCCGTCTCAAGCATTTTATATTCTTTATAAAATTCCCCACGGATGTAAATAAAGGATTTATGACAGCCAATAGCATAGGCGGAAATGATCATCCCCTCCAGCATTTGGTGGGGTGCTTTATTCATGAGCAAGCGGTCCTTGAAGGTCCCAGGCTCGCTCTCGTCGGCGTTGTTGATCAAGTAGGTTGGTTTGGGAGAATCTTTCGGGATAAATCCCCACTTCACCCCTGTGGAAAAACCGGCGCCACCCCGGCCCCGCAAATTGGATTCTTTTACTTCCTGAATCACATTTTCAGGATTCATTTTTAATACTTTTTCCAAAGCACTGTATCCCCCGACACTTTTGTAGAATGAAAGTGTATGGCAATCTTTCTGGTGGATATGTTCCGTCAGGATTGGTTTAAAAGATTTCATTTAAGGGATTCCAGCAAATCATCAAATTTTTCTTTAGATAAATCCTCGTGATATACTTTATTTACCTGAACGACCGGTGCTGTTCCGCAGGAGCCGAGGCATTCTACTTTCATGAGTGTAAACCTTTCATCCGTTGTTGTTTCACCAGGTTTAATTCCATATTTACCCGTCATATGATCCACCAAAGTGTCGGCACCATTCAGGCTGCATGAAAGTGTTTGGCAAACCTGAATAATATGGCGGCCGTGTGGTTTTGTATAGAGCATGGTATAAAATGAAACACAATCCATGACAACAGCCGGGTGACAATCCACCAAATGGGCTACGGTATTTATCACAGAGCTGGAAATGTAGGCTTTCTCTGATTGAGCCAAGTGCAGCAAAGGCAGGGTAGCCGACTTTTTATCGGGATATTGAGACAGGATTTTTTCTACTTTTTCACTATCAGAAAAGGTGAATTTTTCTTTGGGAGTACCATTGCTGTTCATCGGTCTAGTTCACCGGCGATAATGTTTATGCTGCCAAGAATAGCCGGTGCATCGGAAAGCATATGTCCCTCAATCAGTTTAGAAAAAATGGAATAATTCATGAAGGAAGGCGGCCGGGTGCGGACACGATAAGGTGTCCGATTTCCATCACTCACAATATAAAAACCCAGTTCACCATTAGGCGATTCTGTCGGTACATATGCCTCACCCACCGGCGGTGTCATACCCCGGTTCGGCATAGTCACTTCAAAATGATAGATCAAGCCTTCGATGGAGTTGTAAACTTCATCCTTAGGTGGAAGGCTATACCCTAGACCAGGATCAACAATCACATCACCTTCAGGCATTTTTTCCAGAGCCTGGCGGCAAATCTTTACACTTTGGCAGATTTCCTCCATACGAACCAAATAGCGATCAAATACGTCCCCATTTAAGGCAATGGCCACATCAAAATCAAAATCTCCATAACTGGAATAGGGTTGCTCATTTACTCGAATATCCCAATCAATACCAGAGGCTCTTGCCATGGGACCGGATATACCGTAAGAGATTGCGTCTTCCTTTGAGATTACACCGATGTTTTTAGTTCGGTCCTGCCAAATTCGATTTTTAGTCAATAAAGTTTCAATTTCATCGACACCTTCACCCACTTCATCAAGAACTTTTATTACAGCTTTGTCATAGTCTTCCGGTATATCCCTCATCAGACCACCCACCAATGTGTAACTGGTAGTCAGTCGAGTTCCTGTTGCTATTTCAAAAAGGTCATAAATATCTTCCCTTAGCCTAAAACCATAAAGAAATGCAGTCATTGCGCCCAAATCCACGGCCAGCATACCCACATTTAACAAATGGTCAGCAATTCTGCTCAATTCACACATTAAAACACGAATATATTCCGTCCGCTGAGAGACTTCCAGCCCAATTAATTTTTCCGCTGCCAAGGCATAAGCTACATTATTGCATAAGGGTGACAGATAATTCATTCGGTCCGTAATAGTGATATACTGATTAAAATCCAGATCTTCTCCCAGTTTTTCAAAACCGGAATGGAGATAGCCAATTTCCGGTGTTGCTTTTGTAACCGTCTCTCCTTCCAACTCCATGATGATTCTCAGTGTACCATGGGTTGAAGGATGTTGCGGCCCAAAATTGAGTACCAATTTATCCGTTTCAAGTGGTTGTTCAATTGCCCGGGTCATTGGGGACCATTCTTTTTTTGTATACCCCTGTCAACCACAGGAAAATCATCTCTTTCTTTGCGGCCTAATCTTGGATAGTCCTTTCTCAAGGGGTATCCATCAAAATCATCAGGATTCATGATGCGGATTAAATTGGGATGTCCTTCGAATATTATACCGTATAAATCAAATACTTCCCGCTCTTGCCAGTCTGCCGTTTTCCACAAGGATTCAACAGAAGGCATGGATGGGTTTTCTTCTGAGATATAGGCTTTCACTGTTAATCTCTCAGCACTTTGGTGACATAATAAATGGTATGACACAACAAAACGCTCAAATCCTCCCAGGTTTAGATTATCAATAGCAGTAAGGTCTGCCAAGAAATTGTACCCATCCGCTTTTAATGCGGTTAGTACTGTCAAAATATGCTGGCCTTTTACATGCAAGATCTGTTCGCCAGCGAATTCCGCCCCAGCAAGAACGGTTTCTGGGAATTGTTCTTTTACCTGGGATAGGATTGTGGCTGGAGGCATTTATTTGGCTTGGACAGGGTCATAGTCAGACAATTTTTCCTTGCCCACCAAATCCTGGAGTTTCATCAATCCTTCAACAACACCCTCCGGCCGCGGCGGACAACCGGGGACATAGACATCCACCGGAATAAATTGATCAACACCCTGGATCACGCTATAGGTATCAAATACACCTCCAGTGGAAGCGCAGGCACCCATGGACATAACCCATTTCGGTTCAGGCATCTGTTCATAAATGCGGATCAGAACCGGCATCATTTTGATGGAAATCCGGCCGGCAACAATAAGTAAATCGGACTGCCGTGGTGAAAATCGAATCGCTTCGGCTCCAAATCGGGACAAGTCTGTACGAGCAGCCAGAACAGCCATAAATTCAATTCCGCAGCAGGCCGTGCCAAAAGGCATAGGCCAAAACGAATTTTTTCTACCCCAGTTTATGGCCTGCTCTAATTTAGTGGTCAAAATATTTGATTTGATATCATCGTGAATCATGAATTTCTCAAAGCTTATTTATTTCGTTCTATTCCCATTCAAGCGCACCTTTTCGCCACACATAGGCAAAACCAAAGGCAAGAATGGCAAGGAATATAACCATTTCAAAAAAAATGAAAGAACCTGCTGAAAGAAAATCTTTAAAAACAACAGCCCAAGGATAAAGAAAAACAATTTCAATATCAAAAATAATGAAAAGAAGGGCAATAAGGAAAAACCGGATGGAAAACCTAATTCTCGTCTCCCCTACTGGATCTACACCTGACTCGTAGGGCATCATTTTGACTTTATTCTTAATTCGAGGACCTATGAGATGTGTCAGAATCAAACTGACAAAAACAAAGCCCGCAACCAGAACAAAAATAACAAGGATTGGTAGATAATTCTCAACCATAATAAGTCCGGAATTTATTTGTAATTAAATAGAAATAAAATTGTAAACATCAATAGTTCCTGTTTCTACCGGGTTGATTACCCCGGGTTAATTCTGGAAAGAGATTAAACCAGGGGATTAATAATTTATTGGTCGCTTTTTTGCTCTTAAAGGGTAAGGACAATTGGGCCTTTTTCTTTGGA
>JAYEFG010000056.1:0-10027 GCA_034658595.1 Fidelibacterota bacterium | reverse complement strand
TTGAGTACGTCAGGTGAATGAACATATTTATTCCATCCCATCAATGGTTTTTCGCATCCGGCAAGAATGAAAAGCGATAATACAAATAAACTAAGGCTTTTGAAAAACATGGATTCTCCTATATAAGTGGATTATTTGTTTGATTTTTTGGCGAGCAATTTCGAATTCCCAAAGGATTGATACAAGACTGACAACATAAATACTAAAATGATCAGTTTTTGCGCTAATACATTAAATATGAGGGAAAAATCAGACGCACTGGGACTGGGGCCTAACTCGAGAATCAGGATATAAATGAAAATAAGAATCGCAAAAGTTAAATATCCCGAAGCGTAGTGGTTTTCAAAACGGTCATCTTTATATAAGACCAGGGTGAATAAAATTGCCGTAATTAAAAATGAGCGGAAGGCCCACTTTACAAAGAAAACATGGGGACCGAAAAAAATGTTATGGGGTGCAAATCCTACACCAACAAAACATAGGGCACCGATTATTCCCGAAATCGAACCGATTTTTGCCATAATCGCGAATAAATTATTTTGCTTAAATAATTGAATAAAATAAATAAAATACCCGCTGAACGCCAGCCCACAAATGCTTAGAGCAGCGGTGAAAAATATTGCCGATATGATATTATCCGGTGTGAATCTCCCCAAGTCGCTGAAAAAATTTCTGGTAAAAGAATTTCCAATAGCATCCGGAACATTTATGGTTCCGCCACCATAGGCCATCATGGACAATACAAATAATACAATCACTAAAAAAATGGCATACCGGGGAATGATCACGAGAAAGTATTTAGGCAAATTCATTATGGTAATTATACCGTATCCAAGATTTTAATCGAAAATCAAAGCTTTAACAAGGACTGGCGGAGAGAGAGGGATTCGAACCCTCGATACGGGAGAACCGTATACACGCTTTCCAAGCGTGCGCCTTAAGCCGCTCGGCCACCTCTCCAAAAAAAATTATCCAGGATAAAATATCCAAAATTAAAGAAAATATTTTATTCTGCTTTTTCCTCGGTGGACTCGGTTTCAGTTGCTTCTTTTTCCGCTTCAACTTCTTCAACCAATCCTTCTGATGCAGTTGCTTCTATTCCAACCACCTCTTCCACTTTAGCTTCTTCTATTGATGTCTCTTCTATTGCAACCTCTTTTATGGATGGCATTTCGATATCCGCCAGTTTCGCTTCATCTTCCAACTGTTTTAGGGCTGCATCCAAATCCTGCCCTTTTGCCACTTTAATCATGGATTCATTAAAACGCCAGAATCCCTCCCTTTCAGCAGGAACACTTTTTACAAATTTAACGTGGACAGCGTCTTTTTTCCCTTTACTAATCGCCCTCTCGGCAAAACTTTTCTGCTTCTTAGCCATAAATAAAATTCTCCTAATTCAAAATTATCTAAAAATATCCGGGAAACTTAATGAGAATTTTCCATTTATCATTATATTATTCAACCTGTAATCACTTGGGTCGCCATTCATATTCCATCACTTCACCATCCTGCCAGCTTCGCGGTTTCTTTACCCCAGTAATTACACGCATATGAGTATTATCCAGGAATTCCATCAGGTTGATGCGGCTCTTTTGAGGATTGTCCATTTCCAGCGTAAGAACCCATGGCTTTTTATTGAAATTGAAGGAAAATTTTCCCTTTTCCTGGTCGCTGATTTTTGTCCCCAAGGACAGTCCCTGCATAAAATTACCCTTAATACCGCTTTCATCCGGCTCAAATACCCATATTACTTCAATGATCTGCCCCTTGTAATACCAATTACCCGCCATACTGCGAATATATTCAATACCATCTACATTTACCGGCTCAGCCTTATTTTCAGCAAAATCCTGTGCTTCTACTGACAGTGAATAAACTACACTGGCACTTAAGGATTTATCCACCGGGACTTTAATATCGGTATGCATTCCGGCGGTTAAATACATATCATATAATGGAATTTTATGCCGCGTTACCTTATCCTTTAAGCCTCCGGTTCTGGTCCATACCATTTTCCCATCCATTAAATCTTCACTGATTTCAATTGTTATTTCATTCCCCATCATATTTGAGTTCGTTTCAGGTTTATGAATCGTAATCACGGGACGTGTTACATCAAATTTCACACTGTCTACTATATTTGATTCCGATTCATTCATAGCTAAATCTTTTCCCTTAAATACGATATTATAAATGGAACCATCATTCAATATTGGTGGATTTTTAGGCATTTTTGGTGTTTCGAAAATCGTTTCTAATTCACTGCCCGAAAGGTAAAAGGTCACCGGTGAATTTGGATCAGGCTCACCGCCGACCTGGGTGTATACAAATTCCCCCTCACTCAATCCTTCTGAGATATAATACGCCACATCCAAATGGTTTTTAAATGTATTCGGTTCAGGATAATTGATTTCAAGTGTAGGCGGAATATCATCATAGACTATACTCATAATGAATTTTTTTCCTGTATTACCTGCTTTATCAGTCCCTTGCAGGGTGATCCGATACATGGCGTCCGTCACCAGGTTAAGGTCCGGTAGAGTGGAATTATCATGGGCGCCAATAGAGTAAAGTTCCGGTGTAAGTTCAAAAGTGTGGGGTGCCGCCGGATCCTCTTTACCACCCATGTGGATCCAAATATATTTTCCACCGATAAGTTCTTCATTCACGTTCCATTTCATGCGTTGTGCGTTCACCCGCGAACTGGTTGTGGGAAATACCTGTGTAAACTTTGGTTTGGATTTATCATAGGTTACATTTTCTGCCATGGTGATAAGGGCTTCATTCCCGGAACGATCAATGGCCGAAACCTCCAGGTTATAAATTGTACCATCCGTTAAATCAGTCTGGTGGTGTAGTTTACCCTGTCCGAATGTTCCCGGATTCAATTCATCTGCGGTCCAATCAATGGATATGGGTGCTGATCCATCAACAGGATTCCAAACCAGGCTTGCCATAAGCAATGGTTCATCTAATTGGTAATGCACCTCATTAACATTGATAAATCCGTTAGTAGTTGGAAATAAACCCGTAATGACCGGCGGTACATTATCAAAGAAAATTGTACCTAATTCAAAAGTTGAACTGTTCCCGGCCCTATCGGTACCAAAGAAAACGACCCGATAACGGGCGCCGCTGGTTAATGCCGGCGCAGGATCAAAATTAACTGCCGGATAATTTCCATCCTGGAGTTGATCACCCACCAATTTGGATTCATGCGTTCCTGCGGCATCCGGATTTCCTTCAACCCAAGTCCATAAAACCATTGCCTCCGACAGCACCTCATTGGTTCTCAGTCCTAAGATTGTGTTATTGATATAAGCATCCGGAGCAGGAGAAGTGATGGCTATTTCAGGAGCTATATCATCGAATGTTACACCTCCAATCTCATCAGACTGCCCAGTGTTTCCGGCTAAATCCGTCCCTTCGACTCGCACATTATATGCGGCATTGCTGGCTAATTCTGTGAGCGTATTAATATTAATACCTGAACTTTGTCCAGCAGAAAGCTGATCGCCGGAAATATCAATCTGGTGGGGACTCATTGGATCTGCCGTACCGCCCCGCCTTTCAAATATAATTTTTCCTGATGCCAGATTTTCGTTGAGTTCATAATCCAAAATAACCTCGTTATAAAACCCATTCGCGGCTGGTTGTGATACGGCTATAAGCGGTGGTGATGTATCATAAGTAATATTTTCCGACGATACATTTACAGCCACATTCCCCGCTAAATCTTCACCGGAGAATTCAATTAAATATACACTGCCATCCTTCAGGTTAATATCTGAATCAAATGATTCTTCATAATGATCACCTTGTTTTAATTGGGCACCGGTCAATTCAACTATATGTGGACTGACAGGGTCTTCGGCACCGCCTATACGGATAAAAATCATCTGCCCTTTTCCCATTTCTTCCGTCGTTGCGTAGGTGACGGCAGCATTATTTACATGAACACCGGAAACTGGGCTTGTCAGGGATAGATCGGGCGGTAGTAGGTCAAAGAAAACATCATTGATTGGAGTTATTTTCGCTTGGTTTCCTGCTTTATCAAAGGCATCAATAGTTATCCGGTACCGTCCACCATCCGCCAGTTGAGAGGTAATCCCCAGGTCGAAATCGGAATGAACACCGTCAGTCAGTTCACCTCCGGTCAAAGGTATTTTATGAGGAGAATTAATGTCTATCGTTCCACTGGTTTGCTCAATAATAACAGTGGCCCTCTCAAGAGTTTCGTTTGACATATAGGAAATAATGGTCGTTTTAATTTGTTCTGAATCAATCGGTCGGCTGATGGACATTTCAGGCGGCTGACTGTCAAAACTCACATTAGAAAAATTAATCGAAATGGCTTCATTACCGGCAGGATCATTTCCTGTGAATGCAATATCATAGACGCCGCCATTGATCAGGTTGGGCCCATTCGCCAGTTGTTTCTGGATAAAATCACCCATTTTTAATTCGGCACCTGACAATTCAACCACCTGGGGCGAGCGGGGATCATTTGTACCGCCGGTTTGGGTGAAAGTAACAGTTACTTTGGCCAGGTTTTCACTTAATGAATAACTTAATGTATTTGTATTTATATGCCTATTATTAGCAATGTTACTAATTCCAACAACTGGTGGTGTAACATCATAGGTAATATTTTTAACCAAAACATCTTTGCCTTGGTTTCCTGCCAGGTCAGACCCATTGATAGACAAGTTGTAAGTAGCCCCATCCACCCATTTCAATTCCGGAAACACCTTATCTTCAACCACACCCATCTTGCGCGATGCCTCATCCAGGATAATATGATGGGGCGAATTTGGATCTGGCTTACCGGCGATATGAATGAGTTGAATTTTTCCATCCAATATATCTTCACTGAGTGAAAACGAGATCTCTTCACTATTGATATAAGAATTATTTTCCGGTTGAGTAATGGCAAAGGCAGGTGGTTCATTATCAAAAACAATATTTTCAACGATTACTTCCGGTGCCATATTCCCGGCAGGATCCCTTCCCTCAAAACGGATATTGTATATGGCTCCATTGACCAATCGGATAAATGAAGACGGTAGTTTTCCGCCTCTCGTTCCTTTTTGTTTTTTACTTCCCGCCAAGGTGATCATATGGGTTGTCTTCGGGTCTGAGGTTCCACCGACATGGTCAAAATATATTTTTCCTTCTTCCAGGTCTTCTGTTAAGGTGTAGGTGATATCCGGTTCCCGGATATACTGTTCAGCCACCGGTAGGATATCTGTGAATTCAGGTGGTGTTGTATCAAAAAGAATACCATCAATTGACATGGGCTCAGATGGGTTTCCAGCGAGATCTGTTCCCTCGATTGTAATTTTATAGGTGACGCCATTCACTAATTCCGGCGGGGTAGAAAATTCAAAATCAATAAATTGCCCTCCTTTTAGCTGTGCACCATCTATTGCTTTAATATGTGTTGTTTTTGGATCATTCCCTATCACGGCTTCCCAGCGGATGGAACCTAATTCAATCGCTTCACTGATACTTATAGCCAACTTTGAATTGTTTATGAGAGAATTTGGGAGCGGACTTAAAATGGTCAATGTCGGCGGTGTGATGTCAAACATTACATTACGAACAATTTTTGAATTAGCCTCATTTCCCGCAAGATCTGTTCCCTCAATCATAATCCAGTAGGGCATTTCCTCTTCAGGTTGTATGCCGTAATCCATTAATACGTGTTTCCCTGAATTGATATCTTCTGGACGAAGGTCATAGATCATTTTTTCTTTTCGGTCGTTTATCCAAATCATTTTCCCAGAAAGCAGTGGTTCATTGACGGAATATATCACATCAAGAAAATTAACAAAACTATCTGTTTTCGGATGGACGATTGTCATTTCTGGCGTTGAAATATCGTAGGTAATATTATCGACTTTTAACTCATGGGATATATTACCGGCAAAATCAGTCCCAATGATGGAAATGGCATAACTCATTCCATCCCGCAGTACCACGCTATTCTGGAGATCTAAAGGAACCCGTAATCCTGCTTTTAACTCTAATCCAACCAATATTGATTCCAGTTTTAAGTCAGCTCCCGTATGCTGGAAAAATACTTTGCCTGAAGCGATATCTTCCGATAAGGTCCACCCTACATCCATATGATTGATAAAAGAGGCGGATTGGGGTAAAAATTCCGTGAATTCCGGTGGTGTGAAGTCTATTCTCACATCATTTAATCCTGCCTGTGTAGCCACATTCCCTGCACGGTCTTCCCCGTCCAGGGTAATCGAATAGTTATAACCATCCATTAGCTCAGGAATATGCAAGTCATCGGAATTGAATGATCCAGCTACCAAAACATCCGGGAAGTTGTATTCCACCGGGTGAGTGTCCCCGTCTTGTCCGGTTCCATCCCAATTAATTTTTAATCCATAAATATCTTCCGATATATCAAAAAGTAATTTTGTTTTAGCGGTAAATACGTTCGATTCGGGGTAGGTAAATGTGAGTATGGGCGGCGTAATATCATATAATATATTATCAACTCTCGCAGTATCGCTTTGATTTCCAGCGGGATCATGCGCCACATACAGCAGTAAATACATTGCACCATCAACCAAATTGGGTGTATTGGCTATTGTTAATGGTCCGATTTCAATTCCATTAAGTTCTTCATTAACCAAGTTGAGTATATGAGGTGAATCGGCATCGCTGGTGCCACTTGTTCTGCGCCAGATCATTTGGGCCGTTTCCAATAATTCACTATTTGAAAAATGAACCTGTTTATGATTAACCGCATCTCCATTCACGGGACTGATTATGGCTAATTCAGGTGGTGTAAAATCGTATTGAAGTCCCGGAACATATGCCCGTTTTGACTTGTTTCCCGCACGATCCTGCCCGCTGATGGTCATAGTGTAGAGCGCATTTTCTACCACGGTGGGATTATTGGATAATTCAATTTCTATATGTTCGCCCGCCGCCCGTTCTTCTGAAGTTAATATGGCCGTATAAGGTGCCAGTGTATCTTTGATTCCCCCGAGCCAAATCCATTTAAATTTCCCTTCATGCAATTCCTCTGACAAAGTGTATGTTACGGAACTGGTTTGTGAAATTGATCGTGGCAGCGGGTAGGTAATCGTAATCTCGGGCTGGGTGATATCATAAAGCACATTCGTGACGAGAATATGGTTCGATTCATTCCCGGCGGGGTCGAAGGCAATATAGGAGATATTATAGACCCCTCCATCGACCAGCGGGGGCACATTTTCTATCACGCCCGGAACAAACTCATTTCCATTCAATTCATCCCCATCAAGCGGCATTGCATGAATACTATCGGGATCCGAAATACCATCAATCCATGTCCATGTGATCATCCCCGATTCCAGCAATTCACTGTTGGCAAAATGAATATTCTTATGATTTACCGCATCGCCTGTTTGTGGACTGTGCCATGTAAGTACCGGCGGTGTAAAGTCGTACTGAAGTCCCGGGACAAAAGCTCGTTTTGTTTTATTTCCGGCACGGTCACGGCCTGAAAATGACATGGTATAAAGGGCATTTTCTACCACAGTCGGATTATTGACTAATTCAATTTGGCCATGTTCGCCGACCTTCTTTTCTTCCTCAGTAAGGATGGCTGTATATGGCGCTAACGTATCCTCAACCCCGCCCAACCATATCCATTTAAATTGGCCTTCAAATAATTCTTCTGATAAAGAATAAGTCATAGCTGTTGTGTTTGAAATTGATTTAGGCAGCGGGTACTCAATGACAATTTCCGGTACTGTAAAATCGTAAAGGACATTGGTAACTATGACCGTATCAGCGATATTACCGGCTCGATCAGAACCGGTAAAAAATATGGAATAATTTCCCCCATCCTGAAGTTGAGGCATCTTGGCCAAGGTAATACTGTCACGGAAACCAAACTCAAGTTCTGCTTCCGTCATTTCTACAATATGAGGTGTATCAGGGTCGTTGACACCACCGGAGGCTTTCCAGGTTATAGCCCCCTCATTCAAATTCTCAGAAATATGGTAGGATACCGCCTGGTGATTGAGAGCATCTCCTGAATCAGGAGACGTTTGTGTAAATACAGGCGGTGTAATATCGTATAAGACATTAGTAATACGAACCGGGTCACTTTCATTCCCAGCCAAATCCTGACCGGTGAAAAGAATTGAATATACTCCCCCATCAGTTAAAATGGGTTCGTTTATGAGCTTAATATGAATTTTTTCCTCCGGTGATAATTCATCATCAACTAATACAACCGTGTGAGGTGATGCGGAATCAGCCGTACCACCCATTTGTGTCCATAAGAATTCTCCCGCTAAAAGTTGTTCACTGGAGGCATAACTTACAGTTGCATCATTAATCGCCGTGTCATTGAAGGGATAGATCATCGTCAGGACCGGCGGCGTAATATCGTAATGGATTGAGTCAACCCTAACCGTATCTGACACGTTACCGGCCAAATCCGCACCGAAGATTCTATAGTTGTAAATACTGCCGTCATTCAATTGGAAATAGGCGGATAAATCTACATCCGTGTTTGTCTGCACCGTATCTGTAAAATCGTGACTGTAGGGTGCATTTTTATCGACTGCACCCCCTTGCCATGCAACAATCACCATCCAAGATTGGATGGGTTCATTGGTAGAAATATTCATCAATTGGTGATTCACCCAAGCGCCAGATGCCGGATCGTTTATCGATAGCACAGGCGGCGTAATGTCATAGATCACATCCTCCATAATTCCCGGCTGATCCGACAGGTTTCCCGCACGGTCGTATGCGTATATTTCCGGATCATACATTACGCCGTCCGCCAGATTAAACTGATTGGCAGGCCTGAAGCGCTCTGAAATCATAATTTCTTCATCAGTCAAAGAAACAGTATCGGCATGAATATGTGCAAAATTAGAGTCAGGAGCCCAGACGATAAAGGCGGAATCAATGGGTTCAGAAGTGGTAAAAGACAATAAAATATCCTTAAGATATTTATCCATTTCCAATGATAAAAGAGGCGGGCTGATATCATAAGTTACATGGGAGATGGTGCGTTTGGTGGCCATGTATCCCTTAACCCCCTCACCGTCAAAATTCACATTATAAGCAACGCTGTCTTTTAATACACTATCGCTATCGAGTGTTAAAATATAATCCCCCCGTTTGAGTTGATCCAGTTCAATCTTGATGCTGTCCGTTTCTCCCGGCACAACCCAATTGATGTAACCCCATTTCAGATCGCCATCCAAGTTATAGGCCACTGTACTGTTATTCACATAATTGGAATCCCTAGGACCGGTGAACCAAAGAACCTCTTCTGTTCCGTCCGGACTCAGCTTCACATCCATTATTAATACGCCGTTGGAATCATATTCAAACAAGTGTGTGATATTCAGATCGTCATAGTACTTATAAAGGAATTTATGCATGGATTTACCATCGGGACGGCGAAACCATTCATCCCGGGTGGTGCGGCCTAGGGAATCATAATCCAATTCTTTTCCGCCGTATTCAAATGCATCCACGTCAAAGAAGCGGTAGTTGTCCGGCTTATCTATTTCATTCATATCGGAAGTTGTAAAGCGGTCATCCCACTTTTTGACTGAATCCACACCAAAAACCCATTCGATATATGAGAGGGATTGGGATTCCCTGCCAAAAATGGTTTGATAAAAAATATGTCCGGAATCATCTACGATATCTTTTTGGCGGATTATTGTATTGGATTCAATATAGGAATACTGCTCATGGGATGTGACCTCTCCCCTGGCGTTTACTGAAGCTTTAAGGAGCAGGCGATCCAGTTCATCATACTCAGCGCGAATGTGTTCTTTTTTAAGGACTTCTGACTTGGGAACGTTGTGGCCGGTTAAGAAATCATGTTCAGTTAAAAAGTATTTGACCTGGCGCTGACCGGCCGTCAGGAATAGTAAAATCAGTGTCAGGGCTGTGAGTTTGGCGGTTTTCACAAGCCCTTAATTTATGAGGGAAATTCCCCTATGGAAATGGGGGATTTATTAAAACTAACCCTATTCTC
>JAYEFG010000055.1:0-2799 GCA_034658595.1 Fidelibacterota bacterium | reverse complement strand
TATACATTCCAAGTCCATCCACATCTTTTTGGACCAATTCAATATTAAAATCTGAAGATTCCCCAAAATAACTCAGGATAAAACTGTAAAGTTGGTGATTGATTTTATCCGCTTGTTTTGTGCCTGGATTCGGATGATCTTCCGCCGCCTTCAAAAATTGAAATCCACCTGACCATTTGTTATAATTCACACCGGCCCGGCCGGCAAAAATAGTGTTTTCAATTCCATAATTGGGAACGCGATCATCAAAATCGGTTACTTGATTGGATAAACGCCAAATCTCTTGGTTTCCTCCCAACAGCTCAAAATGAAACTTATTATTCGACCAATTTACAAGTCCGCCACGAATGCCCGTATCCAGGTCAATAGATTGATCATCAACCATATTTAAAAGGAGTCCTTTGCCCCAAAATTCGTAAAGGTCACCAAGTTTTATCGTATATGAATTATTAGAGTATTCCAATCGGAATTTTCGAAGTCCCTTCATATTTCTGCCTAATTCCGGTGGATTCCCGAACTCCAACTGCATCCAGCCGTTCCAGTTTTTCCAATGAGCATTCAGGTCAATTCGATCTTCGGAAAAATTGAAATCATTCTCACTTTTACCATGTCCGATGTAGGAATTACCGGAAAAGGAAATTTGACTTAATCCAATGGTGACGAACATTAGGGTCGAAAGAAAACAACGCAAGAAATTCATTAAAGAATCAGGAGGATTTTTTGAGTGCCAACCTTATTTCCTTTTCCATCTTTGTTTCATCGCCGGGAAGGTAACCATAATGTCTCCAAAGGATTTCACCCCCTTGATCAATGAGGATATTGGTGGGCATAAGATTGCCATTTAATTTTTTAAATATCTGACGGTTTGGATCCAGAAACACGTCAAACGAATATTTTTTAGAGCGAATATAACTCCGTACCTGGGACAAGCTTTTTTGGCTGTCGGTACTGATGGCTAAAACAGCAAATCCAACTTTACCATACTTTTTTTCAAATTGATCTAAATAAACCATTTCCTTTTTACAGGGGGCACACCAGGTGGCCCAAAAGTTAACCAATACAGGGCCTTTTTCCAGGTAGTCCTGCAACATGACTGATTTACCATTCAACTTTTTCAATTTAAGGTTAGGTACCTTATTTTGGCCAATGAGGTTGGGCAGGGTCAATGCAATGACACAGAAAAGAATCAGTTTCTTCATTATTTTATTTTTAGATTTTGGTTGATTAGAGCAGTTTGCTCAAGTAGCCGTGCAATTCATTTTCGGGAATGAATTTCAAACTTACGCGGCTGATATTATTTGCCGTATTCACATCCATATTAAACCTATACGTCACAGGGATATCAATTGTTTCAAGGGCCACCTGGATGGACCATCCGCCCACAGTGAAATCAATCAGGGGTGAGAAAAATTGAAATGGTTTAAACAGGACGCGGCTGCTGACCAATCCGTGAATGCTTTTATCCGGCGAATCCACAAGGATTACCAAGGGCTTTCCATTCGAATCCTGAAGCTGAATAACAGGGATTGTACGATATTGGCCAAATTGAATTTTTTCTGAAATATCCTTGGGAAAATTGTATTTATCCCGATTGAAATAAAATACGGTGAGATTCCCATCCTGTTTCAATCCTGAGTATGGAAGAGATGTAAGCATATCTTTAATAATATTGCCCTTCAGTCCATAATTAACAGCCATCTCAATTTGAAATTCTTTGCGATTCTCGGGATCATAATTGAATTGGGGCCGCTCCAAATTCACCTTGTATGGGTTATCCATCAAGTGACCCAAAATCTCAACCATCATATTAGTGTTGAAATTGTTTTCAGAGCGGGACGATTCATAATTATCTTTCGATAAATCCAGAATCCATTCACCTTCCTCTTCCCGTAATCCTTTGGGATCAACTTCCCCGCGGGCACCGATATTTAAATCAAGTTCTTTCTCCAATGCTTTTATTGCATTATCAATGGAGGAGCTGACATCAATAGCTTTTTCCGCATAAGTGGGCGGGGTACGCATGCGCTTCCCTTCTGTCAAGGTTGGATATGGCCCTTTTTCAGGCTTGGGCAAAAACCGCACCAGCATCGTATTCACAGTCTCAGATAAAGAACGGTTGATGCCGGTTATATCATTGTAGTCCCCCCGGATTTTTCGACGGTCGATTTCATCCCAGGATGCTATATCAATCAGTTGGACAGAAACTGAAATTTTATTCAATGCTCTTTCATATTTTCCCAGGACTAAAAAATTCTTTGTTCCCGGACGCTGTTGAAGCAATAGGGACCGATTTGTCATGACTTCTTCCAACCCGCTCTTATCTTTTAGATAAATGCGATCATGCCGGCTTAATTCAGAATTAACCATTTCTGCGAAAGCATCCGACAACCAGCCAATGGCCACATCATTCTTGATATTATCAAAAGGAATCACATAAACATGAAGGGACGGCGGTGCCGCGCTGATTACCCCAACAAGCAAAATAAGTGAAAAAATTGATTTTGATTGAGCCCACATCAGCTGTCAAGTTAGTTGGATTTAGGTGCTTTTCTCAATGCTAATTTTTCTTTCCTGACTGCATTTGTTTTTCAATTTTTGCCCACGAATCCCGCAAAGGAACTGTCCGGTTAAAAATGGGTATATCGTCAGAATCAGGATCCTTGCAAAAATAACCCAAGCGCTCAAATTGTACCGCTTCACCTATTTTTGCATTTTCCAAATCCGGTTCCAGTTTACAATCCGATAATATTGTTAATGAATCCGGATTGATCGCAGCGAGAAAATTCTGCCCCGGTACGG
>JAYEFG010000054.1:0-2809 GCA_034658595.1 Fidelibacterota bacterium | reverse complement strand
GGGTTAGGGCATAACCAGTTAAAGCAATTCGGAGAAGCACGAAAATATTTCATAAAGGCATTAAATATCCGCCCCAATTCACCCAATGTTCTTCACTCAATGGCTATTTTATACGATGAGGTTAAAGAATGGGAAAAATCGGATGAGATTTATATTAGTCTCATTAAGTCAGACAGTACTGACGCCCAGGCGTTTAATAATTATGCTTACAGCTTGGTGGAGAGGAATCATAATTTGGATAAAGCACTTACACTGGCTAAGAAAGCCATCGCTTTAGACCCTGATAATCCATCATATTTGGATACTATTGGATGGATATACTTCAAGTTAAATGAGAATGATAAAGCACGGGAATATATTGAAACGTCCGTTGGGATTAAGGGGGATAATGCCGTTGTCCTGGAGCATTTGGGTGATATTTTTATGAAATTACAAAAAGTGGATGATGCAATGGATTATTACCAGCGGGCTTTGGAATTAGATAAAAATAATGCACAGTTAATTAAAAAGGTTTTCCCTGAATAAACCCTTTTTCACATTGGCGGTATTTTTATTGGTTGCGGGATGCGCAAAACTGATTTCTATTGGTCCTGAGTCCACAATCGAATCCGGGATAGAATATCCAAATCTCGATGATAAAAAATTCTGTCGGGGAAAAGGGTTTATCCTGTCAGAAGGGGAAATGGACGGCCGATTGAATTTTACCTTTACCGCTTCCCGTGATACGGCTTACATTCAGTTTAAGGATTTAATCGGCAGGAAAACCTTATTTCTCATTTTAGGAGATAAAAATATCGATGCATGGGATATGCTTCATAATCGACGATATGATCAGGCTTCGATTCTTATTTCACTACCATTTTTTGAAATGATTCAACCCCATGATATGCGGACGTTTTTATGGGGCGAAATCCCGAAAATATTTCGTGATCCAGAAAAAATAAAAAGTCAATCAGAAAAAATTTCCGGTGGAATTCAATTTCGATCAAACCAAACAGAAAATGGTCCCCTTGTTGAGCATGTAACCTTTAACATGCAAGCTGAGAAACAAACGATCAAACTGGTAATGATGAATCGGGAGTATGATGTGCAATATCCCCATCTTATCATAAAAATTCCGGAATCCATTCCGTCAATTAAGGTGAATTCATGAAAATTTCAGTCGTTATTCCAGTTTATAATGAAGTGGATTCCCTGAGGGCACTCCAGCAAGAATTGACACAAGCCCTTTCATCATTTGAAGCGTATGAAATTCTTTTTATTGATGATGGATCCTCTGATGGATCTGTTGATAGTATAAAGGAAATGAGTGAAACGGATACCCATATCAACCTCATTCAATTTCATCGAAATTATGGGAAATCAGCAGCCTTAGCGGAAGGATTTAAGTATGCAAAAGGCGATTATATTGTTACCATAGATGCAGACTTACAGGATGATCCGGCTGAAATACCCAATTTGGTTGAGAAGTTGGAGGAGGGGTACGATTTAGTTTCAGGATGGAAGAAAAATCGCAGGGATCCTTTGTCAAAAAAAATCCCGTCTAAATTCTTTAATTTTGTTACGCGATTATTTACAGGTGTTAAAATTCATGATTTCAACTGTGGTTTAAAAATCTACCGTAATGCAGTCATTAAAACTTTGGAAATTTATGGCGGAAGGCACCGTTACATCCCTGCACTGGCAGGACAGAAAAAATTTAAAGTGACAGAATTAATAGTGAATCATCGACCGCGAATTCATGGCATAACAAAATATGGTGGTGCCAGGTTATTTCACGGTTTTTTTGATTTAATCTCGATCTTATTTTTATCAAAATATACCCAAAGCCCCTTATACTTTTTCGGTCAAATTGGGCTTTTTACTTTTCTGATTGGATTGGGAATTGACTGTTATGTTCTTTATCTAAAATATTTTTTAAATGAACCCTTTGCGAAACATATGGCATTGCTCATGTTGGGTGTGCTCATTATTGTAGTTGGGATTCAATTCTTTTCTATTGGATTGGTGGGGGAAATGATTGCCAATTCAAATCAGGATAAGGAATCCCGGATAAAGGGATTTTTAAAATCTTAAACATTTAACTTTTCTTTTATGCGCATTGTTCTTGTTGGGCCTTTTCCACCCTTACGGGGAGGAATATCCATGTTTAACCATTCTCTGGCAGAAACACTTTCCAGGGATCATAAAGTGCATCGCATTTCATTTTCCTTACAATATCCCAAACTATTATTCCCTGGGAAAACACAGTTTTTTGATTTTGAAGGCAAAATAGCAAAAGCCATGATCAATTCGGTTAATCCATTTTCTTGGAAAAAGACAGCCAGCTTTATCAATAGCATCAATCCTGATTTAGTCATTTTTCAGTACTGGATGCCATTTTTTGCCCCTGTTTTTTCATCAATTGCAAAAGGGGTTAAGAAAGGCTGTGGTGCGCAAATCATCGTGAATTGTAACAACATCTCTCCCCATGAACCGAGGTCGATGGATTCATTGATGACAGCGAAATTTTTCAGTTACAGTGATGGATTTATTGTCATGTCTGGAACTGTTGAAAATGATTTATTAAAAATTGAACCTAAGCCAAAATACCGAAAAACACCTCATCCTATTTATGATATTTTTGGTGAATCCATAGAAAAACAAAAAGCGAAGGAAATGATTGGTGTTTTAGAAGAAAAAATCATTCTTAATTTCGGGTTAATTCGAGATTATAAAGGACTCGATATTCTTATAGAATCGGCCAAACACTTAAGGGGGAAGGTCAACAATTTTAAAATTCTTGTGGTGGGGGACTGCTACGGGGATG
>JAYEFG010000053.1:0-10140 GCA_034658595.1 Fidelibacterota bacterium | reverse complement strand
TAAGATATAATAAGTAAAAAGGGGTGATGGTAGATGGAGGATGGTACATGGTTCATGGAAGATGGATGAGGGGAAATAGTCTATGTTATATTCCATATTTTCCATATCCTATGCCACATGTCTTCTACTTGCTCCTTATTCCGTATTACTTGTAATTTCCGGCGTCCTTTAAACCGTTCCAGAGAGATGGTAAGGGCAGCGCACTAACCTCCGCATAGGATCCTTTCGGAACGGAATCCAAGCTGCCCGGAGGTTTTTTATTATCAGGAGGTGCCCATGGCATCCACCGGAACAAAACAGGTCATGGACTCAACGGCCATCAACCGATCGGTAACCCGCCTGGCCCATGAGATCCTGGAGCGCAATGGCGGTCCAGACCAACTCTTGTTGATTGGTATTCTTACGCGGGGTGAACCCCTGGCCAAGCGATTACAATCCCTCATTCAGAAAATTACCGACGTTGCAGTTCCCATGGGCTCAGTTGATATAACATTTCACCGGGATGACTTCCGCGAAAGACTGGTAGTCCCCCAGGTGAAAGGGACGGATATTCACGAATCCGTTGATGAAAAAGTAGTGGTACTCGTAGATGATGTTTTGTTTACGGGGCGCACGATTCGCGCTGCTATGGACGAATTGAATGCCTTCGGCAGGCCGAAGAAAGTTCAACTGGCGGTGCTGGTGGATCGGGGGCATCGGGAACTGCCGATCCGGGCAGATTTTGTCGGTAAAAATATTCCTACCCACGAAGGAGAGCATGTGGAAGTCATGCTCAAAGAAGTGGATGAAAAAGATATCGTCATCCTGACGCGTTACAGTGACGGAGGCTGATCATGAAGCATAAACATCTATTGGGAATGAAGAATTATCCCGCTGAAGATATCCAAACGATTATTGATACAGCTTTCAGCTTTCGGGAAGTATTAGAGCGGCCAATAAAAAAGGTGCCGTCCCTTCAGGGAAAAACGATCGTAAACCTATTCTTTGAAAATTCCACAAGGACGCGGATTAGTTTTGAATTGGCTCAAAAACGTCTCAGCGCCGATACAGTGAATTTTTCTGCATCCTCATCCAGTCTGCAAAAGGGGGAAACATTTAAGGATACTGCACAGAATATTGAAGCGATGAAAATTGATGCAGTTGTCATGCGCCATCCAACTCCCGGTGCGCCATTGCATCTGACGCAACATATTAATGCAATTGTGATCAATGCCGGTGACGGTACGCACGAGCACCCGACCCAGGCAATCCTGGACATGACCAGTCTCCATGAAAGATTCGGCAGGGTGGATGGACTCAAAATCGGTATTATTGGAGACATCTCCCACAGTCGTGTAGCCTTGAGTAATATATTTGGCTTGAAAACCATGGGTGCGGAAGTTACGTTATGTGGCCCCGCTACATTGATACCGCCCTATGCAGAGGATTTAGGCGTAGAAGTGAATTACAATGTGGATGAAGTGATTGAATGGGCCGATGCCATCAACGTTTTGCGGATCCAACGGGAGCGTATGGGGGGCGGATTTCTTCCGTCGGTTCGTGAATACCGGAATTTATTCGGGATTACAACAGAGCGACTGGCGCTACATAAAAAAGAAATTGTAATCATGCATCCGGGACCCATGAACCGCGGCGTGGAGATAGACAGTTCTGTAGCGGACAGTGACCAAGCTATCATTCTAGATCAGGTTTTAAACGGGGTAGCATCCCGAATGGCGATTTTATACCTCTTACTTGGGGGAAAACAGGAAGAAGGAAATAATTAAAATGAATATTTCAATATTAAGCAAACATGTTGTTCTCAAGGGCGGTACGGTCTTAGATCCTATTGCGGTAACCGAGGAAAAAGGTGATATCCTGATCGAGGACAGCAAAATCAAGAATGTTGGAAAAGTTACGGTACCAAAATCTGCCCAGGTTGTTGACTGTAAAGGATTGATCATTACCCATGGATTTTGCGATTTACACGTTCATTTTCGTGAACCGGGAAGGGAGGATAAGGAAACATTGGAATCGGGCTCTATGGCGGCACTGGCAGGTGGCTTTACCCGTGTCTGTGTAATGCCCAACACGGAACCACCATTGGATTCCCCTGAATCCATTCGATATACCGTGGATCGTGCGGAAGAATGCCCTATCCATATTCATCCCATCGGTGCAATTACCAAGGGGCAGGAGGGGAAAGAATTAACCGAAATGGGGGCCATGCTAACAGAGGGGGCGGTGGCCTTCAGCGATGATGGACTTCCCGTTACCGACAGCGGAATGATGCGCAATGCCCTGGAATATGCAACAATGTTTGACATCCCGGTGATCAACCATGCGGAAGATTTGTGTTTAAAACAGAATGGTGTGATGCATGAAGGGAAAATTTCGACCCATCTCGGATTACCTGCCAGCCCTGATATCACTGAATCAAACATGGTTCACAGGGACCTGGAATTGACCGAATTGACCGGTGCCCGTTTGCACGTGCCCCATGTTAGTTCGGCTAAATCGGCGGATCATATCCGTAAAATGAAGAAAAACAGTGATCGGGTAACGGCAGAGGTGACACCGCATCACTTATTCTTCACTGATGAAGATTTGGTCTCTTTTGACACCAATCTTAAAGTGGCACCGCCGATTAGAACAAAATCCGATCGAAAGGCCTTGATCAAGGCGGTTAAGAACGGCACATTTGATTGTATCGCTACGGATCATGCACCCCACACAATTGAAGAAAAAGAAGGTACTTTTGACTTGTCGCCATTTGGTATGATCGGTTTGGAATCCTGTTTCGGCGCTGTGAATCATGTCATGGTGAAAAAAAGTAAAATGGATCGAGTCAAATTAATCCGGATGTTAACGGTGAACCCCCGCCGTATTATGGGGTTCGATCAAGATCTCTTTTCCAAGGGTGCAGAGGCAGAATTGACGATTTTCAACCCCGAAGAGTCATGGATCTTTCGAAAAAACGATATTCAATCCCGTTCCAGCAATTCCCCCTATGTCGGCCAATCCTTAACCGGGAGGGTAAAGTACACAATTGTTAAGGGGCACATCACAGATTTATTTTGACTAGGTTATTATGAATTATAGTTGACTATCATTAATTGATCAATTTAATTTTACCGGCTATTTTTGAACCGAAAATCATGAAAACAAGATCACTAAAAGCAGCTGAAATACAGAAAGACTGGTACGTGGCTGACGCCGAAGGGAAAACCCTGGGTCGTTTTGCCAGTGAAGTGGCAAAAATTTTACGCGGAAAGCATAAACCCACCTTTACACCCCATATGGATATGGGTGATTTCGTGGTGGTTGTGAACGCGGATAAAGTTAAAGTTTCCGGTGCAAAGGAAACGGACAAGATTTATTTTAAGCATTCCGGCTATATAGGCTCAACGACTTTTACGAAATTGGACCATATGCGCCGAACACATCCTGAGCGAATCTTGGAAAAGGCCGTTTGGGGCATGCTGCCAAAAAATCGTTTGGGGCGGGCAATAATAAAGCACCTTAAAGTGTATACCGGTCCCGATCATCCCCATGATGCTCAACAACCGCAAAAATTGGATATTTAATGGCTAACCCAGTATACAATACTATCGGCCGCCGTAAGGACTCTGTGGCCCGCGTCTATATGACGCCGGGGAAAGGGAACATTTTCATTAACGGCCGTCCATTTAAAGATTACATTTGTCGGGAAAGCCTGGCGATCGTAGTTACGCAACCCCTGAATCTAATCGATCAACGGGAATCCTATGATATTACTGTTAATGTAAAAGGCGGTGGATTGACCGGCCAGGCCGGCGCTATTCGTCTAGGCATCGCCCGTGCATTGAATGAAGTCAGTGATGACTTCCGCCCCGCATTGAAAGAGGCAGGATTCCTCACGCGGGATGCGCGGGAAGTGGAACGGAAAAAATACGGTCAGCCGGGGGCACGCAAAAAATTCCAGTTCTCTAAACGTTAAACACCTATGACAAAAATAAAATTTGAAGATTTATTGGGTACCGGTGCACATTTTGGCCACGTAACCCGTAAATGGAACCCCAATTATAAACCGTTTATCCTAATGGAAAAAAATGGGGTCCATATTATTAACCTGGAAGAGACAATCCGTCATTTGGACAGGGCCCTTGATTTTATCCGTTCAAAATCGAAAAAGAATGGTGAATTCCTTTTTGTGGGTACCAAGAAGCAGGCCAAGGATATTGTTCAACAGGAAGCGGATCGCTGTTCCATGTTTTATGTTGTGGAGCGCTGGCTGGGGGGGACACTCACTAATTTTTCCACGATCAAGAAAAGTATAAAAAGGCTACATCTTTTAGAAAAAGAAGGCTCTCAGATTTACGAGAACCAGACCAAAAAAGAAATCCAAATGCTAAACCGCGAGCGGATTAAACTTTCGGATCAGCACCGGGGTATCAAGGATATGCGTCGTTTACCCGATGCAGTCATTATCGTCGATGCCCATCTTGAAAGTACCGCTGTGAAAGAAGCCAATCGCCTGGGGATTCCGATCATCGCTATCGTGGATTCCAACACGGATCCCACTGACATTGATTACCCGATTCCAGCAAATGATGATTCGATTCGTACTATCCAACTCATGATGTCAGTAATTGCCGATACAATCCTGGATTCTTCCGGGAGAGTGGATAAAAAACCTGAAAAAGAGATAAAAGTGGCGAAAGTTCAAGTGAACGAATCCACTGAAAAAACGCAAGTCGCTGCGGAAGAGGTACAGCAAGAAAAAGCGGTTGAAGAAGAAAAAATTAAAGAACCTGAAGAGGAGGCTGAAGAAGTTAAATGACGACCATTGATGCCAAAACTGTGAAAGCACTGCGCGATAAAACAGGCGCAGGAATGATGGATTGTAAAAAAGCCCTCCTGGAGACGGATGGCAATCTGGATAAAGCTTTAGACCACCTGCGAAAATCGGGAATCGCTAAAGCAGAAAAAAAGGGCGAAAGAACAGCCAAAGAAGGATTAATTTTTTCATACATTCACCATGGCGGCCGTTTGGGCGTGCTGGTTGAAATGAACTGTGAAACAGATTTTGTTGCTAAAACAGAAGGATATTCTGAATTGGCCCATAATCTTGCGATGCAAATCGCAGCAACCAATCCTTTGGCTATCCGTCGTGAAGATATTGATCAAGCCATTCTCGATCGTGAGAAAGAAATTTATCATGTTCAAGCCAAAGATTCCGGTAAACCTGAAAACATCCTTGAAAAGATTGTTGAAGGCCGAATTGAAAAATTCTATGCAGAATCTTGTCTGCTTGAACAGCCCTTTATCAAGGATCCAGAAAGAAAAGTCGTCGACCTGTTAACCGAGGCTGTGGCTACCTTGGGTGAAAACATTATTGTGACTCGTTTTACCCGTTACGCCATCGGCGAAGTGTCCCTTAACGGACAACCCCAGTAATTTATATGTCGAGCCCTGTTTACAGGCGCATCCTCCTCAAATTAAGCGGGGAGGTTCTTGCCGGTGAGCAGGGTTTTGGCATTGATCCCGCCAGGGCGATCCAACTCGCCAGCGAAATCAAATCCATCCATGAGATGGGTGTTGGAATTGGCCTCATTATTGGTGCCGGAAATATCTTTCGCGGTATGCAGGCTGCCAGCAAAGGCATGGATCGGGTTACCGGTGATTATCTTGGTATGTTGGCGACAATTATGAATGCCATCAGTATACAGGATGCATTGGAAAATGTGGGCGTGGAAACACGAACCTTGTCGGCCATAACCGTCTCACAAATTGCAGAACCCTATATTCGCCGCAGAGCCCTCAGACATTTAGAAAAAGGACGTGTGGTGGTTGTTGCCGGCGGTACGGGAAATCCTTATTTCACAACCGATACAGCGGCCGCCTTGCGGGCCACAGAACTCAAAGCAGAGATCTTGTTAAAGGGTACCAAAGTAGATGGTGTGTATGATAAAGACCCGGTAGTAAATTCAGATGCCGTGCGTTATGAGAATGTATCCTTCTCTGAAGTGTTATCGAAAAACCTTCGTGTGATGGATTTGACGGCAATTACATTGTGTAAGGAAAATACTTTACCGATTCGTGTTTTTAATATTAACCATGAAGGTGATTTAAAACGCATTATCGAGGGTGAAGATATCGGTACATCAGTTACGGAATAAACATGCTGCAGGATATATTTAAAGATGCGACCCACCGGATGGACCAGGCTGTTGAACATTCGCGGATGGAATTGGCAAAAGTGCGTACAGGACGAGCCAACCCGGATCAGCTTAATTCGATTCAGGTTGAATATTATGGTTCAATGATGCCCCTCAACCAGGTATCTACCATATCAGTCCCTGAGCCGAGGTTGATTACACTTCAGCCTTTTGAAAAAACATTGATTCCGATTATTGAAAAAGCCATCATGAATTCGAACTTGGGATTAACCCCCAGTAATAATGGCAATTCTATATTAGTACCGATACCGGCTTTGTCCGAAGAACGGCGTAGAGATCTAATTAAATACGTTCACCGGTTAATTGAAGAAGGGCGTATTGCAGTCCGTAATGTCCGCCGGGATGCTATTCATCATGTAAAAGAATTCGGACAGGAAGAACACATTTCTGAAGATGAGATCCATCGCCAGGAAGGTAAAATCCAGACTTTGACGGATAAGCATGTGGGGAGTCTCAATGAAATGCAGGATCATAAAGAAAAGGAATTGATGGAATACTAATTCCTATTAAAGAATTAATTGTTACATTAAAAAAGCCCCCCGTGTTTATCTATCGTAGTGAAACGTAGATAGACGGAGGGCTTTTTCATTTATTGGATGAATGAAGGGTTTTATTCACATTTGGAGAAGCCGCATCCAAGACAGGTAACACAACCGCCTTCGTGCATCACCGAGCTGCCGCAATCGGGGCAGGTGGTGATGTTTTTGAAAGTGAAATCTGTCAAATCCTTTTTATGCTGGGTAGCTTCTTCCCTCGTCGCCATGGTAATTGGCGTTTTCCGGTTATCTTCACTATTCCCTGAAATTGTATCCTGGCCATGGCCGGCTTGACGATTCTCACTCATGTAATCATCCAGTGCCTTACCGATTGCATCCGGTGTGGACAGGATTAACCGGCCGTCTTCCCAGGTGGGGTTGGGGCCGCTGATGCCTTTCAATTGCTTGATAATAGCATTGGGATCAATCCCCGATCTTAGGGCAAGGGAAATGAGGCGGCTGATTGCTTCGGATTGAGCGGCGGCGTTACCCCCGGCTTTACCAATCGTGGTGAATACTTCGCACAATCCATTTTCATCATGGTTGATGGTAATGTAGAGTGAGCCTTCGCCGGTACGAATCCGGCGGGTAATCCCTTCGGTGGTACCTGGTCTGATCCGGGGACGCTTTCCTTCAACGGGTTTTGCAATTACCTCAGGAGTTGCTGCTGGAGGGGCTGCAATTTTTTCTTCAGTTTTAGTTTTTTCTTTTTTATCGGTGAGGAGGATTCCTTCACGAGATCCTTCCCGGTAAACCGTAATCCCTTTTAAACCAGCTTTGTAAGCGGTCATATAGATATCCGCAACCGTTTCTTTCTTGATATCTTCCTGGAGGTTTACGGTGGAAGAGATGGAACTATCAATATACTTTTGAATTATACCCTGCATTTTCACCCTGAAATAGGGATCGATCTCATGGGAAGTCACAACGTAATCGGGAATATCATCATCAGTACCGAATAATTTTTCAATTATGGGGTGATAAACCTTGTATTCATTGAATTCCCGACCGAAACCATCATTCTTTTTCACCCGCCTTTTATAGGAAGTGGCAAAGATGGGTTCAATCCCGGAGGTGACACGGGCCACGATGGCTCCGCTTCCCGTTGGGGGCACGGTGAGTATAGTAGAGTTCCGAATCCCACACTCGCGGATTTTATCCCTAAGGTGGCGCGGCAAGTTTTTAACAAATTTACTTTTCCTATAACCCGCCCAATCAAAGTTGGGGTAACCGCCCTTTTCTTTGGCCAGTTCGACACTGGTTTCATAGGATCTATCCCGGAAGATTTGCATGACTTGATCAACGGTCTGCAGCGCATCTTCACTATCGTATTTGATCCCCATCCGGACGAGCATGTCACCCAGTCCAAGAATTCCCAGGCCCACGCGGCGGTCATCGGTGGCATTTCTTTTTTGTATTTCCAAGGCGTGGCGTTCCAGGTTGTAATCGATTACATTATCCAGAAACCGGGTAGCTGTTCCCACTGATTCCTTGAATTCATCGATCTTGAAATTTCCTTCACTATCTACGAACCGTTCAAGGTTCAATGAACCAAGATTACAGCAACCGCCATCGGGCAATGGCTGCTCAGCACATGGATTTGTAGATATTAATGGACTGCAATATTCCGCATTGTGATGGTCGGTCATGGTTTCCCAAAACAGTAGACCCGGCTCCGCACTGGCATGGGCATGGTCAATGATTTTTTCCCACAACTTTTTGGCATCCACTGTTTTGTATACTTTGTTGTCCCATTTGAGATCGAACTCCGCATTATTCTCCACCGCTTCCATGAATTCATGGGTAAGGAGGACAGAAATATTGGAATATTTCACCATGTTAATATCACCGGTTTTGATTTCGATGAATTTTTCAATATCGGGGTGATCGATTCGTAGGGTCTGCATGTTGGCACCACGACGGCCGTGCTGGGCTATGGTATTGGTGTTTTCACTAAACAGGTTCATAAACCCCACCGGGCCGCAGGATGCACCGCCTGTCCCTTTGATCGCATCACCGGAGGGGCGCAGGACCGACAGGTCATGGCCGCATCCGCCGCCATATTTATATGTCCGTGCTTCTTCTTCGATTGTTTTGTAAATCGAATCGATAGAATCATCCTGGATGCCTACAACATAGCAGTTATTCAAGGTGGTTGTGATGTCCTCCCGACCGGCACCATGCATGATCCGCCCGCCGGGAGTGAATTTGAAATCCTCCAGGATGGAATAAAATTTCCTTTCCCAGGTTTCTCTCAGTTTTTTAGTCCGTTCTACGGAAGCCAGTGCTTTGGCCTGGCGCTGCCATAGTTCGAAAGGGTGGTGTTCCCAGGGGGCCAGGTATTTGTTTTTAAGTACATCAGCGCCGAGGGTATCTCCTTCGTAATATTTTTCAATGTGGTAGGGAGTCAGTGCGTTGGAGATATCCTTTTCGTAAACTTCTTTCGTGAGTTCACGAACGGTCTTTTCTACAATAGTATTGAGTTCTCCCGTGGTAGTCTTTCCCACAGGAAAGTTGAGTTCAATCGCTTCAGCCATTGTATATATTCCTTATTTGGTATGTGGATTATAGGTTTAAAAGAGCGAGGTTTATTACAGGCTGACAATCGAAAAAGTGATAATTGACTTGGTTGGCACGGCCAATATATTAAACACCTTAAAACACTCCAAGAAGAAAAGTAAAAAAAATGAAAAAACCGACGAGAAAAATATTATTCCGAAAAGTTATCCACAATTTGTCCACACTTTATTAGTAGAATTTACAGGCTGAATTTTCGGTGGAATTTGGATTTTAATTTAGCATTTGAACAACTCCCCGACGAGTCGGGATATAATTTGTAAATTATTGGAATGGAAACGCTGAATTCATGGAATCGGTGGAAAAGATGCCTATCCCAGTATAGAAGAAAATGCAGCACAGGGAAAAGGATTGGGTAAAAAAATGATGGATTATTTTATGAATGATTTAAAAGAGCGTGGATCTAAAGGGCTGCATCTTGGATTGGGGATTAAAAACCAACGTGCATTTCACTTTTATAAGAAATATGGAATGAAAGAATTGAATCGAGATAGGAATTCAATTATTATGGGAATTTCATTTGAATAATTTTGTTTCTCAGTTGAAACAAAAGTGTTGTGCACATCCCATTTTCATTTTTTTTGTATTCATTATTCTTGGAATTAATTTAGTTGCCCATCGTCCGATTCTCTTCCACTTCTTTTTCCCGGATGCATTAGAAATAGTTTCAATCAATTCTTTCCAAGTGAAGGTGGATTCACCATCCAGTTCATACGTTTTTCCATTTGTTGGATTCTTTTTCGCATCCTGTAAAAATTATTAATACCAATAATAGTTTTTTCATTTTTGTTCCGGTTTAAGGTATACTAAGAAATAACTGGCGTAAG
>JAYEFG010000052.1:0-10305 GCA_034658595.1 Fidelibacterota bacterium | reverse complement strand
GGGAACCACTATTTTGATGGCTTCCCATAACTATAATTTGATTAAGGGGCGGGGACATCGTATCATTGAAATCCAGAATGGCAGTGTAAGGCAATCCTGATGGATAAAATGATATTCCTATTGTCTGAGGGGATAAAGAATCTCTGGCGTCATAAATTCACAGCATTTACGGCTATTTTTTCCGCATTTTTAACATTGGCCATCGCCGGTTCACTCATCATTATCAGTCAAAATACCAGTAAGGTGATCGAGTATCTGCGGGATAAGTATAAAATTGAAGTTTTTTTCAAAGATGGTGTTAAGGATGAGCGTGTGGTTGAACTGGTAAAAGAATTCAAAAAAATTAATGGTGTCCGTTCCACCACTATGATTACAAAAGCGGATGCGGAGAAAATCTTCAAATCCCAGTTCGGCGAAAATATACTAGATATTGTGGGGTATAATCCGTTGCCGGCAAGTTGTGTCGTGAATGTGGTTAGGCAGCGAGTGACTAAACTAAATGTAAATCCGATTATCAGCCGAATAAAAAGTTATCCGGAAGTTGATGAAGTCATTTACCAGGGGAGGCTAATCACGCTGATTGAATCCTATTATCAGAAATTTGTCAAAGGCATGAGTGCAGTCCTCATCCTTGTCCTGGTGATTTCAGTATTCATAATCTCCAACACAGTCCGTCTGACAATATATGCGAAAAAAGAATTGATTCAAGCGCTCCAGCTGATTGGCGCTACCCGGTTATTCGTTAAGGCACCCTTCATTATTGAAGGTGTAATACACGGATTAATTGGCGCTTTGCTCGCAGCCGGTTTATTGATCGGTGCTTTGGAATTCAGTTCAGACATTATTTACTCAGTAACAAAATTGAAGGTTCATTATGATCCCATAGTTTTAATTGGAATTTTAATGTCCATCAGTGTATTAATCAGTTTTCTCGGAAGCAGTCGGGCAATCTCAAGATTTTTAAAATAATTTTCTTATGATTCCTTTCTTGATTGATGAGCATTAAACCATCTAATTTTCCAAGTTATGTCAGCCCTTAAAACATCAAATTTAAACGAACGGGAATCCACCTTTCTTTCTGCGGTTGTAGAGGAATATATTGCCTCTGGAACGCCTGTTTCTTCCGGACATCTTAAAAAATATTGCGGACTGAAAGTTTCACCGGCAACTATCCGTAACGTTATGGCATCTCTGGAACAAAAAGGATTTTTAACCCATTTTCATACTTCCGGGGGGCGTGTTCCGACAGATATAGGTTACCGGTTTTATGTGGATGCAATACCCGAATTTCGATCATTGGATGATCCATTCTCAGAAGGAGTCGAGGAGGAACTCTTAACCATTTCCAATAACGTGGATGAATTGCTCAATGCGACCGCATTTATGCTGGCTAAGGTGAGCCGCATGTTTGGGGTTGTATTAATATCCGGATATCGGAGAAGTGTTTTAACCGATATTGAACTGGTTGCACTTAAAGGGGACCGAGTTATGCTTGTCTTGGCTATGGATACGGGTTTGGTGAAATCCATTGTTCTCAACCTGGACTTGGATATTAAACCGGTATCCATAGATAAAATCACCTGGATATTGAAAGAACGGCTGGTTGGATGTACTCTTAAAGAAATTCATAAAACGATAAAAGTAAGGCTGGTTGACTCAGAAATGTATTCCCATGAACTGGTCCAAGTTTTGGTAAATGATTGTTTAAAATATTTTCGTATTGATAATAATAAATTAATATATACTTCTTCATATGATGTATTACTTGAACAGAAGGAATTCCAAGATTTAGCCAATTTTCAACGATTGTTACCGGCCTTGGATAAAGCATATTTAAATCAACATTTTAAAGATCATTTCAGCGAATATTCAGACATGACATTAATTGGGAAGGAAAATAATGATGAACTACTGAATGATTGCTCGATTTTAACTACACAGTTTGACAGTGGATTGATCTCTGGTAGAATTGGGGTCCTTGGACCCAAACGGATTCCTTATGGTTCTGTTCAATCCATTTTAGGTAAATTTGCGGAGATTGTACAGCGTGCCCTTTAAAGAGAAAACTGCCAATGCAGAACAAAAGAAAAAACCGGTTAAAAAGTCACCGACGGCAAAATTAAAGGATAAGATAAAAGCGCTCGAAAGCGATTTAGAAACGAAGGGCGATAAGCATTTACGTTTAAAAGCCGAATTTGATAATTATCGTCGTCGGAAAGAAAAAGATACAATCAACATGCTCAAGTATGATGGTGAATCCGTAATCAAACAATTTTTATCCGTCTTGGATGATTTGGATCGCCTGGCCAAGGCAGCTGAGGAAAACGGCACCGCAAATACGGAAAAGATCAAAGAAGGTATCGATCTAATTTTGAACAAGATCAAAAAACGGTTTGCAGAACTTGAAGTACGTCCCTTTACTGAAGAAGGCGATATTGCCGATCCTGAACTCCATGATGCGCTTATGATGCGTTTTGAAGAAGGGAAAAATGAAAATGAAATCCTGGAAGTATTTGAAAAAGGATATCGTTATAAAGACCGTGTGATTCGCCATGCAAAAGTTGTAGTTAACCAGACACCCTCATGAGAGATTTATACGATATTATCGGCGTAGGTAAAAACGCCTCTGACAGTGAGATTAAAAAGGCGTATAGAAAAATCGCCATGAAATATCATCCGGACAAAAATCCGGGTGACGCTGAAGCGGAACAAAAATTTAAGGAAGCGGCAGAGGCTTACTCCGTGTTGTCGGATAGTCAGAAAAAAAGGCAATACGATCAGTTTGGCCATGCCGGGGTCGGATTGGGAGACCAGCCCGGTGGCGGTGGTTTTCACAGCCATATGTCCATGGAAGATATTTTCAGCAGTTTTGGCGATATTTTTGGTGGTGATTTTGATCCTTTTGGGGGCATTTTTGGCGGCGGGGGAAGAAGGCGTCGTGTAAAGAAAGCCCGGGATCTAAAAGTTTCTATAAAATTGGATTATAAGGATATTGTAAAGGGCACGGATAAAACCATAAAAATCAAACGCCACGAAACTTGTGATACTTGCTCCGGGAGTGGGGCCCAATCCGGTACGATGCCAACTTCTTGCAGGCAGTGCGGCGGCTCGGGCCAAATTCGCCAAATGTCCCAATCCTTTTTCGGGCAGTCTGTCACCGTAAGGGAATGCCCCGTATGTAATGGGTCGGGGGAAATGATTGAAAATCCATGTCGAAGCTGTGGCGGGAATGGCATTCAACGGAAATCAGTTGAAATCAAAGTGAAGGTTCCAGCTGGGGTTGCCGAGGGAAATTATATGACCCTGAACAGCCAGGGAAATAAGGGGCCGAAGGGGTATGCATCGGGAGACTTAATTATCTTTTTTGAGGAGAAGGATCATCCTGTTTTCACCCGCAACGGTGAAGATATAATTACGGAAGTACGCATCCAGTTTTACCAGGCCGCTTTGGGATTAATCCTGGAAGTACCCACATTGGAAGGTAAAGCAAAACTTAAAATTCCTGCCGGTATTCAATCCAGTCAAATTTTGCGTATGCGGGGTAAGGGGTTTCCAAAAGTAAGGGGATCATCCAGAGGGGATCAACTGGTTCGGGTCCAGGTGCAAACGCCAAAATCGCTTTCCCGCCAGCAGAAGAAATTACTCGAAGAATTGTCCTCTCTGAACGGGCAGTCGGAACCGGTATTTAAACGGGTTGACTTGGATTGAGTGTTTTTACCCAGCAGGAAAAATTAATCATTAAATTTCTGTTGGGAGTGATTTCCCTGGGAATAGTCGTAAGCGCCTATCGCCATTGGCTGGGGAGTGAAATTCCGTCAACTGAAGCGGAAATCTTAGCCTTTAAAGCTGCGGCTAAGTGGGTAGCGGAAGAAAAGGATAAAAATCCTGCTGAAAAGAGGGGGAATCAATTCCAAAAAAGTGTTAATATTAATACTTCGAATAAAGCGGATTTAATGTCAATCCCCGGGATTGGCCCGGTAACCGCTGAAAGAATTATTCTTCATCGTGAGGATTATGGATTGTATCAATCCGTCGAAGGTATATTAGAGGTAAGGGGAATCGGCCCAAAAACATTTGAAAAAATTAAAGCTTATATTAAGATAGAGGACTGACATAAATGTCTGATCACCATCAATCAGAATTATCCAAACAAAGAAAAATGTATTCCGATCTTCTGGAATTAGCGATTGTGTTTGCTTTCATATTTTTAATCATCAGCATCTATGTACCCAGAGCCATTTGGGACGAAGAAGAAACATTTGAAAATAAAAGTCATTTCTACATGGAAAACATGTACGATATTCAAAATTTCTACAAGACACTAATGGGCGATTTTAATCCCAATGGACTGGACGCGATGCAAGTTGTGAATTCAGTGCGAGATTCTTTGACCGGTGATTCAACTTACCTCAATACTCAATCTATTACATTAAATGGAAATTCATTTTCAGTCAACGTTCCCAAGGGATACGATGTTGATTTCGATACCACCTTTGGCTTTCCTATGACTCGTCGTGATACCATTCTGGATACGACTGCAACCATTGTCATGTTTTCAGAAGATTTATCCCGCAATGACACATCCTATGTGCAGAGAAAGCGATTGGCCAAATTCCAGGCGGATGCAAATTTTGTTGCCCTGCTGGAAGAAGTCGAATCCGAACGGGTGGAAGTCGTGAATTATTACGATTCTTACATGCCCGATTCATCCATGTATTTTTGCCCCGTAACTGAAAAACCCTATTTAATATCAGTTAAGGATGAAGGCAACACAGTCCGTGTGGATAGCCCTATCGAAGAACTAGTCGTTCGTAAACGGTATGTCATTTTTGCATTTAAGGCAGGTAATCACGGCTTTGTTGATGACGGTACCAAAAGTTGGGATAGGTAATTATTTTTAAGTGATCCATCTCGCAATATCGGATAACCATCTTACCTGCGCGCAGTGGTCGGAACAAGATGGTCATCCGCTGCTCACTTCTTTTTCATATAAGGCACTTTCAAGACCCATAAGCGTTTTAAATAACGCTGAAACTGAAATCATTTCAGTTTTAAATGCAGGGTTGCATTTAATCCGTGAGGATATCCCCTTTGAGGGCGATAAAGTATATGTAACCATTCCCGATGATTTTTGTCAATCTGTTTCAATTTCCATGGATTCTGAAATGACTGAAAATGACGGCTGGGAATTTGGACGATGGAGTTTGGACCAGCGCTGGAAGTCTGACGATTCATTTGAATTTTTCGGGAGGTCTTTTACTGGAAAACCAAAATCTGTTTTTGCCATACGCGTTTCAACCATATTCACCGAACCCATCAAACTGGCCATCCAGGAATTGGGTGGTGCAGCGGTATGGATGGGTACGGAATCCAGCACCTTTTTTAGCTTAAGTCCCGAAACAGGATGTACCATATTTCACCCTGGAAAAAACGGTTATCAATATTATCATTACTCCTCTGATAATTTTTTACGCGGCACAATGAGATATTTAAAAGACCAATGGAAAATTCATCCCCTGGTTGGCAGCGGGTATGAGGAGGATATATTCCGGGGACAACTGATTGTTGCAGGACAATTATCGGATAAAAGAAAAGTCCATTTCAAAGGTCATAAAATAAAACAATTGACCGCTCTGGATGGCGTAACGGTTGAAGGTGACATTATCCCTAAAGAAATCCGGGAAGAGGATCTTCACGTATTAACCTCTATTGCCATCGGAACCATAAAAGGTGTTACACTCAATTTCTTCGGGAGAACAGGGCTGCAAAAATATGAATTTGCAGAACCGGTTGAGGTAGAAAAATCCAAAAATGAATCTGCAAAACTTGAAAAGAAAAAGAAGAAAACGGTAAAAAAGAAAGTAAAATTAAGAAAGAAAAAAATAAATTTGCTTAAGCCTGCCTTGTATTTATTCTTCTTCATAACCATCATTATCATGCTTACCTATGAACAAAAACCTGAATTATTCGATCCTATCCTTAAATTGAATATTAAAGAATTATTACCTGTCAAAGAGCCTGACCCTGTAGTTGTGGAAGTGCCCCTCATCGAGAAAAATGAAATTCCTGAAAAAGAAGATCAGGTTTCGAGTTATTTGATTAAATCCCAAAGTTTACTGTCAACAGCGGTTCGCACAATTGAATTATCCGGTTCACAAAATATTCTATTATTATCCCTGAGTGACGGCCGGATGGATTTAGAATTAGTCGGGAGTAAAACTATGGATACACCCATTGATTCTTTGGGTGATGTCCTTAACTATTCTCTCCGCCAGGTTAACGGTGAAAATAAATTCCAACACGGATATCTGGTGAATTATTCAACCCTGAGTCCGAGCCAAATCCAATCAGAATTATCTATAGGGGAATTGCATTCCTATATTTCAGGAATTGAGCAATCATTCATCAAATCACTCGATCCGATTGAGCGGGAAGATCGAATACAAATCCCCACGATTGTTCGAATCAGTGGGATAAAAAATATCAATCAATTATTGGGTTATTTATCTTCGAATGGAAAAAATATTGCTTTGGAAAAATTTGTATTTACAAGTAACACGGAGAATACCAATCCATCCGCTGTATTTTATATTTCAATTTTTTCCCATCCGCAACCTGAACCACTTCAGGAATAGGTTTTGCAAATCCATGCCGGTATTTACAAAGGCCGCCGGATTAAAACGGTGCGTAATGCACCATACCGTCCCACAACGTCATTAGTCCGAAAAAGCCTATTTGATATGCTGGGCGATCTATCCGGATACCACGTTCTGGATCTTTTTGCGGGCTCGGGAATCCTTGGGTTTGAAGCTGCCAGCCGCGGTTCTGAATCCGTAACCTTTGTTGATTCCAGTATGCGGGTTACGTCCTTGTTAAAAATGAATGGGTCTGTTTTTACCCACACTCAGTTTAACTATTTTCGGGAAGATGCACTCAAATTCCTGGACAATTGCGGCCCCTACGATTTAATCATCGCCGACCCGCCATATGGTTATCCTGATACGAATATAGTTATAGAAACAGGAATAAAGCGGCTAAATGAAAGAAAGTTTTTAATACTTGAATCTTCACCTGAGGAATTCTCAATTTCACCTGCGAGAGTAAAGCTTTACGGCGACACACAATTAACATTCTGGAAAAAAGAGCAATGAGAAGCGTTATATACCCGGGGACATTTGATCCCATCCACTGCGGTCACATTGATATCGCGGAAAGAGCATCAACTCTTTTTGATAAGTTGATATTCGCCGTAGCGGTCAATGCGGAAAAGAATCCTTTGTTCAGTCCAAAAGACCGGATTGAAATGATAATGGACGGTACCAAGCATATTTCCAATGTTGAGGCCTATTCCACCGATGGCTTGATAGCTGATTTCGCCCGGAAACATAAGGCGGTAGCCTTTATTCGCGGATTGCGCCATGTTTCTGATTTTGAATTTGAATTCCAAATGGCAACCATGAACCATCATTTAAATCCAGCTGTTTCAACTTTACTCATGGTAACATCGGAAAACTTTATCCACTTGAATTCCAGCGTCGTAAAGGATGTGGCGCGTCTTGGGGGTGATATATCGAAATTTGTATCGGCAAATGTAATGGAAAAATTGAAAGAAAAATATAACCTGCCCTGATTTATTTTACTTTCGTCCACTTTAGCGAAAGCAATAATTCTACATATTCTTTAAATTCCATGTCTAATTTCTTGGGGATTTACAATACTTATGCCTACATACGACTATAAATGTCAACAATGTGACCATACATTCGAATATTTTCAAGCTATGACTGATGCACGCCTTGAGAATTGCCCTGAATGCGGAGGCAAGGTACGTCGTTTAGTCAGCGGGGGATCTGGGCTTATTTTTAAGGGAAGCGGGTTTTATCTCACGGATTATGGCAAAAAGAATTCACCCGATAATAAGACCAAGGATACAACCGAGAGTGAAAAGAAAAAGGAAAAACCGGAAAAAGAAAGTTCAAAATCATGAGTGACGTGAAACAGGGTGATAAAATTACATTAAATAACGGATGTTTAAAGGTCCCCAACTATCCAATTATACCGTTCATTGAAGGGGATGGAATTGGGCCGGATATTTGGCGTGCATCCCAAATGGTATTTGATGCTGCAGTAGAAAATGCCTACAATGGTGAAAAAGCCATTGTTTGGCAGGAAGTTTTCGCTGGAGAAAAAGCCAATAAACAAACCGGTTCCTGGCTTCCCGCTGAAACGTTGGATACGATTCGGGAACATTTGATTGCCATTAAAGGACCCTTAACTACACCGGTCGGGGGCGGCATCCGTTCCCTGAATGTAGCGTTGAGACAAATCCTCGATCTTTATGCCTGTGTGCGCCCCATTCGGTGGTTTCATGGTGTGCCATCTCCCATAAAGAAACCAGAACTGGTTGATATGATCATTTTCCGTGAAAATACGGAAGATATCTATGCCGGAATTGAGTGGATGCACGGCACAGCAGAAGTAGAAAAAGTAAAAACATTTCTGATGGATGAAATGGGCGTAACCAATATTCGTTTTCCTGACACGGCTTCCATCGGTATAAAACCAGTTTCACTCGAGGGTACTGAACGTGTTGTGAAAGCGGCATTGGATTATGCTATCGCGAGTGGAAGGGACTCCTTGACCCTCGTTCACAAAGGCAATATCATGAAGTTCACTGAGGGTAAATTCAAGGAATGGGGATATGAATTAGCCAAGCGTGAATATGGGTCCCGGGATTACAAAGGCGG
Organism: Fidelibacterota bacterium; assembly: GCA_034658595.1. Taxonomy (GTDB): domain Bacteria; phylum Fidelibacterota; class Marinisomatia; order Marinisomatales; family TCS55; genus TCS55. The sequence continues at coordinate 1,558 of JAYEFG010000052.1, read as the reverse complement.
TCCTTGGCAGGTAATAGATAACAATGGAAAACAGCTAATTGTAAAGGATGTAATTACCGACGCATTTTTTCAGCATATTTTATTGCGCCCCGATGAATATGAAGTTATTGCTACACTTAATCTGAACGGTGATTACATTTCTGATGCATTGGCGGCCATTGTTGGCGGTATCGGTATTGCCCCAGGAGCCAACATTAACTACACAACCGGTCATGCTATTTTTGAGGCTACCCATGGTACGGCACCCAAGTATGCAGGCAAGGATATGGTTAATCCTTCTTCAGTTATTCTCTCTGGTGTTATGATGCTGGAGCATATCGGTTGGCAGGAAGCGGCTGACTTAATTTTAAAAGGCATTGGGGGTGCAATTGATGCAAAAACTGTCACATACGATTTCCACCGCCTGATGGATGGAGCAACCAAGGTCTCCTGCTCAGGGTTTGGTGAGGCTATTATTGCCAATATGTAATTTAATGGTCTGAATAATTCTCATAAAAGGTGTGTAAGTGTTTACGCACCTTTTTATTTTCAATCATGTTTATTGATTATACAAAAGTAGAACTCTACGCTGGTAAAGGCGGTGCGGGATGTGTTTCGTTCCGAAGGGAAAAGTATATCTCAAAAGGCGGCCCGGATGGAGGCGATGGCGGTCATGGTGGTAACATTATTGCCAAAGTGGATTCAAACCTCCATACTCTGCAGGATATCCGTTACGCAAGGGTGTATAAAGCAAGAAATGGCGCACCGGGTTCATCAAGTCTAAAAACAGGGAAAAATGGGGAAGATATCTTCATTAAGGTGCCTTTGGGTACTATCATACGCAATATTAAATCCAATGAGGTTGTGGCAGACCTTTTTGAAAATGGTGAGGAATTCATTATTTGTAAGAGCGGAAAAGGGGGCAGGGGTAATGTGAATTATAAATCATCAACACACCAGACGCCAAGATATGCTCAACCGGGTACGGAAGGTGAATCGGGCTATTTTGAGTTTGAACTCAAAATATTAGCGGATGTTGGATTGGTCGGGTTTCCCAACGCGGGGAAATCCACCTTATTATCTGTTTTGTCCAAAGCAAGGCCCAAAATCGCAAGTTATCCATTTACCACTTTGGAGCCTTACTTGGGAATCGTTAAATCGGGGGAATTTAAATCATTTCTCATGGCGGATATCCCCGGTTTGATTGAGGGTGCCAGTGAGGGGAAGGGGCTCGGACACAAATTTTTACGGCATATAGAACGCAACCGCCTGTTATTATTTTTAATAGATGGTACGGATGAAGACCCTGCCGATTCATTTGAGGCTCTGAAAAATGAACTCAGGTCTTACAATAAAGCACTAATGATGAAACCGATAATTTTAGTACGGACTAAAGGGGATATTCTGAATGACATTAAACAGGAAAGATGGACCGATATTCCAGAATACTTAATGGAAATATCTGCCGTAACCGGTGATGGCATGAAAGCATTAGTCCGGGAAATAGCTAATCGCCTCCATGAAGCTTGACACACAAATTCAAATCCTGAACCTATTAAGGGTTAAAGGATTGGGCCCC
>JAYEFG010000051.1:0-2855 GCA_034658595.1 Fidelibacterota bacterium | reverse complement strand
CAAAAGTCCGTTAGCGATGGGCAGGGTATAATCTGCACCAATGGTTGTCATTTTAAGATCAGAATGCTCCGAAATGATGAAGGCGCTTTCCATCCAAGAACCAATAAAACCGTCATGTCGAATATCCAAGGCAAACCGTTGATGGTGTTCAGGCATCATGATCCCCAATTGACCAATTTGCTGTGGAGTTTTAGACGGATCAACGTGAAAGGTAAATCCGAATTCCCCGTAAGATGATGATAGTTCAGCCCGTCCGCCAAAGGATAAAGTGTCTTGCGCATTTTGAATAGCCCATGACCAAATCGAAAGAGAGTTGGACGGAAACCATTTGAGCCGGAATGCGTCCACACCGTCAGTTTGTCCCGTGGGGTCAGTTAAGTCAAATGTATCAAACCAGGAAAGGGTTCGTAAAATTTGTGATGGACCGAAAATGATTTTTTGTAAACCAAGGCGTACTTCCACTTTTTCGGATGAATAACGAATCCAAAGACGATGGTTTTTTTCATGATTCGAAACAAGTGAATCCCCGGAATAGGATCGATCTAACCGATATGCCCATTCAAAATCAAAAAAGGTGAAATCCGATAAATCTCGTGATAAAGAAAATGTTGGTATGTAGCCCATAGACGATTCAAAGGCAGATTGCCCGGACGGAGCATCGTTACCCGTAAGTCCGCTTGCCCAGAATTGACCCTTGGTTGAAAATGATTGTGCTTTGGCTATCGGATAAGAAAAGAATGAAATAATAAATACAATTTTTAGGAAGTCGTTCATTTAGTCTTTATTTACATTTTTTTTAATGGTTTGACCAATAAATACGACAGCCCACTCCAGAGTAAGGGAAGGCTCCCTATTTTGGAAAATATCCAGAAGTGCCAATATAGATAACATGCTGAGAAAAGAAAGGATTATCTTATGAATAAGCATGGTTTTATATATACCCTTTGTCGATTAGGGTTCTCATCCTATTGATTAATGACATCCAATTCCCTACGCATCATCGTACCAATCTTGTGATTTGGATTTAAAATCAGACCGCGATCTATAATTTCCACTGCGCTTTTTAAGTCTCCCAAGCGAATTTTTGTTGCCGCTAAAAAAATGTAAGCATCGGTTATTGATGGATCCAATTCTATTGCCTTCATTAAATGGCGTTCAGCGCGAAGATTAAGGTTTTCTCTAAAGAAAATGTTTCCAATTCCAAGATGCCCTTCTGAATAATGATTATTGATTTCAAGCGCCTTTATGAAGGCTTCAATCGCTAATCCATTCTGGCCCGCCAAGGATTGGGCCTTGCCCAATCCAGCCCAACCCTGCCAGTCTGAGGCATTGTTTTTAACTATTTCGCCAAAGGTGCTAATCGATTGGTTAATTTTACCAACGGTTAAAAATGCTTCCGCTAATCCTTTGCGGGCTCTTGTATTATTGGGCCATATTTTTATTGATTTTTTGTAAATAATCATTCCCTGTTCCATTTTACCGGCTTTGATTAAATCTTCTGCCTTATATGCCAATGCCAAGCTCCAACGAGTCCTGATTTGTGGTTGGTCCTTACCCGACAGGGATAGTATGTGAATGATAAATTTTTCAATTTCCGGATCATCGTCTTTCGCAACATCAAGAAATGCTAATGATAATGCACGAATATCTAAATCTTTACTCTCGGCTAAATCTTTTAATCGATTCACTACCGTTTCCGAAATAGAATTTGCCTCTTCAGACATAAATGCTGCTGAAATTCCTGCAAAAACCTGCGTAACCGGATCGTTGTTTGATCCAAAAAGATTCAGAAAATTTTCATCTGTAGACAATTCATTTTCAAATGTAAACAATGCAGATTCTAAGGGGTGGTGCGGTTTCAACTCACCATACCATTTGGTTATTTGATCATTTAGTGCTTGAATGGTCAAATTATCGTGGCACTGTTGACAGGCATTTTTTATTCCAAGTTGCTGATCTAGTATAGGTCTGGGAATCGAAATTGTATGATCCGCCCTTGAAAACATTAATTTATTTCCAACTGCTTTATGCTGTTGAAATGGCATGTGACATGCGGTACATCGACTTCCTTCAGATTCAGTTTTGTGAAAAGTGTGGAGAGAGGTCTTTCTCTTTTTGGCTACATGACAAGAAACACATTGCCCATTATCAAATCGCCCTTTTAATATATTTCGATTTATGTCCTGATAGCCGTTTGAATGTGGATTGTGACAATCGACACATGTCATAGATCCGTTTAGATAGCAATCGCTGAAAATATGATTTTGCTGATATCCAAAGGCCTTAACTCGTCCGTCTGGATGATAGGGGTTCCCACCCAACATCGAGAATTTTACGCTAAAATAATCATTAAAATTCATCCCCGGTAAGTATCCAGGGCGAATCATATCTTTCAGTGCATGGCATTGTGCACACACTTCAACGGATTTATCTTTTGAAAGCGTTTTTAAAGATTTAATGCCAATATATCCTTTAACAATACTTTTGTCAAATTGCATTAACGCTACATGTTCTTTTCCAGGGCCGTGACAGGATTCACAATTTATTGATAAGTCCGTAAATAATGTATTATACTTACCTCGATTGCGATCAAATACCGTGATTATTTGGCTCCCATGACATTGCTGGCAGTTTTGTTTTTCCGGGATACCACCCATAATTCGATTGGGGGGCCATTCAGCTAATTTTCTCATGGAGAGGTATTTCGATGCCGGAATCCAACCCGACAAATCATTTGTCTCAAAAAACCATGTTTTCTTTTCCGGGTGATAATCAAATGGAAGCAGGCGCATTGTACCGTCAGAGAAAATACTAAAAAAAGTCTGCGTTCCACCGCCATATAAATGTCCGCCACC
>JAYEFG010000050.1:0-10309 GCA_034658595.1 Fidelibacterota bacterium | reverse complement strand
GGCATCGAATTACAAGCACGGGTGCGAAATGCATATCTGGATCTGGCCAACCGATTCCAAGAACGATTTGTTGTGATTGATGGCCATGATTCAATCGAAAATATTCATGGATCTATTCTATCAGAATTGAGAAGGAGAAAGCTGTTCTTATGAAAAAATATCTATTCAAACTTGTCATACCATTAGCTGTTGTCACAGCCATTGGCTCACTGGCAATTACACAATCCAGTTTTTATCGAAAAATCGGTCAATCCCAGCGCCTGTTTAATCAAGTATATAACCAGATTTTTTCAACCTACGTGGATGAACTTGATCCAGAAGCATTCACCAAAGCCAGCATCCAGGGCATTACCCAAAATTTAGACCCTTATACGGTTTATATGGTCGAAGATGAACAACACCAGGTAAACCTGCTCAGTAAAGGAAAATACAGCGGCGTGGGAATTCAATTGGGATATCGAAACAAAACCATGTCTGTCGTGGCGCCCATGGATGGGGGGCCGGCAAAAAAAGCAGGTATAATGAGTGGGGATGTCATTCTGAAAGTGGATAAATCTGATGTTGGAAAAATGACTTTCAATGAAGCGGCAGCTAAAATCCGTGGGGAAAAGGGGACTAAAGTTAAATTAACTATAAAACGCTTTGGAGATGATGAACCGATTGTTTTCAATCTCATTCGATCAAATATTATGGTGAAGGATGTAACCTATTACGGGATGATTTCACCAACGACAGGATATGTGAGATTGAATCGATTCTCCCGTAATTCACCGAATGAAATGCATACAGCATTTACATCATTATTGGACCAAAATGCAAAAGAACTGGTCATTGATTTAAGAGATAATCCAGGTGGACTACTTTCGGCTGCCGTAGCAATTTTAGATATGATTGTTAAAAAGGATAATCCTCTCGTTTCGACAAAAGGCAGGACAAAAGATTCAAATAGAACATTTTATTCCCGAAGAAGACCACTGGTACAAGAAGACGTTAAAATTGCTATACTTATTAACCAGGGCAGCGCCTCGGCCAGTGAAATTGTTGCGGGAGCAATCCAGGATTTAGATCGTGGAATTGTACTGGGGCAAAAATCATTTGGTAAAGGTCTGGTTCAAACTCAATATCCGATTGATGACAATCATAGTGTGAAAGTAACCACTGCCCGATATTACATTCCCAGCGGCCGTTTTATCCAAAAAAGGGATTATATTGATGAAAAATATATTATGAATAAAACGGAAGAAGATTCTGTTTTCACTACTTTGGGTGGCAGGAGAGTCTTGGGAAACGGGGGTATTACACCCGACTCAACTGTTGCGCCGGAACTCATGCAATCATTGTCCAGCCAATATTGGCGGAACGGCTATTTTTATTCATTTGCTCAAAGGAATAAACATTATTATAATACGTTTTCAGATGTAGAAAATGATAGTGCTATCATGGATAAATTTAAAGAATTTGTCAAGGAACAGGATAGGGAAATCCAACTCCCGGGAGAAAAGGAATTAAAAACTGTTAAGCAGAAGATTGCACAACTTGACAGTACAAATACTCAAGTCATCGATGCACTTCAATTAATTTCCACATTCTATTCACACCAGGAAAATGATCGCATTGCATCGGAAGCCGATGATATTTATCAGGTACTCCTGCTCGAATTTGCAGGATTGCTGAATGGTCCCGCTGGCCGATTAAAGCAAGCTTTAAAAGACGACAATTCGGTATTGACTGCTTTAAATATACTGAGGGATAAATTGGTGTATGACACCACTTTGCTTCCATCAGAAATAATTGAAAATTAGTCGGTAATTATCCTTTTCTTCGTATCGACTAACGCAACTAAATTCCCCGGCTTTTTTGCAGGGCGATTAGCTCAGTTGGTTAGAGCGCTTGCTCGACACGCAAGAGGTCGGGGGTTCAAATCCCTCATCGCCCACAGAAAAGGTGACAGCGTTTTTCCGCTTAATGGGGATTATCGCCAACAAAAAATTTGGTTTTCAACTGTCCTGGAAGGCCATATTTTCAACCAGTCAAAACAATAAAAATGATTTGTTTATCATATTCGACCCCTTCCAAAGTGGCGCTGGTTTCGCTTATGGCGAAGTACGGCTTTTTTGCATTCTAATTTGAATTTCCATTTTAGCACATCATGAGTAATATCACTGTTACCTTACCAGATAAAACCACATGCACATACGATGAAGGCGTTACACCGCTCGATGTGGCTGAAAGCATTGGCTCACGATTGGCTAAAGATACAGTAGCTGCCTCTATCAATGGTGTTTTGATGGATGCTACAATTCCTATAACTGAAGATGCGGAATTGAATTTACATACGGGAAGTTCAGCTGAAGGTCATGAAGTGTTGCTTCACAGTGCAGCGCACTTGATGGCCCAGGCCGTAAAAGTGCTTTGGCCTGACAGTCAAATCACAATCGGGCCGGCCATTGAGAACCGGTTCTATTATGATTTTGATATTGAGGGTACTTTCTCCGCCAATGATTTAGAAAAGATTGAGGAGAAAATGCATGAAATTGCCAAAGAAAATTTGTCAGTATCCCGCCAGGAACTCGATCGGGATGATGCCATCGAATTATTTAAAAACAGGGGGGAGGCGTATAAGGTTGAAATTATAGAACAAATTGATGCTGCTGACAAGATTTCCGCTTATCGCCAGGGAGATTTTATTGATTTATGTAGAGGGCCTCACGTTCCGTCAACGGGCAATATTAAACATTTTAAACTGCTGAGCACCTCCGGTGCTTACTGGCGTGGCGATGAAAACAATAAAATGCTCCAACGGATCTATGGGACTGTTTTTTCTACAAAGAATGCACTCAAAGATTATCTGAATTTCCTGGAAGAAGCAAAAAAACGTGATCATCGAAAACTCGGTAAAGAACTTGAAATTTATACATTCGATGAAGAAGTAGGCCCCGGTTTGCCTTTGTGGCTGCCCAATGGGGGCATTATCATTGATGAATTGGAAGGATTAGCTAAAGAGACCGAAACACGTCATGGGTACAATCGTGTAAGAACCCCTCATTTGACAAAGGGGGAATTGTACAAAAAGTCCGGCCATTTGGAATTATATAGAGATGCCATGTATCCCGCCATGGATATTGACGGTATCGAATATTACGTCAAGCCTATGAACTGTCCCCACCATCATAAAATTTATGCTGCATCACCTAAAAGTTATCGTGACCTTCCCTACAGGATTTCAGAATATGGAACCTGCTATAGATATGAAAAATCAGGACAGCTTTTTGGTCTTATGCGTGTTCGCAGTATGCAGATGAATGATGCTCACATTTATTGTTCTAAAGCGGATTTTGATTCGGAATTCATGGATGTTTGCAAAATGTATCTTGAATATTTTGAAATATTCGGTATTGAAAAATATGAAATGAGATTAAGCCTCCACGCGCCTGCAGACCTGGGGAAAAAGTATATCAATGAACCGGCACTTTGGGTAGAAACAGAAAAAGCCGTCCGGAAAGCACTTACAGACGGTGGGGTTAATTTTATAGAGATTCCCGGGGAGGCAGCATTTTATGGTCCCAAAATAGATGTTCAAGTATGGTCGGCAATTGGGAAAGAATTCACCTTAGCAACGAACCAAGTGGATTTTGCGATTCCAAAACGATTTGGTTTGAGTTATAGGGATGAAGAAGGGAAGGAACAAACACCTTTATGCATTCATCGCGCACCACTGAGTACACATGAAAGATTTATCGGATTCCTAATTGAACATTATGGTGGTGATTTTCCTTTGTGGTTGTCACCAACCCAAGTCATTATTTTACCTGTTTCTGACAAAACACATGAATATGCAAAATCGTTAGAATCAAAATATAAAACAGCCGGCATTCGTGTTAAATTAGATGACCGGCCTGAAAAAATAGGCGCAAAGATTCGTCATGCGGAATTAAGTAGAATTCCCGTTATGGCGATTGTTGGAGAAAAAGAAGCAACTGATAACACTGTTTCAATTCGTCGGAGATTTATCGGAGATAAAGGGGCAGTTAATAGTAGTTTGCTACTTGAAAGCCTGCTTTCTGAAATAAAACAAAGGAGTCAAGCCCATCACAAAAGTCAATAAAATCAAAGTAAACGAAGATATTCAAGCAAAAGAAGTAAGATTAATATCCGAAAGTGGTGAACAATTAGGTGTAATGGCATTGGAGGATGCAATTGCCGAGGCTAAAGATGTGGGACAGGACCTTATCGAGGTTGCACCCAATGCAAAACCACCTGTGGCCAAAATCCTTAATTTCGGAAAATTAAAATACGAAGAAAAGAAAAAAGCCCAGGCCAGTAAGAAAAAACAACATGTTGTAAAAATTAAAGAATTGCGTGTTCGTCCAAGAATTGATGATCACGATTTAGACACCAAGGTAAACCGGGGTAGAAAATTTATAACTGAGGGATGTAAACTTAAAGTTACCCTCATGTATCGCGGTCGTGAACTGGCTCGAAAAGATTTAGGGCTGGATGTATTAAACCGCGTGATAGATATGCTTTCCGATATAGCAGTCGTAGAAAAGCAAGGAGAATTGGAAGGTCGTCGACAAACGATCGTTTTGACTGGTAAATAGGAGAAAGTCAATGCCAAAGCAGAAAACAAGACGCAGTGCCGCCAAACGGTTTCGTTTGACGGGTACTGGTAAAATAAGACGAAATAAAGCAAACCATAGTCACATGCTCATTCGCCGGAGTAACAGTGCCAAGCGGAAGATGCGTCAACCTGATCTGGTTGATGGATCGGAAGAAAAGCGCGTCCGTCGGATGATTGCTCAATAAATAGGAGACAAAAATGCCTAGAGCAAATAGTTCTGTGCCCCGGCACAGACGACATCGCAAAATAGTGAAGCAGGCCAAGGGCTACTATGGTGCCCGGAGCCGCAACTTCAAAGCTGCTAAAGAAGCAGTAGAGAAGGCAGGACTGTATGCATATCGGGATAGGAGACAGAGAAAACGTCAATTCAGACGTTTGTGGATTATCCGGATAAATGCGGCTGCGCGGCAACATGGCTTGTCCTATTCAAAGTTCATCTCTGGACTCAAATCAAAGGGAATTAATCTCGACCGAAAGGTATTAGCGCATATGGCTATGCACGAGCCCAATGCCTTTGCTGAGTTGGCCAAGGCCGTTAACAGTTGATGAAACTGAAGGAATCAATAGAATCGGTCCGGACATCATTCCGGGCCGATTCTGATCCTTTTCCCGTTGATATCCAATCAGTTGAATCATTACGTGTAAAATATCTAGGCAGGAAAGGCCGGGTTGCAATCCTATTTTCTTCCATGAAGGATGCTTTGCCCGAAAATCGTCCTGGGGCAGGTAAGCTTTTAAATGAACTGAAACAGGAAATCATTGCTGTTTTTGATTCTCACAAAAGTTCATCCGATTCAGATCAATCTCAATATGATGAATCAGATTATTCACTCCCCGGACTAAAATTTCCTGTGGGCCATATCCACCCAATCCAACAAACCATGGAGGACATTAAATCTATTTTTTTGAATATTGGATTTTCGGTCGCTTACGGCCCGGAAATTGACGATGATTTTCACAATTTCAGTGCCCTCAATTTTCCGCCGGAACACCCTGCCCGGGATATGCAGGACACCTTTTTTATTGATCCGGAAACAGTGCTTCGAACACATACATCCAATGTACAAATCCACTTAATGGAGGAACAGGAGCCACCCTTGCGATATATTGTCCCCGGCCGTGTTTACCGGAATGAAGCAATCAGTTTTAAAAGTTACTGCCTTTTTCACCAAGTTGAGGGAATCTATGTGGATAAATATGTTTCCTTTGCCGATCAGAAAGGCATCCTTGAATATTTTGTAAAGCGCATGTTTGGTGCGAAAACTAAAATGAGATTTCGCCCAAGTTTCTTCCCCTTCACTGAACCCAGCGCGGAAGTGGATATCTGGAGTGAAAAACGGGGACAATGGCTGGAAATCCTTGGCTGCGGGATGGTGGATCCGGAAGTATTTAATTCGGTGAATTATAATCCGGATGTGTGGCATGGATTTGCCTTTGGAATGGGGATAGAACGGATTTGTATGCTAAAATACGGCATTGATGATATTCGCCTTCTTTATCAGGGTGATATGCGGTTTTTGGAGCAGTTTTAATGCGCATTTCAATTGATTGGCTAAAAGAATTTATTGATATATCAGGCGGTATAGAAGAAATTGGCGATACACTCACTATGCTCGGGCTGGAGGCGGAGGAAGGACTGGATACATCCCAATTGGGGGATATAATTGTTGGGGAGGTTAAAGAGAAAATCAAACACCCCAATGCGGATAAACTCAGTTTGTGCTTGGTCTTTGACGGGAAGAATACATTACCTGTAGTATGCGGCGCATCGAATGTGGATACCGGTCAAAAGATAGCTTTTGCACCGGTTGGTGCTGTTCTTCCGGGAGACTTCAAAATTGGTAAAGCCAAAATCCGCGGTGAAGTCAGCCATGGAATGATCTGCTCTGAAAGTGAAATGGGCATTTCGGACGAACATGATGGTATTATGGTTTTGAATAGTACTGCAAAAGTAGGCTCATCCTTTGTTAATTATATAAATGAGCACGCACCATCCATAGAACTGGATATTACCCCAAACCGTCCGGATTGTTTTTCCCATTTAGGTGTTGCGCGTGACTTGGCGGTCCAAACCAAATCCCAATTGAAGTCACCAATATATAAAGCCAGAAAATTCAAAACCAATGAAGTAGAAGAATGGATATCATTGACATTTGAAAATCCCCATGATTGTCCGCGATATGTAGCCGGTGTAGTTAAAAATGTAAAGGTGTGCCCTTCTCCGAAATGGCTGCAAAATCGCCTGGAATCTGTCGGGCAGAAAAGTATCAATAACTTGGTTGATATATCCAATTATGTCATGATGGAGATGGGCCACCCAACCCACATTTTTGATTATGATAAACTGGGGTCGAAAAAGATTTTGATCCGCCGTGGAAAAAAGGGGGAAAAGATTACCACCCTGGATGAAGTAGTACGGGAAGTATCCCCGAATGAATTATTGATCACCAACGGAAAGGATCCCATCGCCATCGCCGGTGTTATGGGCGGACTTGAAAGTGCTGTGAGTGAAGAGACGGTAATTGTATTGATTGAGAGTGCTTATTTTGATCCACCTACCGTCAGAAAAGGTGCTAAATCATTGGGCATTAGTACTGACGCATCCAAACGCTTTGAACGGGGTGCGGATCCAAATGGCGCGGAAAATGCATTCTGGCGTGTTGTTGATTTAGTGAAAGAAATAGCAGGGGGTGAGTGGATCCCGGGTGTCGTAGACCCATATCCGAAAAAAATAGAACAGCCGGTAATCACCCTTACCCGAAAAAAATTGAATTTACTATCCGGTTGTGAAATTGATAATACATTTGTTGTAGAATCATTAAGTGGATTAGGGTGCAGGGTAAAAGGGGAATCCAAAAAGTGGAGCTGCACACCACCATCATGGCGGCCTGATATTGAACGGGAAGTGGATCTCATTGAAGAAGTTGTTCGGATATTCGGTTATGACAATGTTCCCTCAAAATATCATTACAACGGTATTATGGAAACCCACGAGCCGGACCCCCATCATGGCTTATCCAGAATAATATCAATTTTAACCGGATTGGGATTTACGCAGGTTTTTAATAATTCTCTCCAATCCGCCAAGATCGTGTCCCTGCTGGATATAAAACCGGTTAAAGTGATGAATCCATTATCGGACACTATGAGCCATTTAAGAACCAGCCTTATACAAGGATTGTTGGAAACCGCCGATTACAATGTTAAAAATGGAGCAGCAGATTTAATGCTGTTTGAGTGGGGTAATGTTTTTGAACAGGAAAAACCTGGATTTGAAGGTATTGTAGAAAAATTCCATTTATACGGTTTAATCCACGGCAGCCATACCCAACCCTCTGTCTATCATAAAAGTGCACGCCCGACATCATTCTTGGTATTAAAAGGCCTTATTTCCACTTTACTTTCGAGACTCAAAATTCCTGATGTTTCTTTCTCAGTTGAAGATGACAATGTTTCGGATTTTAAAAATTCCTACTCCGTCATTTCAGGAGGAAAAATCATCGGACAAATTGGAGATGTTTCACCGAAATTATCTTCCGGAATGAATTTAGATGTAGGACCTGCGTTTGGTTTTCAATTTGATATGAATCAGATTTTAAGTCTCACTGAAGGAAAAATTAAATTTCAATCCATAGTCACTTATCCCGTAGTTCAACGAGATCTAAATTTTGTTTTGGATGAAGATGTGCAGGTTGGAAAGGTCAGTTCAACGATCCAGAAGAATGGCAAAAATGTCCTTAAAAAAGCGGAGCCTATCAATATATTCCGTAATGAGTCCATTGGAAAAAATAAAAAGGCTGTGGCTTTCAATCTTGTTTTTCAGAGCGCTACTAAAACACTTGAAGATAAAGACGTAAATCCTGTGATAGATGAAATTATACGAGTGGTTTCTAAAAAATACGGTGCTAAATTAAGGTAAATCAAAATGAGTGAAATAATGGACGGAAGTGAAAATTATGTAAAGGTGACCATTTATGGTCAGGAATACACGATCAAGGCCCCGGCAGATGCCACATATATCAAGAATATCGCCGAATATGTTGATATGAAAATGCGTGAAGTCCAGGACCAATTATCCACACCCCAGGTGCCGGCCAAGGTTGCCATTCTCGCGGCGATGAATATTTCAGATGATTTTTTCTCAGCTAAGCAGGAAAGAGAAACAGTTAAAGATGAAGTTGAATCAAAAATTTCCTCTTTGATTGAAATTGTTGACGAAGCTATTCAGCAATAAATTTAATATCGGCTGACCATGGATACTAAAATTTTATCCGGAAAAGAGGTCAGCGCTGCTGTATACGAAGCGCTTAAAAAAAGAATAAAAGCGCTCAAATCACAATCAATTACACCCGGGCTTGCCGTAATTCTCGTTGGTGAAGATCTGGCCTCCCACGTTTATGTTCGCAATAAAACACGTAAGTTTTCCGATCTTGGGCTTCATTCCAAAACAATAAAATATCCTGCCGATATTTCCCAGAATGAATTGTTATCTAAAATTTATGAATTAAATAATGATGAGCAGTATCATGGTATTTTGATTCAATTACCATTGCCTAAACATATCAACAGCGATGCTGTATTAAATGCTGTTAATCCGAAAAAAGATATCGATGGCTTTAATCCTTATAATCTGGGATGTCTCACGGGAGGGAAGCCGACTTTTATCCCATGTACACCCAAAGGCATAATGCGAATCCTTAAATATTATCAAATCGATCTATCGGGGAAACATGTAGTGGTGGTAGGGCGGAGTAATATTGTTGGCCGCCCAATTTCTATTTTAACCAGTTTAAAGCAGGAATTTTCAAACGCAACCACAACCATCTGTCATTCGGGAACGGATAACATCAGAAATTTCACGCAACAGGCTGATGTTGTCATCCTTGCCCTTGGCTCTCCGGAATTTCTGAAAGGTAGTGATATAAAAAATGGGGCGGTTATAATTGATGTGGGTATCAACCGCTTGGATGACTATACTGAAAAAGGATTTAAGTTAGTTGGTGATGGGGATGAGATTTCCTTATTGGGAAAAGCATCTGCGCTTACGCCTGTTCCCGGCGGTGTGGGCCCAATGACGATTGCAATGCTGGTTGAAAACACTGTTGAAGCAGCAGAAAAATCCTTAAACTGATTTTTCATTGTAATTCACAACTTTTGTCCTATCTTCTGTCGAAAAGATATACTTTCTTTCGATGCAATTAACACTTACCCAAAACAATAGGACCTACCACGTTGAATTAGAATCAGCAACCTGCCTGGCTATTCCCTATGATTACGATGGCGAGCAACCCAATTTTTTTAATGTTCCAAAGGGGGCAGCTTCCCCCTATGAATCTGATGACTTTGTCGGTTGTGTAAATGGCAATAAAGGCTGCGAAGTTATGGTCATTAACCAGAATATTCATTGCACCGGCACCCATACAGAATGCGCCGGCCATATTCAAAATGAAAATATTTTCATTAATGATGTATTAACACCAGGGTATATATTAACAGAATTAATTTCTGTTAATCCAATTGATTGGGTTGATACAGCTGAATCGTATCATTGCCCTGTAGCGCCGGATGAAAAAGTGATAACGCGCAGGCTGATCAAGGATTTTGTATCCCAACCTGTACCCGGATTAGTCATTCGTACTTTGCCAAATACACCTGAAAAACTCGACCGCAAATATGATGAATCAAATA
>JAYEFG010000049.1:0-10345 GCA_034658595.1 Fidelibacterota bacterium | reverse complement strand
ACTAAATTGGCGACGTCATTTCCGAAATGATCTTCGATTTCTTCAAAGGATGCTTCTGTGTCCTCTATTGTATCGTGAAGCAATCCACCGATAATAGTTATATGATCCATATTCCATTCGGCCAGGATTTTGGCTACTTCCACGCAATGATTCTCGAAATAAGATCCACCGGATAGTCTTTTCTGTCCCTCATGATGACGGGCGCCAAATTCATAGGCCTGCCATAATTCTTTTTTGAGGTCATCCTCGGTTAATAATTCCGAAGGTGTTACTTTTTTAAACAGCTCTTGAAACGGTTTTGGGAATTCCCCAACAAGAAAGGGGGCGAATTTAGAAAGGGGATTCTCCATCAAAAAGGTGCCTCAGCTTCCATTTCAGCAAAGGCAGACATATTCTCAAAGCGGGCAAAACGATCAATAAAAGTTGCTTCAATTCTCCCTGTTGGACCGTTTCTTTGCTTGGCTACCAGGATTTCTGCCTTCCCTCTGTCATCTTCCTCCTGGCTGTATACCCATGGTCTATAAAGAAATATGACCACATCCGCATCCTGCTCAATTGCACCGGATTCACGAAGATCTGATAACTGGGGACGACGGTCACTGCGGCTCTCAACGGCACGAGATAACTGAGATAAACCTATTACCGGAACTTCAATTTCTTTCGCCAGTGCTTTTAACGATCGCGAAATCTGGGAAATTTCCTGCTGACGGCTTTCAGCCCCCTTGGGACCTGTCATAAGCTGCAGATAGTCCACAATGATTAAACCGATATCATGTTCTGCTTTCAGGCGGCGTGATTTGGCGCGAACTTCCAATACAGACATGCCAGGCGTATCATCGAGATAAATAGGCGCTTCAGCCAAATTTCCCACAGCCATACTTAAATTTTTCCATTGGGTTTTGGGCAGTTTTCCTGTACGCACCAGATGACTGTCCACCCGTCCTTCTGCGCAGAGCAGACGCATGGCCAATTGATGGTTGGCCATTTCAAGACTAAACACACCCACACCCGTTTTATCCATAACAGCAGCATTTCGTCCCATGGACAGGGCCAGGGCTGTTTTTCCCATCCCGGGCCGCCCCGCAACGATAATCAGCTCACCGGGATGGAACCCAGAGGTCATGTCGTCTAAATCAATCAATCCCGATGCCACGCCCGTAACACTGCCCGGCTTGGAGGCAATCTTATCTAATTCCTCAAAAGTATGTTGAAGAATAGGATCAATATGTATGAAACCGCCCCGCAACCTTTTTTCGGATATATTGAAAATCGCTGATTCAGCAGAATCTAAAATATCATCCACATCCTGAGCGTCTTCAAAAGCTTCTTTGGATACCTCATGTGATACTTGAATTAATTTTCGTAATGTATGTTTTTCCAGTACGATCTTAGCGTAGTGTTCTACGTTGGCTGTGGTGGGTACCGATTCGGCCAAACCAGTAACATAATAAGCGCCCCCGACGCCCTCTAATTCTTTTTTCTTTTTAAGGCGATCCACGACAGAGATGGCATCAATGGGCTCCCCTTTTTCAAAAAGGTCTGTCATACATGAAAAAATTCGCACGTGCGCATCTTTATAAAATTGGGTGGCTGAGACCCATTGCATGGCCTTGCTCACCGCTTCTTTTGAGGTGAGCATGGAACCCAATACCGCCTGCTCCGCTTCAAGCGCTTGGGGTTGGGCCATCAGTTGTAAATCATTATTCTTAGCCATTTTGTTTATGCATCAATGATGGATCGGATCCACTTGAAATCCTTCCATGTTTCCGGTTTCCAGTTTGGGTTTCTCAACAAAGCTGCCGGATGGTATGTCACAATCATTGGTGTCCCATGGTAATCGTGCAGAGTTCCACGCATACTTTTCAACGGTTTATCCACATTGAGAAGCGTCTTTCCGGCCACACGACCCAAAGCTACAATGAGTTTTGGCTGAATCAAATTAATTTGATGGATTAAATAGGGTTCGCACTCCTCAACCTCCCCTCCCAGCGGATTCCGGTTATTGGGCGGTCGACATTTTAACACATTACAAATATACACGTCTTTTTGCCGGGTACGGCCAATCGCTGCCAGGATTTTATCCAAAAGCTGACCGGCTCTGCCCACAAATGGTTCGCCTTTAAGATCCTCCTGTTCGCCGGGTGCTTCGCCTACCATTACCAAAGAAGCATTTGGATCACCCACACCGAATACAAAATTGGTACGGCTTTTTCCTAAGGCGCAATTCTGACACTCGTTAATCTGTTGGTTGAATGTTTCTAAATCCGATGGAAAAGCGGGTAAAGGGGATGGTTGCGGGACCCCTTCTTTTGCTTCGTCCACCGACGGAACCAGATCCAATTCCAGAAATAATTCGTCCCCGTAAAGCTCCTTGGTTTGCTTTAAATATCGTTTTATTCCATCAGAAGAAACTGATCCCATGGGCTGTTAATTGGTCGCCCGGACCGGTTTATTTAATTTCCTCAGTTTGTTTCCATTTTAGGTCACCGTCCATAAATTCCTTGACGGCAACCGTAGTGGCTTTATCTATCTCTTCATAATCTTCAGGATTTCTATCCATTACCTGATCATACACGCCCATTTCAACTTCTTCTGTGGAAATAATCATTTCTTCCACAATTCGGTTGGTGAGCACCTGCTTTGCCCGTTTAGACATTACAACAACTGCTTCAAAGACATCGTTGGTTTGTTCTTCCATCATACGGATAGATAGTGGTTCAAGCGCCATAAGTTACTCCCTCGTTTTCATGTTGTATAATATTCATAATTTCATCAACAGCCCGTTCCACGTCATCATTGATCACGTGGTAATTAAAATTGGACTTGTATTCCAATTCAGCCCCGAGCCGTTCCAGCCGTTTAGCAATTCTCTCTTCTGAATCCGTGCCCCGGTTTAACAGCCTTTTCCGCAGATCGTTCAAACTGGGCGGTTCAACAAAAATGGATATGGTTTTATCCGGAAATAAATTTTTAATTGACATGGCCCCTTTTACATCCAATTCCAACAGGAGCAATTCCTGCCGCTGGATGGTTTCATCCAAAGTGGACTTCAAAGTACCATAGTAATAATTCCCATGAATTTTCTCAAATTCTGCAAAGGCACCCTTAGCGATACCTTTTTCGAAATCTGCATGGGTTAAAAAGGCATAATCAACTCCATCCATCTCCCCCTCGCGTCTTTCACGGGTGGTGCAGGAAACTGAAAAACGGATAGATTCATCCCGCTTCTGAATAACACGACAAAGTGTTGTCTTTCCTGATCCAGAAGGTGCGGATATGATGATTAAGTTTTTCATAAAATATTTTGGACCTGTTCCCGCATTTTTTCTGCTTCATCTTTCATGGTGATCACATGATTCACAATGTTTTCAGATGAACTTTTAGAGCCGATTGTATTAATCTCACGACCCATTTCCTGGAGTAGAAAATTTAACCGGCGCCCTGTTGGTTCATTCGCTTCAAGTAAAGACTGAAATTGCTGAAAATGACTTTTTAAGCGAACCACTTCTTCAGTAACATCCGCCTTTTCGGCAATCATGGCAATTTCCTGGGCTATGCGGGATTCATCTACCTGAAATTCATTTACTAATTCAGCAATTCGGTGGCGGTATTTTTCTTCCCGTCTTTGAAATTCCTCCGGAAGCGTTAACTCGATTTTACCCAACTCTTTCTTTAATTTAGCCAAACGTTCTTCAAAATCAAATTTTAGTTTTTCTCCCTCGGATTTTCTCATTTGGGAAACTTCACCACAGGCTTTATTCACCGCCTTAATCAATTGTTTTGATTCCATTGAGTCAGCATCCACATGGATGAACAGGTCATTGGCGTTCACAATTTCACCCATATCCAAATGACGTCCGTATTCCTTTTGAATTTCCAGGAGAATGGCTTCAATAGCCTCAAATCGTTCCTTATTAAAAGAAAGCGTTTGTGTTTTTCCCCCACCTCCCAATTCCAAATTCACATGAATTGTTCCCCGAATGAGTTTTTCCGAAATGATGTCACGGATTTTTTTCTCGTTAACAGGATCAATATCCAATCCCCGAATCTTTATATCAAGGAATCGGCCGTTCACTGCCTTAATATTGGCATTGACCTTATTGGCTCCTTTACCGGCCGCCCCACGGCCAAATCCTGTCATGCTTTGAATCATTTATTTTCAGTCCAAAAAAAGTCAGAGAATTTACACTTTTTCTTTAACGGATAACAATGAATGAGTTCCATAATAAACTATCATTTAGACCATTGCGTAGGACCAGAATAATCCATTTTTGTTTTCTACTTCTTCGAGGTTCAAAATGAATATAGCAGTTTGTATATTAGGCCATGAATAAAAAAGTATTTATCACCGGCGCCAGCAGTGGAATCGGGGAATACCTGGCCTATGCTTATGCCAAACAGAAATATTTTCTCGGACTTGCTGCCCGTCGAAAAGACCATCTCGAAACAGTGGCTTCAAAATGCGAAGAAATGGGTGGAAATGCGAAAGCATATCCATTGGATGTTTTGGATGGTAATGCCTGCAAAACTGCCATCCAAGACTTTATCGCTCTCCCGGGGAAAGTCGATACCATCTACGCCAACGCCGGTGTGGGCAACCCCGATGCATTAAGTTCCGGCAGTGCTGAAACCATGAACCATATATTGAGCATTAATATATTAGGCGTTACCAATACAGTTATGCCCTTTATTCCCCTACTTAAAGAACAAAAAGCCGGAAAGATTGCTGTGGTCAGTTCCGTGGCCAGCTTCCGTGGATTGGGTCATCATTCGGCCTATAGCGGCTCTAAAGCAGCCCTGCGGAATATGTGCCAAGGATGGGGTTCCGCCCTTTACAAACATGGCATTTCCGTTACGGCTATTTGCCCCGGATTCATCAAAAGCGAAATGACAGATAAGAATCAATATTCTATGCCCTTTTTATTGGAGACACATGTGGCTGCTGATAAGATCAAACGGGCGGTAGAACGGCGGAAAAAGGTATTTATCTTTCCCTGGCAAATGCGATTCTTTATGGTACCGTTGATGAAGCACACACCGGATTGTATCATGCGAAAATTCGGGATGTAACTTGTAGAGACGCATTGTCCCGACAAGTCGGGACGTCTCTATCCAAATAAATGGAACAACTCAAATGACAGAACAACAACCTTTGTTTATGCTAAACGCCCTCTGGTTTAAACCGGATGGGGGATATAAATCCTATAATCAATATATGAAAGCAGCCTTGCCATTAGTGACTAAATATGGTGGGCGGCCCGTTACAGATTTATATCTCCCCCAGCAGGACATTATCGGCGAATTCGATGCGGACTTGATCTATTTTGTTGAATGGCCCAGTTGGAATGTGTTCAAAACTTTTGCCAATGATCCCGATTATTTAGCCATTCGTCACCTTCGTGAAGATGCCATTTCAAAATCACTGTTAATTCGATGCAATAAAATGTAGAGACGTTGCATGCAACGTCTCTAATATAGTTTTTCGATATAATTCCGAACCCAATCTGAATTCACCGCCAAAGAAACCATATGGGTCACCCCCAACCCTGATCCCGATGGTTCATTCAAAAAGGCATAATCCAGGGACAGGTTTTCCCAACTGAGACCGATTCCGGCGGTGGTTGAACCAATTCCATTTCGCCCAAGTCTAACTGCAATTTTGTAATCATACACTACGTGCAATCCCAGGAGAAAACGTCCGCCGTGCTTGCCTAGGTTAAAATCATCATCCAATGCGTTTCCGGCAGCATCCCACACGACGTTTCCCATCCCTGTTATGGATAGGGGCGAATTGGCAAACCGATATGTATGGGATAACCCAGTAATCACCGTGGGCTTAAACCGCTCCACAGTACCATTATCCCACACCTGCCAACTGGTGGTTACATCCCGAATCGTTAATCCAAGACGACCATTTTCCCAAGGGGTCCCCAGTATGCCAAAATCAAGACCGATGCCTGTTCCAGAATATTCCCCCAAACTATGTTGAAGTCCTTTTAGGGCCACACCGAACTCAAGATCATTCTTTTTCCATGATGTACTCAGATGGAAGCCCAATTGACGTTGTGAAAAATATTTGAGTTTATCTTCATCCAGCCGTTCCCCCTCATCGAGAATTCCATTTCCCTCTCCCCTGTCTCCTGTCCCCGGAACACCATCCAAACCAAAGTCTAACAGTATATTTCGCGTATCGGGAATTTGGTCAATTCCTTCATGGATAATTATCAGATTCAGGGGACGTGAAAAATTCTTAATTGGGAACCCCATGAGATCACTGTTGATCATGCCGGCGAGACGACTTTGGTGAGTATAATTTAGATTATGAATGCCCACCTTACCACTGGCAGCAGGATTGAATAATGGCGAAACAGATGTACCAAAATCTGTAACAGCCGCACCACCCAGGGAGAGGATACGCGCATCCCCGGCACTGTTGAAAGCTTGCCACCCGTATTTGACCCAGTAGGATTGAGAAACGCCGATTGTACTAAGCAATACAAACAAAACTGTCATTCTGAGTCCTTGTTTTTGGCAAGGGTGAAGAATCTCAACTGTTTGGTTTAAAATCCCCACACGCTTGAGATACTTCCTGCCCGCTCGGCAGGCGGGCGGCTTTGACTCAATATGACAATTATTTTTTTCCTCCCCCCTTTTAATTCTTCCCTTATACCCTCCAAAGGCGGGCAGGCGAGGGGGATTCTGTGGGTGATCAATTTTATAGCCCATGCTTTTTCTTTAACTCATCCAATTTTTGGATCGCTTCAAGTGGTGAGATATTCAGAACATCTAATTTGGATAAATCTTGTTTCAGCTCGGACTCCGCCTGTGCAAACATGGATAATTGATTATCCGCCGCGGGGACATCCATTTTTTCATCGGTGGGATGATTTTCCAAATGGTAATTCAAAATTTCCGTCGCTCTCGAAATCACTTGTTTGGGCAATCCTGCCATTTGCGCCACATGAATGCCATAACTTTTATCCCCGGTACCGGGCATAATTTGACGGAGAAAAATAATCTTATCACCAAATTCTTTTACGGCAATATGATGATTTTCCAGACGATCAAGGGTATTCTCAAGGTCAGTTAATTCATGATAGTGAGTGGCAAATAGAGTTCGGGCGGCAACATCCTCATTGTTATGTAAATGTTCTGTGATGGCCCAAGCCAACGATAAGCCATCATAGGTGGCGGTGCCTCGACCAATCTCATCTAAGAGAATGAGACTTTTATCCGTGGCGTTGTTCAGGATATTGGCCGCTTCATTCATTTCCACCAAAAATGTGCTCTCACCCCCGGCCAGGTTATCACTGGCGCCCACGCGGGTGAAAAGTTTATCCACCATTCCGATCTCCGCTTTTTCCGCCGGGACAAAAGACCCAACCTGTGCCATGAGAACCATGAGTCCCACTTGGCGTAAAAAAGTGGATTTCCCCGCCATATTTGGACCTGTAATGAGATGAATTTGACTTTTGCCTGTATCAATAAATAAATCGTTAGGAATAAATCGTTCCGTTGCCGGAAGCAACTGCTCCACCACCGGATGTCGTCCCCCTTTAATCTTAAGCGCTCCTTTATCATTCAATTTCGGACGGATATATTTACTGGCTTTGGCCGCAGAAGCAAAATTTGTCAATACATCCAATCGGCTCAGGACTGAAGCATTCTCCTGTAAAATGGCCGCTTGCATTAAAATATCACGGCAAAGTTCGTTAAATATATTCAATTCTATTGATTCAATCTTTTCTTCCGCCGATAAAATCTTTTCTTCATACTCTTTTAAGTCCGGCGTGATATAGCGCTCAGAATTCACCAGTGTTTGCTTGCGGATATATTCTTCCGGCACTTTTTCGCCATGTGCTTTGGTTATCTCTATATAATAACCGAATACCCGGTTATACCCAATTTTTAGCGACGGAATTCCCGTCCTCTCGCGCTCACTCGATTGAAGTTGGGCAATCCATTTTTTGCCACTGGTGCTCAGTTCTCGCAATTCATCCAGTTCATCATTCACACCACCGAGAATCACATTCCCCTGTTTGATCTGTGAAGGTGCTTCCGGGTGAAGTTTTTTTGTAATTTGATCATTGATCTTGTCTATGTCCGCAAACCGCTTCATGAATGATTTCAAATGTTTATTCCCCGACTGCTTTAAAACGGATCTCACTTCTGGTATTTGTTCCAAACTTAACCGAAGTCCGTTGATTTCCTTGGGTGTCACTTTTCCATTATTCACCCGCCCCACGATTCGTTCAATATCGGATATCTGTTTTAGATTATCTCGAACATCCTCTAAAGCAAGGCTGTTTTCATTGAATGCACCCACAATATCCAATCTTTGATTGAGGCGTTTTTTATCTGTTAGAGGACGATTTAACCATTGTTTCAGTAATCGTCCGCCCCCGGCCGTTACCGTATTATCTAAAACTTCAATCAGAGTACCGTGAGTGCCTTGCGTAGCGAGACTTTTAAATATCTCAAGGTTTCGGACGGTAAACCCATCCAGACCCATCACATCCTCATCCAACACAGGATGGATGGCAGAAATATGATCCACGGCACCACCCAGGGATTCGGTCATGTGATGGAAGATCGTACCGGCAGCGGTGATGCCGTCACTCAACCCATCGCACCCAAACCCTTTCAATGATTTCACCTTAAAATGTTCAACCAACGCACGATAACCCTGATCATAATTGAATATCCAGTCTTCCACTTTGGTGATAAAGGGTTTCAATTCCCTATACCAATCAGTGGTGGAATACACAACCGATTCACCCACGAGAATTTCCCTTGCCGTAAATTTCCTTAATGATTCGGTCAGCCGATCCGGGGCACATTCACCAATAAAAAATTCTCCTGTTGATTGATCCAACACGCTATAGCCTACATTGGATTTTCCGAAATAAAGGGATGCCAAATAGTGGTTCGCTTTTTGATCCAAAGCCTGCTCGGCAGTGATGGTCCCCGGCGTCACCACTTCAATCACTTCCCGCTTCACGATCCCTTTGGCCAGTTTCGGATCCTCCACCTGTTCGCAGATGGCTACCCGATGGCCTGCGTTCACCAACTTGTGTAAATAATTATCCAAGGCATGATAGGGAAATCCGGCTAAAGGCACATCGGCGGCAGCGCCGCTGGATCGTTTCGTGAGAACAATTCCTAATATCTTGGCAGTCAGTTTCGCGTCTTCATTGAAAGTTTCATAAAAGTCTCCCATGCGAAACAGGACGATGGCATCGCTATACCGGGTTTTCACCTCCATATATTGGCGCATAAGTGGCGTACCCGCATCTTTAGGCAAGACGGTCTCCTTTCAATCGAACATCACCATGTCGCATGGTTAAGGCATGCTTGTCACAATATTCCAAAAGTGGGATTGCCGTTTTACGGCTGGTACCGGTCATTTCTTTAAAATTCGCCACTTTCATTTCCAGGTTGGATGAAAAATATCCACATAATACATCCTTCAATTTATCCAATACCTCCACGTGAATCCACATCCCTCGTGCCGCTTCCAACACTTTTTCATTGTCCTTCAAAATGTGGAGTATCTCCAATGCTTTTTTCGGATTCCCGGGGGATAAGTCCGCTGCTTTGGGCAATCCATAATCGGCATTTCTTACCGCTTTTTCCAACTGGGTTGCCAGGGATTCATCCGCGTCGGAAAGGACTACAGAATGTCTTTTCAAAGCGTAGCCTCCTTGCACGTAGATCAAATCATTTTCCATGGATGCCAACATAAATATGAGCCAGTTTCCGCTGAATTGGGTCTCCTCTTTCAATCGATCTTTGGATAAGGACTTTTTATAGGGATTTTCCTCATGAAACCTGATCAATATTTTTTTAATTAATTCAATAGATTTTTCCAATGATTCCACTGTGAACAAAAGTCCTTTTTCATTTCGGATTCCTGTCTCTTTTATCCAATCCTTCACTTGTGTTTCATTGGTATGAAAATGTCGGGACCAATTCCCCAATGACTTCGGTGATTTCCAGGATTGAGAGACAAATTGATGAAACCGCTCTGATGGGTTTAAGAAAAGCGTTGATGTCCATTCCCGTAGTGCTTTTCGTATGGGAATGGGATTTGAGTCCAGGACCAAACATCCCCCAATAGTTTCCATGGGAGAAAAACTGCGGATGATAAAGCGTTCATGCATGAGGGCCACTGCCGGTTTTTCCAGAAGAAAGAGTACATTCCTCGATTGCCCCGCTTCCAGTGGTTTTGGTATGACAGTTTTAGCAATCACTACCGCCGTACCAATATGAAGATGGACACGCTGGCGATTTTTCAGCTTCCATTTAGTATCGGGAATCATAGTCACATGGGCGATGAGTTTTT
>JAYEFG010000048.1:0-2906 GCA_034658595.1 Fidelibacterota bacterium | reverse complement strand
GGAACTCACGGAAAAAGGTGTTCAGCGCATGATGCGGTTCTTGAAGGACAATGAAATCATGGTGATCAAAGACAACATGGAGCCGGCACTGCGGGAACATATGGGGAAATACGTGCCGAAGGATAAACGGAACTTTTTCTCCATTGGTCTCCATATGGATCCATTGCCTCTCTATTCCCATTTTTATCATTGGTTTGATCTGGCAGAGGTGCGGGACAACCCCCATGAGAATCCCATCCGGCGTGGGCCACCCTTGTACAATATGTACGATTCCAAGAATGAGGGCATTGCCACAGCAGTGGAAGAAATGTTCATGCACGCAGGGCTCTATGAAAACAGTCCAAGGTCAAGAGAAATTGTCTGGATCATGCTGGCCCAGCGCGCCGCCCGCGGATTGGGTTCCCTCTATGCCCATGCCAATATGATGACCATGGCCGAAGCAGGGCAGGTCCACGTGAAATGGACCCCCCGAGGATGGATGGAGCGAGAGCCTCATTTACTTCAATTCGAACAGCACCTTTACCTCCGCCAACCAGGGTACGGCACTTGTTATATAACAGGAAAATACCTCATTGAAAACCTTATGGCTGAATATGCTGAAAAACTGGAGTCAGAAGGAAAATCCTTCGCGCTACGATATTTTTTGGATACATTCAACAAAGCGGGGAATATCCCCGTGGAATTGATCCGACAGGAAATGATTGAGGAATAGAATGAAAAAGATAAGTCTCATTTTATTCGCGACGATTCTGATTGCGCAGGATAAATACCCTGTTGACCATGATATGGTGGCCAAAATTCGGGAAGAAGGATTTAAACGGTCTCAGATTGCCAATACCTTATCTTATATGACTGACGTTTTGGGCGCCCGCCTTACCAATTCAAAAGATATGCGCCGTGCCCAGAAGTGGGTGACGGGCGAAATGAAACGGATTGGACTCACCAATATCGAAATTGAACCCTTTATGGATTATGGTGTCAGTTGGGATAATGAATTTTTCTCTATCCACATGCTGGAGCCGGATTACCAAATAATGGTCGGGTATCCGATCGCCCATACACCGGGGATCAACGGCCGGCAGAAATTGAATGTGGTAATTGCGGACATTAAAACCAAAAGTGATTTAGAAAAGTATAAAGGTAAACTAAGGGGGAAAGCGGTATTGTCTGTAACCATGCCGGTAATTGATCAAGAACGAATCCGAAATGGCACACCCCGATTTACTGATGAAGAATTGACTGTATTAGCCAACGATTCGCCCAAAAGAAAAAGACGTAAACGGCCACCGCCCGATCCGGAACGGGTCAGTACAATTGAACGAAATGCATTCTATAAAAAAGAAGGTGTTTCGGTCATCTTAGAAACAAGAGGAAACCGTGTGGCCATGGTTCCGGGATATGCGCGCCCCGGTGCTAAAAAAGATAAATGGGATCGGCAGGGAACCATAAACCATTTACCCATTGTGACCGTAACGCCGGAGCATTACAACCGCATGTACCGCATTCTTGAACGGGATATTCCTGTGCGTATTGCGGTGGAAATCAAAACCAAGATTGGAAGAGAAAGACAGTGGGCCCGGAATGTGATTGGTGAAATATCTGGTTCCGATTTAAAAGATGAAGTGGTGATGCTGGGGGCTCATTTTGATACCTGGCACGCCAGTCCAAACGCATCGGATAATACATCCGGTACAGCGGTAATGCTGGAGGCCATGCGCATCCTGAAATCGGTGGGGGTGACACCCAGGCGCACAATCCGGATTGCCTTGTGGTCTGGAGAAGAACAGGGGATTCATGGTTCTCGGGAATATGTATATAAGCATTTTGGAAATCCCAATGACCCGGAGATTGGGGTAAAACCGGATTACGAAAAATTCTCGGCGTACTATAACCAGGATTATGGTCCGGGCCAGTTTAGAGGCATGAATTTGCAGGGGAATGAAAATGTGCGGGACGCATTCACGTCGTGGATCAAACCATTTCACGATTTGGGCATGACCACCATTTCGCCCCAAAGTTTGGGCAGTACAGATCATGTTGCTTTCGATCGAGTGGGCCTCCCCGCCTTTCAATTTTTACAGGATAAAATTGGCGGCACTGGCGGCCATACGAATCTCGATTATTATGATACAATTCCCATTGAGGATATACAAAAGAATGCGGTGATTATGGCATCTTTTGTGTACCACACCGCAATGCTGGATGAACGTCTACCCCGAAAGGGAGAGTAAATGAAAAACATTTTAGCCAGAGGCGGGATTGAATTAAAAGAGGGCATTTAAAACGAGAAATAATATCCACGCTGTTTTCTGTATCTTTTTATTATTCATCATTTCCTGCGATGAACCAGACGACGAAAAGGAGAAATTTGGTTCAGGGTTGAACCTGTCCACGCCCTATGTGAATGAGTCCGATATTGAAAGAATCAATGAAGCATTTAGCCTCCATGAAAATGCACCTTGGGGGTTCAAGCACGTTGGAATAGATTTTTTCCCGGAGGAATCTCTAAAACAGTTCAGGACTTCATGCGGCGGAGAAGTGACCAATGTTGAATTGTGGCAGAACGGCGAAAAATGGCAGGTGAACATAATCATAGCCTGCGACAAAGAATTTATGCTGGTTTACTCTTTTGAACCATTTACCAAAGAGGAAACGGTGGGACAGGAGCAACTTAAACAAATAACCGTTAAAGCAGGTGATAATGTAACGAAGAACGATGTGATTGGGGCATTGGTTCTTTCCGAAGGAAGCGGCCACGTTCATTTTTCGTTAAAACAGAATAATGAATTTATCTGTCCAAAAGAATATTTTACGGAAGAAGGCTATGATTCAATCATGCGAATCATTCATAAAACACACCCCGATTGGGAGATGTGTTATTGATACAATTTTCCAAAAGGCGCAGG
>JAYEFG010000047.1:0-10538 GCA_034658595.1 Fidelibacterota bacterium | reverse complement strand
TCGTAGATATTCACCAAGATTTATCTTCCTATCATGCGAATAAATTGATGCTTTAAAAGCCTCTTTCAAAAATGGTCTTTTTTATGATATGTGGTTGTTTTACTAACGAGTGAAAAAATATCTCTGTTGATTTTTTAGATGGTTTATTGTCTGTTTGGTTCATTCCGAATAATCCTGGGGTCAGAATTTATTGAATTTTGAATAAAATGATTCATCAACTTGTTTCCCGAAATTTATCGCAACTAAATTCCCCGACTGTTTTTTAGGACTTAACAGCATTATTATGGCACATATCATTTCATTAACCAACCAAAAAGGGGGTGTGGGAAAAACCACCACTTCTGTCAACCTGTCCGTGAGTTTGGCTGTATCTGAAGTGAAAACACTTTTGATAGACCTGGATCCTCAATCCAATGCAACCACCGGGATTGAAGAATTATTAATCGAGCCCAAGATGACCATTTATGATGCCCTTATCAGAGGGGCTGCCACAAAAGATGTAATTACAAAAACACAATTGGACTTTTTGGATATCATTACATCCACTGGTGACTTAGTGGGTGCCGAGGTTGAATTAGTGAGTATCATGGCCCGGGAGCATCAACTGGGAAAAGTACTTAAGCCGATCCTTAAAAAATATGATTATATCCTAGTTGATTGCCCACCATCCTTGGGTTTGCTCACATTGAATGCATTGACCTGTTCTGATACAGTCATTATCCCTATCCAATGCGAATACTACGCCTTGGAAGGATTGGGACAACTTTTAAATACTATCCGTCTGGTTCAGAAAAATTTGAATCCGAATCTGGAAATAGAAGGTGTACTTTTAACTATGTATGACAGAAGATTAAACCTGTCTAAACAGGTCGCCGATGAAGTACGCAGTTATTTTGAAGATAAACTATTCAAGACGGTTATCCAGCGAAATGTACGCTTGAGCGAGGCTCCCAGTTTTGGCAAACCAGTTTTGCTTTATGATGCCAATTCGACCGGCGCCCAAAATTATATGTCATTGGTAGCAGAGATTTTGAGCGATGGCAACTAAACGATTGGGGAAAGGGCTTGATGCCCTGATTCGTCCATTGGAAAAGCAGGATATTTCACCGGCCGGTGTTACCACAATTCCCGTTTCAGAAATAAAAAAAAACCCACGCCAACCGCGGAAACATTTTGATGATA
Source organism: Fidelibacterota bacterium (assembly GCA_034658595.1). Lineage (GTDB taxonomy): Bacteria > Fidelibacterota > Marinisomatia > Marinisomatales > TCS55 > TCS55. The sequence goes on along the minus strand of JAYEFG010000047.1, from coordinate 9,356 downwards.
AAACGCTGAATGAACTGGCTGATTCTATCAAAGAAAAAGGGGTGATAACACCTATTACCGTTAGGGCGGAAATAAATGGATATATCCTTATTGCCGGTGAGCGACGCCTGCGGGCTTCAAAACTGGTTAAACGGAAAGCAATTCCCGCTTATATCATTGAGGTTACTGACGAAGCGGAAATGATGGAAGTGGCCCTCATTGAAAATATCCAGCGGGAAAACCTGAATCCATTAGAAGAAGCAGAAGCATACGCCGTTTTGCAAGGTGAATTCAGTTTGTCTCAGTCGGCTATTGCCAAAGCGGTGGGAAAGAACCGCACTACAATCACCAATGCACTTCGGTTACTGCAACTCCCACATGAAATAAAGCAAAGCCTTCGGGATGGCAAAATTTCTGCAGGACACGGAAGAGCGATTTTGGCCATGAAAACTCAAACGGGGATGCTCAAACTTTGGCAAATGATTTTGAATCATGACTTGTCTGTCCGTGGTGCTGAAGCCATCGCTAAGGGAAAATCCGAGTCAAAATCCATGGGGAAAAGATCAAAATCAAAACAAAAAAATTCCACTGTCCGCCAGTTAGAAAATGAAATGATATCCATACTGGGAACAAAAGTCCGCCTGAATCACAAGGGGAAAAAGGGTGGTTCCATTGTTGTGAACTATTTTTCTGATGATGATCTGGAACGCATCCTGGACCTGTTGCGTTCAATCGAATAACTAATGATGCACCCCAGCCGTTACACTTTTCTGATCATTCCCGACCATGATGGAGAGAATAAACGCTTTTCAATATCCCGTACGCGCACTTTAGTTATCCTTATCACGGTGATTAGCATTTTCTCAGGGATGGTTTTCGCATTGATCTATTTGACTCCCAAAGCCTTGGATCAAAAACAGATGAAAAACCGCTATGATGAAGTCATAGGTGAGCGGACAAAAGTATTGAAACTATACCGTGATTTGGAACGGATGAAACAAATGGAATTGGTGGTTCAAAAAGCATTGGGTACCGATTTGAAGGTTAGTGAATCCGGAGAGGGAAACCTGGTTGAAACGAAAGATTTAAAATCGGGTCTTCCGGGGGACGCAAAAAATATTCCATCCTTAATCCCGGTGAAAGGATACCTGACCCAGGCAATGATGGAAAACAAGGAATCAGCCATACGACAGCATTATGGTGTTGATATTGCTGTTCCTGCCGGTGAACCGGTGGCGGCTTCAGCAGGAGGGCAGGTGGTCTTCGCAGGGTGGACACCGGAATTGGGAAACTTGGTGGTGATCTATCATGGGAATGAGTATTTTACCTATTACGGCCATAACGAATTGTTATTGGCGGATCCACATCAAAAGGTCAGTGGGGGTGATATTATTGCAACATCAGGAAATTCCGGGATGAGCTCCGGGCCCCACCTTCATTTTGAAATATGGAAAGATGGGGAAGCAGTAGATCCTTTGTCGTATTTTCCGGAGTTAAAACAAAGCAATATGAGTGTGGATTGATATGGCCAAAAGTGAATATAAAGATGTACATACAATGATCGGCGCTGATGCCGTCATTCAGGGCAATATTACCTGTGAGGGCGGCGTGGCTGTTTATGGGAAAGTATTTGGGGACGTGACTTCCGAAGGGCCGGTGCGGATTGCCCGCGGCGGTGAAGTTCGTGGCAATGTCCAGGCCAACGATTCCCATATCGGAGGCACTGTAGACGGAAATGTCCGTGTAGAGAATCGTGCTGTGCTGGGGGCAGAATCACACCTCAAAGGTGATTTAATTTACCGCACGCTGGTCATCGAGGAAGGGGCCCAATTTCAGGGGCATTGTGTACTTGCCGGAAGTGAACCAACAATCGATCCTGATTACCACCCGGAACCACCATCCGCCGAAGATCATTCCGATCAATATGACGAATGATTCTGACAATTTCCTAGGAAAATCCCTCCACCAATTTCAACGATTTGTCCGACAGTCCGGACCGGCTGCCGCCGCAACTTATACATTATTAGCCTCGGTATTATTCTTAGGCACATTGGGATATTTTTTAGATCAATTTTTTGCTACATCCCCGTTATGGGTGCTCGTCGGCCTGAGCCTGGGGATTGTGATTGGATTTATTGAATTAGCCAAGATAGTTTTTAAAAAATGAGATCCATTATTTATCTCACCGCTATTGCTTTGGGGATTTTTGGATTGGGCGCCGGAATTCGCCCTGAATTTGGCTTAGAAATATTTTTGGGTATTTTTTTGCCATGGGCTGTGGCAGCAATTGAATTATTTTACGTCTTCCGGACGAAGGAAAAAACCCCTCAATTAATGACAAAAGTTCTTATGGTTGGGTTTATAGGTAAAATGATCATTTTTGGGACCTATTTTTTGGTAATTATTTACTTTTATTCTTTTAATCCGTATCCTTTCGTGTTTAGTTTTTCAAGCTCTTTTCTGGCGTTCCACGCGCTGGAGGCGTTAGTGTTGAAGTCACTTTTTAAATCGTAAAATTTTTTTAGACACAAAAAATGATATCAGGCGGTGAACAGGCTCACGGTTCCGGCGTAATGGACCGGGTGGGTGATAATATAATCCACCATGTTTCTAATAGTTCATTAGAACATCCCCTTATTCATTTCCCCCACATTTTCGGCATTGATTTATCTGTTACCAAGCATGTACTCATGTTATGGATTGTATCTATTTTGGTCGCCTGTGCTGTAATAATACCTGTCAGAAAATACCTGCAAAAAGAGAAACCTGTACCTAGCGGCTGGATGAACGCCCTGGAATCGGTAGTAAAGTTTATTCGTGATTCAATCGTCCAGCCCAATGTCGGTTCCAAGTATACCGAAACATGGGCACCCATGATTCTTACATTTTTCTTTTTTATCCTTTTTGCCAATGGTATCGGCTTAATACCTGTTTTCGATTTACTGGGTGCATTGAATCGTTTTGTATTTCAAATCCCCGCAAGTGATAACCAAAATTTTATTAATGCTCTTTTGCATGGCGGTGTGACAGCCACAGGAAATTTTAATGTGACAGCCGGTTTGGCAGTGATTACATTTTTTGCAATCATGATTGCCGGTACCCGCGCTCATGGATTTATTAACCATTGGAAAAATTTAGCACCCCACGGCCTGGCCTGGCCTGTATATATCATCCTGATTCCCATTGAAATTATCGGCATGTTCGTAAAACCCTTTGCCTTAACCATGCGCTTGGCGGCAAATATGACCGGGGGCCACATTGCAATATTAGCCATTTTATCTTTCATGGCCATTTTTGCAGAAATGTTTCATAGTACGGGGACGGGGTTGAGCGTGGCCCTTTTTTCAATACCAATGGCCACAGCAATTTCAGGATTAGAAATAATTGTCGTTTTGGTACAAGCATATGTTTTCACACTCTTGTCTGCTGTATTTATCGGCATGGCAATTAATGTGCATCATTAAAAGGCTTTGAAGAACCTAATGTGTGAAGAAAAAAGCAGGCAAATATTGTTCTTATTAATTTGGGCAGTAGGTTTAGAAATGCCTTCCATTAAACAAAAATAAAAGGAGAAACGTAAGATGGAAAATCTTCATTTGTTTGGAGTAGGACTGGGTCTTGGACTCATTGTAATTGGCGCTGGTTTGGGTATTGGCCGCCTGGCTGCAGCTGCAGCAGAAGGTATTGCGCGTCAGCCGGAAGCAGCCGATAAAATCACAGGTGCGGTTAACTTGCCCTTATTTCTGCTCGAAGGGGTAGCAATTCTAGGTGAAGTGTTTGCCCTGTTGATCGTCTTGATGAAATAATAACCTTTAGGAAATTTCATGGATAACCCTTTAGTCCAGCTTGACCCCGGACTATTTGTCTGGACCATTTTAACTTTTTTATTGCTGCTGACGGTTCTGGCAAAGTTTGCCTGGAAGCCGCTGTTGAAAATGCTAAAAGAAAGGGAAGACTTTATCAAATCTTCTCTGGAAGATGCAGAAAAGGCACAAGCTGCATTGGCGCGATTAAATGCAGAAGGTGAGGCAATTATCAATAAGGCTCGTTCTGAAGCCCAGGCAATACTCTCACAAGGCAAAGCCGCTGCGGCCAAGATGAAGGAAGAAACCCTCAACGATGCCAAAGACAAAGCCAAATCAATTGCTGTTGAAGCTGAAAAACAGATCCAGGTGGAAAAGGAAAAAGCGATCGCTGAAATAAGAGGTGAAGTGGTTAATCTATCACTTTCCGTTGCTGAAAAACTCATCAAGAAAAATTTGAGCGCTGATGATAATAAGGCGCTGATTGATGAATCATTGTCACATGTAAAGAAATATGAAGCCTAACCAGCGTACAAAAAAACTTGCTGCAATCCTTATTGAAGCATCCGGTGAAAATTCCGGCGCTGTTCGTGCATCATTACAACAGGTAGATCTACTGATCAGGAAAGACGCGCGCTTCAGGTCATTGCTGCAATCCAAACGCGTTACCCAGGAACAAAAAACGGATATCCTGCGGGAAGTACTGGCGGATTCATGCCATACCGTCGCCATTGAGTTTTTGGGATTAATGACTGCAGAAAAATCTGTGCAGGTCATTCGCCAAGTTATTAAAGCTTATGACGATTTGTATAAAGAACAAGCTGGCATTGTGTCTGTTCAAGCCCAAGTGGCCCATGCCATGGATTCAGCCAACGTAGACATTTTAAAGAAAAACCTACAAAAAGTAATGAACAAAAAACCTGACCTAAAAATAGAAGTAGATGAAAACCTTTTGGGTGGCATCAAGTTGAGAATTGAAAACACGTTTCTGGATGCATCACTGCAGGGGAAATTGAGTCGTTTGCAGGGAGAATTATTGCAATCATAGAACCAAGGAAACATAATGGAAATTAAAACAGATAGTATAATTGAATTATTGAAACAGCAGATTGAACGATTTGACGCTTCCATTGATGTGTCTGAAGTCGGAGAAGTGATCGAAATCGGTGACGGTGTCGCTCGCGTAAGCGGGCTGGAAAATGTCATGAGTTCTGAATTGGTTGAACTGCCCAAAGGTGTGTTCGGTATGGCACTCAATCTGGAGGACGATAACGTCGGTTTGGTACTTTTTGGCGAGAGCCGAAAAGTAAAAGAAGGCGATCTGGCCAAGCGCACTGAACGAGTGGTGGAAGTGCCTGTGGGTGAGGCTATGCTGGGTAGAGTGGTGAACCCCTTGGGCCAGCCCATGGATGGCAAAGGCCCCATAGATGCCAAAGATTTCTTACCGATTGAACGAAAAGCATTGGGCGTGATGCAGCGCCAGCCCGTGAAACAGCCTTTGCAGACAGGAATCAAGGCCATTGATTCCATGATTCCCATTGGCCGCGGCCAGCGCGAATTGATCATTGGTGATCGTCAGACGGGTAAAACGGCCATTGCCGTTGACACCATTATCAATCAAAAGTATACCCATGAGACCGATGAACCGGTGTATTGCATTTATGTTGCTATCGGACAAAAAGCATCCACTGTAGCAGCGATTACAGCGGAGTTGGAAACCAACGGCGCTATGGAATATACCACAGTCGTGACAGCCAACGCTTCTGACCCGGCGCCGATGCAATATATTGCACCTTATTCCGGTTGTGCCATGGGTGAACATTTCCGCGATAACGGCAAGCACGCCCTAATCATTTATGATGATTTGTCCAAACAGGCTGTTTCGTACCGTCAGATGTCATTGGTACTGCGTCGTCCTCCTGGCCGAGAAGCATTCCCAGGTGATGTATTTTACCTTCACAGCCGTTTGCTGGAACGCTCATCTAAACTTGCGGATGATCTTGGCGGCGGTTCTCTAACAGCGCTGCCGATCATTGAAACACAGGAAGGTGATGTGGCGGCATATATTCCCACCAATGTTATCTCCATTACGGACGGTCAGATTTACCTGGAAACAAATCTGTTTAATTCAGGTGTGCGTCCAGCGATTGATGTAGGCCTTTCCGTATCGCGAGTGGGTGGTAATGCCCAGATTAAAGCTATGAAAAGTGTGGCTGGAACGCTGCGTTTGGATTTAGCTCAATACCGTGAATTGGAAGCGTTTGCCAAGTTTGGTTCTGATCTGGATAAAGCAACCCAAGACCAGTTAACCCGCGGAGAACGCATGGTTGAAATTTTAAAGCAAAACCAATATGTGCCCATGAATGTTGAAAAACAAATTGCCATCATTTTTGCAGGGACCAGAGGACATTTGGATGAAATTGAAGCTGATAAAGTTTCAGAATTTGAAAAAGGGCTTCTCGATTATTTGGAAGCCAACAATGCAGCTGAACTGAAGTCCATAGTGGATGATGGTAAAATCAGTGAAGAAGTTGAAGCAAAACTGGATGAAGCTATAACAGCGTTTAAAGGCGGATTTACGGTTTGATGATTACTGGTAGAGTGCTAGTGTTCCAATCATCCAATCAGTCAATCGATCTCTTAAATAATGGCTAATCTAAAAGACATTCGCGATCGGATCAAATCCGTCAAAAGTATTCAGAAGGTAACCAAAGCCATGAAGATGGTTGCGGCGGCAAAAATGCGCAGAGCCCAGGAACGTATGGAAGAAGCTCGCCCTTATGCCAATCGTCTTTCCGGTGTAATTAAGCAATTACTTCCGGATGTGGATCGTGATTTATTGGAATTACTTGATATTCGAGAAGTTAATAGAATAGGATATGTAGTTGTGACTTCAGATCGAGGCATGGCCGGTTCATTCAATAATAATGTTCTGAAAACCGCCCAAAGTGAGATCAATGCTATGGGTAAAGAAAATGTGGATGTGTTCTGTATCGGTAAAAAAGCGCGAGATTATTTTAAGAGACGGGAATATACTGTAATTGAAAATCATACAGATTTTTGGAATGAGTTGAGCTATAATCACGCCATAAATATTGGTGAAGGTGTAATCAGCCATTTTACCAATAAACATGTGGATAAAATACACGTGGTGTACAATGAATTCGTAAATGTGGCAAGGCAACACGTCCAATCTGAAACACTATTACCTCTCACATTTGATGAAGAAAATAGCCAATCTGTAGATCGGCTTTATGAGCCAAACAAAGAAGCGTTAGTAAAGAGTTTAATTCCACGTCACTTAAATATTCAGATGTGGAAATACCTATTAGAATCCTATGCCAGTGAACAGGCAGCGCGCATGCTGGCTATGGAAAATGCCACAGAAAATGCTCAAGATATGATTAAAGAATTAACATTGGAATTCAACAAAGCTCGCCAGGCAGCCATTACCACAGAAATGTTGGAAATTGTCAGCGGTGCAGAAGCACTAAAAGGATAAGGGAAAACCAAAATGTCCAAAATTACTGGTAAAATTTCTCAAATTATGGGTGCAGTGGTCGATGTGGTTTTTGAAGACGGCCGACTCCCGGAAATATTAAACGCTCTCGAGGTGGATCGCGGAAACGATGGTACATTGGTACTGGAAGTGGCCCAGCATCTGGGAGACAGTGTAGTTCGTACAATTGCCATGGATTCTACAGACGGCCTGGTTCGGGGAGATAAAGTTGTTGATAAAGGCGAACCTATATCAATGCCAGTAGGTCCGGAGACATTGGGACGATTATTTGATGTCATCGGTAATACCATTGATGGTAAAGGTGAAGTCAAAACAGCCAAGCGTAATCCCATTCACCGCCCTGCACCCAAATTTGAAGATTTAGCCACATCTACCGAAATGCTGGCCACGGGCATTAAAGTTGTAGACCTCATGGAACCCTATACGAGAGGTGGAAAAACAGGCCTTTTTGGCGGTGCCGGAGTGGGCAAAACAGTATTAATTCAGGAGTTGATTCGCAATATTGCAACCGAGCACGGGGGCTATTCTGTCTTCGCCGGTGTGGGTGAACGGACGCGTGAAGGGAACGACCTTTACTTGGAAATGAGCGAATCCGGAGTGATTGATAAAACCACTATGGTGTTCGGCCAGATGAACGAACCGCCGGGAGCCCGTTTACGCGTTGGTTTAAGCGGTTTGGCCATGGCAGAATATTTTCGCGATGATGAAGGCAAAGATGTGCTGCTCTTTATTGACAATATTTTCCGCTTTACCCAAGCAGGTTCAGAGGTGTCAGCCTTATTAGGACGTATGCCTTCAGCCGTGGGTTATCAACCCACACTTTCTACGGAAATGGGAGATCTGCAGGAGCGGATTACATCAACCAAGAAAGGTTCCATTACATCGGTGCAGGCTGTTTATGTTCCTGCAGATGACTTGACCGACCCGGCTCCCGCAACAGCTTTTGCCCACTTGGATGCAACATCCGTGCTGGAACGTAAAATTGCAGAATTGGGAATTTATCCAGCAGTGGATCCATTGGCTTCGACTTCAAGAATACTTGACCCTCGTGTAATTGGTGATCGTCATTATAATGTAGCGCGAAATGCACAGTCCGTTTTGCAGAAGTATAAAGACCTCCAGGACATTATTGCTATTTTGGGAATGGATGAGCTTTCTGATGAAGATAAACTCACCGTATACCGTGCCCGTAAAATGCAGAAATTCATGAGTCAGCCTTTCTATGTGGCTGAACAATTCACCGGAAAAGAAGGGCGATACGTAAGTTTGGAAGATACCGTTACCGGATTTGAAGCCATTCTCAATGGCGACGCCGATGAACTCCATGAAAATATGTTCGCTTATGTGGGAACACTTGATGAAGCTTTTGATAATGCAAAGAAGGCCGCCTAATGATTGTTTGTCTAGAATGCCCAATATCTGCGTTATGCTCGTATCTAAAACCAGTCATTTACAACAGTAAACTCCTGATTTTGGAATACTTCGCAAGCCTTGAACTTGAACATTCTATACTAAACACAAATTTTATAAGTAGATGCTCATGAGTTCTTTCCAACTGGAGATTGTAACACCAACAAAAATCAGCGATGAAGGACAGGTTGATTATGTACGCTGCCCAGGGTTGGATGGGTACTTTGGTGTTATGTCAAACCACAGGGAAGCCATCTTTGCACTTGATGTGGGTGAAATCAAAGTCACCCAGAATGGCAAGGATCATTATTTAGCTACAAGTGGTGGTTTTGCTGAAGTCACGAAAGAAAAAGTAGAGCTATTACTGGAAACATATGAACGGGCAGAAGAAATTGATACTGTCCGCGCTGAAGAAGCACTAAAACGTGCCCAAGAACGGCAAGAGGCTAATGATATTGATGGAGCCAGAAAAGATATATCCTTATTGCGGGCAATAAATCGATTAAACGTTTCGAAACGTTGAATTCCAGTACAATCATACTTCAGCCGCTCGTAACTTCGAGCGGCTTTTTTTTAAGTAGAAATAATTAAAAAATGTTTAAACGAACACACACCTGCGGAGAACTTGGAAAAGATCACATTGA
>JAYEFG010000046.1:0-10593 GCA_034658595.1 Fidelibacterota bacterium | reverse complement strand
GGGCTTAAAACAACTGGATGCAGTGGGGCCCAATGGCGAAACCATCATTGACTATTCTGTTTACGATGCCATCGAAGCCCGTTTCGCCAAAGTTGTATTCATCATTCGCAAAGATTTCGAGGACCAATTCAAGGCTCAGATTACGGATAATTATGCAGGAAAAATTGAGGTTGAATTTGCTTTCCAGGATGTCTATGATTTGCCCAGTGGGTTTACTTGTCCCGTAGGCCGCGAAAAACCATGGGGAACAGGGCAGGCCATTTTATCCGCATCAAATTTGATTGATGGACCGTTCGCCGCCATCAACGCTGATGATTTTTATGGCAGGGAATCTTATCAAAAGCTCGCGAATTACTACCGCAATGGTAAACAGACAATAAGCATGGTAGTCTACCGCCTGGATAATACTTTATCATCCTTTGGCGGAGTTACCCGGGGCGTGTGTGAAGTTTCGAAAGAGAATCTTGTCTCTGTCGTTGAAACGGGGAATATTAAAAAAACCGATTCCGGTGTGACTTCAGATGGTGAAGTTGAACTCGACGGCAGCGAACCCGTGTCAGTTAATATGTGGGGATTTACACCAAACTTGTTTGGTCATCTGAGGGAGATGTTTGTGGAATTCCTAGAAAAGGAAGGCACTAAACTCAAGAGCGAATTCCTGATTCCGACAGTTATCAATAATCTCATTCAATTAGGACGGGAAAAGGTCCATGTATTGGGAAGCGATTCGTCATGGTTTGGGGTAACCTATAGAGAAGATAAAGCATATGTGACTCGTGAAATCCAAAAATTGGTGGATGAAGGCATTTATCCCCAAAAATTATTTTAAGGACTAAATAATGATTCGTTCAAAATTGAAATTAGGCAGAGTCGCAGCATGTTTACCCGCGGTTAGGCGAGGCTGCGTCTTTACAATTATTACTGTTTCAATTGCCCAAAATCCACCGGAGATAGAAGATCCATCCATTGGTGAAATCAATAAAGAACCACCTCGGGCCACATTTTTTCCTTATGAATCGGTCAAGGTTGCCAAATCAAACGATCCTTCTAATTCTAAATATTATCAATCATTGAATGGTAATTGGAAATTTAATTGGGTGAGAGACCCCAACAACCGTCACATTGATTTTTATAAAACAGATTTTGATGATTCTGGTTGGGTGGATTTTCCTGTTCCCGCCAACTGGGAAATAGTTTAGGCGGCATGCAGGATTATTGGGATGCCATTCGTGCCTAAAAACACCTCCAGGGCGGCTCTTCGTAATGCAAATGGTGATGGGTTAATGATCCTGGGGGATTCATTATCCATAAATGCCAGTCACTACCGAAATTCAGATTGGAATAATGGTGAAACCAACCTGGTTGCATCGGCAAAGCATCATTGAATATATCGGTCATCATTCCGACCTATAACCGGCGGCATACCTTAAGTCGGGCGATCGATTCGGTGTTGGGGCAAGCGTATCAAGCAGCTGAGATCATCGTCGTGGATGATGGTTCCAGCGATGGGACATCTGAATGGTTAAGAGAAAATTTCCCAACACTCCAATTACTCCAACACTCTAATAAGGGGGTTAGTGCAGCACGAAATAGAGGAATCAAAGCAGCCAAAACGAATTGGATCGCCCTTCTGGATTCCGATGATGAATGGCTTCCGGATAAATTGGAAAAACAGGTTGAGGCCCTAAAACAAAATCCAGAAATGATTTTTTGCCACACAGAGGAAATCTGGATTCGAAATGGCGTGAGGGTGAACCAAATGAAAAAGCACAAAAAGTATGGCGGATTCATTTTTGAAAATTGCCTGGATATTTGCCGTATTTCCCCATCGTCTGCTCTTTTTCACAAATCATTATTAGCTGATGTGGGCAATTTTGACGAAGATTTAAAGGTCTGCGAAGATTATGATTTATGGCTGCGGATAACTGCCAAATTTCCAGTGCTGTTCTTGAAAAATCCACTTATTAAAAAATATGGTGGACACCCAGACCAATTATCCAATGTGAAAGATGGGATCGAATCCTATCGTATCCAAGTGTTGGAAAAATTGATTCAAATCAATTTTACGTTGGAACAGAAAAAAGCCATTCGGAGAATTCTGGTTAAAAAATTGGGTATTTTTTCCATTGGCGCACAAAAGAGAGGTCGGAAGGAAAAATACAACAATGCTGTAAAAAGGATTGATGAATTGTCATCCATGGTGTGATTATATTAGCGGACATTTTTCGATTCTCTTGAGGAGGGAATCCCATTAAAAAGAAGGAGTTGTTATGAACCGAATATTTCGGATATCTGTCATTTTTTCCATTTTGTCCCTTTTTCTTTATTCCCAGGAAAAGCCAAAATCAATTCTCCCGGGCCCGGACCGTTCTGAGGGAAAAGGTCCCTTCCCGAGACTGATAATACGTGGTGCCACCGTCATTGATGGTTCTGGCTCCCCGCCCCGTGGACCAGTGGATATTGTCATTGAAGGGAATAAGATCACTTCCGTAAGTGGTGTTGGATATCCCGGAGTTCCAATAAACGAAAAGCGTCGCCCCAAGGCTGGTGATTATGAAATTGATGCCCATGGGTCCTTTGTCCTGCCAGGCTTTGTGGACATGCATGTCCACGCAGGCAGTGTGCAAAAAGCACCTGAAACGGAATATGTTTATAAATTATGGCTGGCCCATGGTGTGACAACCGTTCGGGGCGTGGGACTCAGTTCTCTCGAATTCAGCCTCAGTGAAAAGGCGAGGTCCGCCAAAAATGAAATTACCGCACCCAGGATTTGGGCATACCAACGTCCGGGATCAGGTAAAGATTGGAAAGGCGGCTCGATCAACGATCCGGCAACAGCCCGCAAATGGGTGAAGTATGCAGCCAAGAAAGGTGTGGATGGTCTCAAGCTTGGTTCCTATGAACCGCGAATTATGGCTGCTCTCATCGATGAAGCAACCAAACAGAATTTGGGGACTACCGCCCACTTGGCTCAAACCGGTGTGGCACGAATGAATACGATCGACGCTGCCCGACTTGGCTTAGGCACACAGACCCATTACTATGGACTGTTCGAATCCATGTATGAAAATCACGATATTCAGCCCTGGCCCGTGGATATGAATTATAATAATGAACAGCACCGATTTGGTCAGGTAGCCCGGCAATGGAGTCTCGTGGAACCCAATGGGGAAAAGTGGGAATCCTTAAAAAAGGAATTGATCGAGCTAGATATGACCCTGGATCCCACAATGACCATCTATGCGGCTGGACGGGATGTGATGATGGCCCGCAATGCCGATTGGCATGCTATTTATACATTGCCTTCACAGTGGGATTATTATACACCCAGCAGACGTGCACATGGATCATACTGGTTCAACTGGACCACCCATGATGAGATAGCATGGAAAAAGTTCTACCAAGTTTGGATGCAATTTCTAAATGAATACAAGAATGCCGGCGGCCGTGTTACCACCGGTTCCGACAGTGGATTCATTTACAAACTATATGGTTTTGGATTCATTGAAGAAATGGAATTATTGCAGGAAGCTGGCTTCCATCCCCTGGAAGTCATCCGCGCCGCCACCCTCCATGGTGCCGAAACACTACATAAGCCATTGGGGACACCTGTTGATTTCGGTATGGTGAAATCGGGCATGTTGGCAGACCTGGTAATCGTGGATGAAAATCCACTGGCGAACATGAAAGTGCTCTATGGTACTGGAGCTGTCAAAATCAATGGGGACAACGAAGTGGTTCGGGTTGGCGGTGTGAAATACACTATCAAAGACGGTATTGTTTATGACGCCAAACAACTATTAAAAGATGTTGAGAATATGGTGAGAAAAGCAAAACGTCGTGATGGGGATCTGAAAAAATATTAAAAGAGAGGAATTAATGAAACGCATCTTACTTGGGGCGCTGACCCTTTCATTTGTTCTGGGACAAACGCCAGAATATTTAAATAATCAAATTGACCAAATGGCCGATCGTCTCGAGAGACAAGTGATTGAATGGCGTCGGGATTTTCACGAAAACCCGGAATTGTCTAATCGTGAATTTAGGACAGCCGAAAAAGTGGCCAATCATTTACGATCACTGGGGATGGAAGTCCAAACCGGTGTAGCTCATACGGGTGTTGTTGGACTGCTAAAAGGCGGAAAGCCCGGTAAAGTCGTGGCCCTTCGAGCCGATATGGATGGACTACCAGTGAAAGAAAAAGTGGACCTCCCATTTGCCTCCAAAGCGAAGGGTATTTACCAGGGGAATGAAGTGGATGTAATGCACGCCTGTGGTCATGATAATCATATTTCGGGACTCATGGGTGCGGCGGAAATCCTCGCCAGCATGAAAGATGATCTTCCAGGAACGGTTAAATTTATTTTTCAACCGGCAGAAGAGGGAGCACCGCTTGGTGAAAAAGGGGGCGCACCTTTTATGGTGAAGGAAGGTGTCATGGATAACCCAAAAGTGGATGCTATTTTCGGACTCCATGCATGGCCTGGATTATTGGGTACAGCCCAATATCGTTCCGGTCCTATGATGGCTGCGGCTGAACGCATGCGGATAACAGTAACCGGTGTTCAAACCCATGGTGCTGTACCCTGGGGTGGTGTGGACCCCATTGTTGTTTCATCCCAAATTGTAAATGCACTGCAAACAATTGTAGCGCGAGAAGTGAATATCACAGAAGTGCCTGCCATCGTTACGATAGGATCCATTCATGGCGGTGTTCGAAATAATATCATTCCGGAAGAAGTAGTGATGGAAGGTACGATTCGCACATTTAATGAAGAAGTGCGCCAGCAGATTCATGTCAGTATTCGTAATAAAGTTGAAATGATCGCAGCAGCATCCGGTGGGAAGGCAAAATTGGAAATATTCAGCGGTATTGCTAAAGTAACTTACAATGAGCCATCTTTAACGGAACAGATGCTGCCCTCATTGCGCCGTGTTTACGGCGATGAAAATGTGATCGAACGAGCATATGTAACTGGTGCAGAGGATTTTCCATTCTTTACCGATCATGCACCAGGATTGTATTTCTTTAATGGTGTAGCTGTTGACCCATCTAAAGCGTCATCAAATCATTCACCCTATTTTGCAGCGGACGAACGAAACCTAAAATTTGGTATGAAATCTATGGCCCAATTGGCGGTGGATTATTTGTATTTGAATCAATAATATTGATGTAGAGACGCAGCATGCTGCGTCTTTACCATGTGATTTTTGTGACCCTAACTGTAATTTTCACTATGAAAGACGTGGGAAAATGGATCATCTATTTTGGCCTTGCCACTATAGTGATTGGCTTGATCCTCAACCAATTTTCCGATAAACTGGGTTGGATCGGTAGGCTGCCCGGAGATTTACGACTGGGTTCAGGGAATGTGAAATTTTTCTTCCCTCTGACTTCATTGATTATTTTGAACCTGATTATCATCTTTATCCTGAGACTGATCGAGTGGTTCAAATAAAGCACATTACAATAATAGTTATTTCATTATTTTTTTCTGGTTGCCCAGAAAAAGAGCCAACCCCTTTGCCCGTAAATTGCTATTTAGAGCCAGATCCAGGGGATTGTTTGGCAGCAATGCCACGATATTATTACAATCAGGATGCGGGAAAGTGCAAAGAATTCACTTGGGGCGGATGTGGTGGCGTGGTCCCTTTTGTCACGATGCCAGAATGTAAAAGCGCCTGTGAATAAAAGGACTCTTATCATGGATGGTGCAATGGGGACGGAACTCATGAATAGGGGATTAGATTTACCTTTACCCCTTTGGTCTGCGGAAGCGAATTTGACAGATCCGGAAACTGTTCTGGCCGTCCATAAGGATTATGTTTCCGCGGGAGCCGATATCATTACAACCAATACATTTCGCACCACCACATGGTCCTACCGTAAAGCGGATTATTCTCCCAAACGGGCTGTTGAACGGGCAAAGTCCAGTTTAATGAAAGCGGTTGAATTGGCGCGATCCTCCCATCCAAAAATCGTCGCCGGATCGCTGACTTCTATTGAGGATTGCTATGAACCGGAGACCTTTCCAGGAAGGGGAATTGCGGAAGATACTTATGGCGAAACAACCGAATGGTTTTTGGAAGAGGGTGTGGATGTGATCCTTTTTGAAACCATGGGCCATTTAGATGAAATAACAGTGGCCCTTGAATCTGTAGAAAATTTGAGTTTAGATATTTGGTTAAGTCTCATTATTAAGGGTAAAGAGCATTTATTGTCGGGCCATGATATTGCAAATGTTTATTCTTTAGCTAAGAATAAAAATGTAAAATGCCTGTTATTGAATTGTAACACCGTGGAAAAAACTGATCATATCCTTGAGGCATTTATTGCTGCCTGGGGTGGGGAGTGGGGTGTCTATCCAAATATGGGATTGTCAGACCCCGAACCCGATGGTGCAATGGATCAGAAAGTTGATGAACAATCATTTAGGAAAACCATTTCTGCCTATTTAGAAAAAAATCCCAAAGTAATTGGATCTTGCTGCGGTTCTACTCCAAAGCATACAAAAGTGATTTATGACTTTGTTCATACTGAAAATTTCTGACCAAGCTCCCCAATTT
Source organism: Fidelibacterota bacterium (assembly GCA_034658595.1). Taxonomy (GTDB): domain Bacteria; phylum Fidelibacterota; class Marinisomatia; order Marinisomatales; family TCS55; genus TCS55. Next base: position 4,026 of record JAYEFG010000046.1, on the reverse strand, counting down.
ATTTTGCCGTTTATGCTCATGAACATATTCCCCAAGCTTGATTGAATGATAAATGAGTTAATCGGCCAATTGCTGATGTATATCGAAGGGTAAATTATTAGTCTATAAATATCTTCGTTAAACGATTGTATTTTCTACCCGCCATTTAAATACACTTACTCAATGAAAAAAATTAGCCAATTCATTATCCCGGTCAGTCTCTTATTCATTTCTTGTGCGACCAAACAAAACGCTGCGTTAGAGTTTGATTTTCAATATAAAGTTCATTTCCAGGAAACCGGAACCATCGAAGCCTGGATTCCCCTGCCCCAATCGGGGAAATTTCAGACCATCGAAAACCTCAGGGTGGATTTTATACAGCCATACCGTTTTGAGAAGGATTCTGTATATGGAAATCTTTTTCTTCATATTCCGCCCCACGATATGACGCAACCCGAAACATTAATCATCCGTTTTTCCGTCAAGCGTCAGGAAGCCCGGGCCGTGCCCGTTCAAATTGGCGAAGCTGACCGCAGCTTATTTTTACAATCTTTTGCTAAAGTACCCTTAGATGACCAATTTGTACAGATTGCTGATTCAGTCACACCTCAAAATGGGCAGGCTGGCCGACGACTGTATAATTATATCATGGACCACATGGAATATGACAAAACAGGGATCGGCTGGGGTGAAGGAGATGCCCTATATGCTTGTGATATTGGTAAGGGGAATTGCACCGATTACCACAGTTACTACAATGCACTGATGCGAGCCAAAGGGATCCCGGCGCGTTTTTCAATCGGTTTCCCGATTCCTGAAGGATCGGCAGGGGTTGTGAACGGTTATCATTGTTGGGCGGAATATTATCAGGATGGGAAAGGCTGGGTTCCGGTTGATATATCAGAAGCGGATAAGTATCCTGAAAAGGAAGATTACTTTTTTGGTCGTCTGGATGAACGCCGGGTGAAATTCACAGTAGGACGGGATATTCCCTTGCCCGGCGGAAGTACCGAAGATGTGGTGAATTATTCAATATACCCCTATGTCAAAGTGGATGGCGTTCCCAGTTTGGGATATACTAAAGACTTCTATTTCGAAGTAGTTGAAGCCGATTAGGCTCTTATAACTATTTGGGCTGAGGTTTCTTCAAGGATACCTGTTGCCAAACACCATCTTTTTCCGCCCAATTATATCGTTCAACGCCTTCTTCTTTGTGGACGTGAAATTTCTGGAAGGATAATTCCTCTGCATTTTCACCAGTCATAAATACATCCAGGTCGTACACTTTTCCATCCTCAGCTTTAAAATCAGCACAGGCGAAATAGGTGTCATTTCCTACGTTAGATAAGCGTTCCCTGTGGACCTTCATCAATTTCAATTTCAGTGTTTGACCGCTGTGTTCATCTTCCACAACAAAAAGTTTATCTTCCCCTGATTGGGATCGAATGTAGTGTTTGATTCCTTTGGCCAAATTATTCTTATTTATGACAGCAGCTTTTTTTGAGTCAGGGTGCTCAACAGGATGTTCTTTTTTCTGTTTCTTTTTGGGATGTTCCGTTGGATGCTCTTGTGCCAATAACGGCAGGGTGAAGGAAAAAGCAATAATCAAAGGAATGATATGATGGTTTTTTTTGTTCATTTTTAGCCTCCGGGCAGTTATAGTATGACCCAATGTACACGTCCGGAAAATATAATTCAAACAGTTTAAGAAGGGGACTCAATTTGGTTAAATATATTGTAGCTTCCAGTCCATTTTCCCCAACAATCGACCCAATTTATGTCAACATTAAGAGATCTCAGAATTACCGGTATGTCCCATCAAGAGGGATTGGATACCAAAAAATGCCTTGAGGCCGATGAATGGATAGATCACCATCACCCAGATATTATTCAAAAAGTGAATGAACTCACAGATGGAATGGATAAAATGTGGGATAAAATCCGGGTCATCTTTGAATTTATCCGGGATGAAATTGTTTACAACTTTGCACCCATTATCGATAGTGAAGACAACTGGAAAGCATCTTCTGTATTGGCGCAGAAAAATGGTATGTGCCACCAAAAATCAAATTTGCAGGTTGCCTTGTTCCGTGCTGCTGGAATTCCTGCGGCCTTGACTTACCAGAAAATTGTGGATTATCCACTCAAAAGATCGCGCTATAAGGAACTGATTCCAGACGGTGTTTTGCCATACCATGCTTTGGCTGTAGTCCATGTGAAGGGTCAGTGGTATCGCTTAGATGCGACATTGGATGCCGGTTTGTGTAATCGTCGGGGTTATCGGTTAACTGAAGTTATGGATGGAAACGAAATCATTTTGCCGGATACAAAAGAGAATGGTGAACCCCATTTTGAAATCATTGAAGACCATGGCTATTTTGAATCCTATCCTCGGGAATTTCTGGATTCTTTTATGGCCCATAAAGATCGCTGGAAACTATGGCGATCCTTTGTCCACAAAGAACATTTATCTATGTAAGGTCCACCTTGGAATTTTTAATTTCTTTATTATAACTTCGCCGGAACTTTTTACGACAGTTTGTTGTATTTCAATCGTTTATTATTTTGAACATAAGCGAAAAACCAAAATTGAGGAGGCCATAAACCGGTGATTAAAGTCACGGATTTGTCCAAAAATTACGGGCCTGTGGAAGCAGTGAAATCCATATCCTTTGATATTCAGGATGGGGAGATTGTCGGTTTTTTGGGTGCCAACGGTGCGGGTAAAACCACCACCTTAAAAATGATGACCGGTTATCTGGTTCCCACCACCGGTAGGATCGAAGTCGATGATTTGAATATCATTGATAATACCTATGAAATCCAGAAACAAATTGGGTATTTGCCGGAACTCAATCCCCTTTATTCAGAAATGCGGGTTTATGAATACTTGGAGTTTTTAGCCAGTATTCGAAAAATTACAGGACGTGCATTCAAAGAAGCCCTTGCCCGGGTTTCCGAACAATGCGGTTTGCGCGGCGTTGTCCATAAAAATATTTCCGATTGTTCAAAAGGATATAAACAAAGGATTGGTTTAGCAGCGGCTATGATCCATGATCCAAAAATATTGATTCTGGACGAGCCTGTCAGTGGTTTGGACCCCAATCAGATTGTAGAGATTCGCCACCTGATAAAACAATTGGGGAAGGAAAAACTGGTTTTCATGTCCAGCCATATTTTACAGGAAATTCAAGTCACGGTTGATCGAATCATGATTATCAACAAGGGTGAGATCGTAGCTAACGGAACCAGTGATGAACTCATGAGCAATTTCAAGGGAAATGTTCTTTTGAATATGGAAATCAAAAATGCCGTACCAGGATCAGTCGAACATATCCAGGCCAAACTACCAAGTATAAAATTTATTTCCATGAATGAAACCAATGACATTCAACAGGTTCAATTTGAATATGGTAAAGACCAGGATCCCCGTGAAGAATTGTTCCGCTATGCGGTGGACAATAACTGGTCCATCCTGAAAATGAACCCGCACACCACCAACCTGGAAGATATCTTCCGAAACCTGACTTGGGAAGGGGGTACCAATGCATAATATAAGCACCATCTTCCAACGTGAAATGCAAAGCTATTTCAATAGTCCAATGGCTTATATCTTTTTAGTCATTTTCGCCGTGGTGAATGGATATTTTTTCACCAATACATTTTTCCTGTTTGGCCAATCTGATTTGCGGATGCTGTTTGATATTGTACCGTTGGTATACCTATTTTTTATTCCGGCGGTGTCCATGGGATTGATCGCTCGTGAAAATAACATCGGCACCATGGAAACTATTTCGACATTGCCCCTGAATTCCTACGAATTCGTGATGGGGAAATTCCTGGCGGGGTTCTGTTTAATCCTTTTGGGATTAGTTGCCACGGTTATTCATTTTATTTCATTGGTTTCGGTAGGAACAAATGTAGACTATGGTGCAACCTTCAGTGGTTATTTGGGGTTGGCACTGATGGGTGCAACTTTCACCGCCATTGGCACCTATGCCAGTAGTATTACGGAAAACCAGGTAGTAGCCTTTATCATTGGTGTAT
>JAYEFG010000045.1:0-2946 GCA_034658595.1 Fidelibacterota bacterium | reverse complement strand
TATAAATTCAGGATCATTCACATGGTCCCGCATTTCATAATAATTTTCGATAGCCATATCAGCAATGGCGTGACCGTTGGGTATTTGTGTAAAGGAATACGCTTTAAAAATGGATTCCCAATCCCCCTTATGTTTTTCGATAAGGGTATTCAACACAGAACAATCCTGGAATGACGCATTCATTCCCTGTCCGAAAAAGGGTACGACGGCATGGGCTGCATCACCCAACAAGGCTGCCTTATCGGCAAAATGCCATGGATCACAATAAACCGATGCCAGGTTACCCATAGTATTTTTCTGGAAATCATTAATAAGACTGGGAATTAACTCAATAACATCGGGGAATTGATTATTAAACAAATCCATTATTTCATTATCTGATTTAACGGTTTCAAAACTGGTCTTTCCCCTCAACGGGAAAAATAGGGTACAGGTAAAGGATTTATCCATATTTGGGAGTGCGATGAGCATATATTGGCCTCGCGGCCAAATGTGGAGTGCTTTAGAATCCAGTAAAAATTGACCTGTTTTGGAGGGGGGAATAACCAATTCCTTATAACCGTGCCCCAAGGGCTTCTTTTCATATTTTGCGCCTGTCTTATAAACAATGGCCTCCCGCAAAACGGATGAAGAACCGTCACAACCTACCACTCTCGTAAAATAATAAGATTTTAATTTATCCGCCTTATGCTGGAATTTGAGTTCATTGCCATCCAAGTTGGCTGTGATCAATTTATGATTAAAATGAATCCTTACATTTCCTGTTTCTTCAGCCAGACTCATGAGATCCATATTTAATTGTGCCCGGGATACAGAATAGATCACTTCCTCCTTTTTCTGACCATAAGGCTGAAGATGCGTACCTCCATTTAAATCATGAATCCTCCGCCCTTTCATTGGAATTGTCATGGGCGCGATCTTCTCGTAAAGGCCAACTTCTTTTAGTGCATGGATACCCCGGACAGACAAAGCAAGGTTTATGGATCGTCCTGCTGATTGGGATACCTTGCGCATATCAGGATGGCGTTCGAAGATATCAACGGTAAAATCCCGTTTAGCTAAATAGGTCGCCATAAGTGGACCGGCCAATCCGGCGCCAATCAGTGTAATCTTTTCTTTAGCCACTAATGGTTTGTTTTAACAGATATACCAAATCATATACTTCAGAAAAACGATTATACAATGGGTGGGGAGCAATGCGAATAACATCCGGATCGCGCCAATCGCAAATCACCCCCTGAGCTGAGATGGATTTGAAAACGGCTTCCCCACCCGGTATTACAAGGGATAATTGACAACCCCGATCTTTTGCAATACTGGGTGTAATAATTTCCATGTCGGGCAACTTTTCATAGATTAAAAATTCTAAATATCCGGTTAATTTATCGCCTTTTTCACGAATAGCCTTCATACCGACTTCATCATAGATTGCCATGGATGCCCGCAGGGGTGCCATCCCCATTACCGGTGCATTGCTGATCTGCCATCCTTCCGCACCTATAATGGGATCAAAATCCGGTCCCATTTCAAAGCGCGTGGATTTATTATGACCCCACCAACCTGTAAATCGTGATCCCTCCCAATCGTGGTGATTTTCATGGACAAATATTCCGGACGGTGCCCCGGGCCCTGCGCATAAATATTTATAGGTGCACCAGGCGGCAAAATCAACATGCCAATCATGAAGATTCAAAATCAAATTGCCGGCGGCGTGGGCAAGATCAAATCCCACTAATGCGCCAATTTCATGTCCTGTATCTGTAATAGATTGAAAATCATATGCCTGGCCTGTGTAATAATTAACACCCCCTAATAGGATTGTTGATATCTCATTGGCATTTTCCCTAATCACCTGTTGGATATCACTATTTCTAAGGCATTTCTCTCCATCTCGGGGTGCCAGTTCAATCAAGCTGGTTTTGGGATCAAAACCATGAAATTTGATTTGAGATTCAACGGCGTATTGGTCTGAAGGAAATGCGCCCTTTTCAATGACAATTTTATATCGTTCGCTGGTTGGCTTATAAAAAGAGACTAACAGTAAGTTCACATTAACTGTCAAAGCATTCATCACTACCACTTCAGATGATTTGGCACCGACGAGGCGGGCCGAACTATCAATTAGTTTTTCATGGAATTTTTCCCATCGGCCATGCTGTCCCAAAACACCTTCCTTTTCCCAAACTGCTAATTCCTTTTCTACGAAGAATCTGACCGATTTTGGTTGGAGTCCCAAAGAATTACCGCATAAATAAAGGACTTCATTTCCGTTTTCATTTATTGGATAATGGAATTTCTCACGGTAGGATATCAATGGATCATTTTGATCCAATTGTTCCGCAAATAATCTAGTATTCTCGAATTTCATTTAAAATAATCGTATGGGAGTCCTAGCCAATCAAACGCATTTTCGAAAAGGAACTTATCTTTTGTTTCATTGGAATAATTGGATGATTCAATGAGTTTCCCCGGTTCCAATTCACCCAATGGAAATGGATAATCCGACCCAAGAGCGACTTTTTCATTTCCAATTTTTTTCACCAATAACTCTAATGAATCTGGATCATGGACGATTGAATCTACCCAGAATTTTCCCAAATAATCTTTGGGCGCAGTATCATTGTCAATGGCACAAAGATCGGGCCGAACATCAAATCCATGCTGAATACGCCCAACCGTTGCAGGAAAGGATCCACCGCCATGGGCAAATGCAACTCTCAATTTGGGTAACCTTTCGAAAATGCCGCCAAAAATCATTGAACATATGGCTCGACTAGTTTCTGCCGGCATTCCCACCAGCCATGGCAGCCAATATTTTTCCATCGTATCCCTACCCATGATGTCCCAAGGATGCACAAATATTGCCATGCCTAAATCGGCAGCTGCTTCAAAGGTTGGAAATATTGAATTCTCATTTAAATTGTTTCCGTTAACATTTGATCCTAT
>JAYEFG010000044.1:0-3008 GCA_034658595.1 Fidelibacterota bacterium | reverse complement strand
ATGGGCGTTGCTCTCGACGAGCATCTTCTTGGACATACAGGTCGACTCTTCCGCCTAAATGTTGACGTATCGGCGTAAGTCTACTCCCAACACAAGCCCGGTTGCGAAGAAGGTGAAGAGGGCGAAGAAGGAGAAGAAGCAGTTGAAGGTGAAGAAGGCGCTGAAGCACCTGCTGAAGGCGGTAAAGAAAAAGCAGATGAAGGCGGTAAAGCGGAGGAAAACGCTGAATAATTATGAAAGCGATTGTTGGTCTAGGAAATCCCGGACCGGAGTATGCCAATACAAAACACAATGCCGGGTTCTGGGTTGTAGACGAATTGGCTCGACGCTGGTCAGTTCAATATCAACCTGGGAGAGGAAACTTTGTGTTCGCTGAAACAGCTGAAAAGGATGTTCTTTTGGTCAAACCAACAACCGGTATGAACGCCAGCGGGATTGCAGTGAAAACAGTCCTTCAGGATAATGGAATCGAAATCTACGACTTAAATGTGGTTGTGGATGATGTGGATCTGCCCTTGGGTTCTATGCGCTTGCGTCCCAAAGGCGGTGACGGATGTCATCGCGGTATGGAATCTATAATTTACCAATTAGGACACACTGGATTTCCACGTTTTCGTTTTGGTGTCGCGGCTGCTGATCATAAACGTCCGGCAGAAGAGTATGTATTAAAACCATTTAAAAAGAACGTTCAACCCGATGCTGATGATATGATCCACACGGTTGCTGATGCAGTGGAATTTTACCTGCAGGAAGGGCTGGACCGCACGATGAATAGATACAATTCATGAGGTTATGAAACATGGGAAATGATTTAATGATGTACGTAAACCTGGCTTTAGGAGCCGGTGTGCTGGCATTGCTTTTTTCAGCTTGGAAAACTAGCTGGATAAGCAAGCAGGACGAAGGTACAGATAGAATGAAATTGATTGGCAAAAATATTGCTGATGGTGCAATGGCTTTTTTAAGAGCCGAATACCGGGTATTGGCTGTTTTTGTTGTGGTTATAGCCGCGTTATTGGCTTATGCCAATGCTGGTAATTCAGAATCCAGTTCAATGATAGCTGTATCTTTTGTAACTGGTGCGCTGTGTTCAGGGTTAGCCGGATTTTTAGGTATGCGTGTAGCCACAAAAGCCAATAACCGTACCACACACGCTGCGCGAACTGGTTTAGCACCTGCATTGAATGTGGCCTTCACAGGCGGGTCTGTCATGGGGCTTTCTGTGGTTGGATTGGGGGTTATTGGTCTCACAGGCCTGTTTATTGTTTATATGAATCAGGATTGGGACATCGGTAAAGTATTAAACGTTATTTCAGGTTTTTCCTTGGGTGCCTCTTCCATTGCGCTGTTTGCCCGCGTGGGTGGAGGTATTTATACCAAAGCAGCTGATGTTGGCGCTGACCTTGTGGGCAAAGTGGAAGCTGGAATTCCTGAAGATCATCCATTAAATCCTGCAACGATTGCTGATAATGTAGGTGATAATGTGGGGGATGTGGCTGGGATGGGTGCTGACTTATTTGAATCCTATGTTGGTTCAATTGTTGGTTCGATGGTTTTAGGCGCAAGTATTTTAGTTGTTGGAGAGTTTGATATAAACTTTGTTGTTTTACCTCTCTTTATTGCGGCAGCAGGAATTATCGTATCCATAATCGGTACTTTTATGGTTTCAGTAAAAGAAGGTGGTGATCCTCAAAAAGCATTAAATATTGGCGAGTTTGGAAGTTCAGCGATAATGGTAGCAGTTATTTACTTTTTGGTTAACCATTTCTTACCCGCATCTCATTCAATGGGTGTATTCTGGGCAACAGTTATTGGTTTGGTCGCCGGATTAGGAATTGGTATGATCACCGAGCATTTTACCGGCATAGGAACAGCTCCTGTTTTTTCCATCGTTAAGCAATCTGTAACAGGCCCAGCTACAAATCTTATTGCCGGCCTTGGAGTGGGGATGCGATCCACTGCAATTCCAATTTTAATTTTAGCTTCTGCTATTATGGGCGCTCATCATTTTGCCGGATTGTATGGCATTGCCATGGCCGCTTTAGGGATGCTGGCAAACACTGGCATTCAACTGGCAGTAGATGCTTATGGCCCCATTTCTGATAATGCTGGCGGTATTGCTGAAATGGCCGAATTACCTGAAGAAGTACGCGAGCGTACAGATAAGCTGGACGCTGTGGGTAATACAACCGCAGCCATTGGTAAAGGATTCGCCATCGGTTCTGCTGCTTTAACTGCCTTGGCGCTGTTTTCAGCATTCATGGTTCAAACGGGAATAAAAAGTATTGATATTTCCAATCCAAAAGTGATGGCAGGCTTATTTGTTGGCGGTATGCTCCCTTTCTTGTTTTCTTCAATGGCAATGAGCGCTGTTGGCCGAGCAGCTATGGCTATGATAGAAGAAGTTCGTCGCCAGTTTAGAGATATACCTGAATTAAAATCGGCATTGGATGTTATGAAAAAGGGCAATGAAACGACTTGGTCTGATGAAGATAAGGCAGTCTATGAATTGGGATTAAAAAAAGCTGAACATGGTCGTTGTGTAGAAATATCAACACAGTCTGCTATTAAAGAAATGGTAGGACCCGGAATTTTGGCGATTGTTTCTCCTGTATTGGTTGGCTTTACTTTTGGGCCGGAAACACTTGGTGGATTACTTGCCGGAGTCACTGTAACGGGTGTGCTTATGGCTATTTTTCAATCCAATGCAGGCGGCGCCTGGGATAATGCTAAAAAGATGATAGAAGTTGGTGTTGATGTAAATGGTGAAATGCTTAAAAAAGGAACAGAAGCACATAAAGCAGCTGTTGTTGGCGATACTGTGGGTGATCCTTTCAAGGATACATCAGGGCCTTCGTTGAATATTTTAATTAAATTAATGTCGGTAGTGTCATTGGTAATGGCACCGCTATTGACACATTAGGATTGAGGAGTATCTATGCGTTATTATGAAACACTCTATATTTTGAACCCAAATTTTGAACAAGAAAAAGTTGACAGCACCATTA
>JAYEFG010000043.1:0-10858 GCA_034658595.1 Fidelibacterota bacterium | reverse complement strand
GCCACTTAAAAAGCAGGACGCGAAGTCCTTTTCCTTTAGTGGCACCCCTTCTCCCGAAGTTACGGGGCTAATTTGCCGAGTTCCTTTACTTGGATTCTCTCAAGCGCCTTAGGATTCTCTCCTCGCCTACGTGTGTCCGTTTACGGTACGGTCAGTCTAATATCTCACATAGAGGATTTTCTTGGCAGCATGATTAGGGAGAGTTTATGGGCTAGGCCCTCCTATTCGTGTCTCAGGATCAATGTTCCGGCGGATTTACCTACCGGAACTCCCTACACACTTAAACCCGGACAATCAAAACCGGGATCTCCTTTCACTTCTGCGTCCCCCCATAGTTCAAACAATATTAAACTGGTACAGGAATATTAAACCTGTTTTCCATCGCCTACGCCTTTCGGCCTCGGCTTAGGGTCCGACTAACCCTGAGCAGATTGACTTTACTCAGGAAACCTTGGGCTTACGGCGAGCCCGGATTTCACGGGCTTTATCGCTACTCATTCCAGCATACTCATTTCTATCTCCTCCAGCTGCCCTCACGGGTCAACCTTCACAGGTTAATAGAACGCTCGTCTACCGATCCATTCCAATCGAATGAATCCCATAGCTTCGGTATGATACTTAGTCCCGGAAATTATCGGCGCAGAACCCCTTGACTAGTGAGCTGTTACGCTTTCTTTAAAGGATGGCTGCTTCTAAGCCAACCTCCTAGCTGTCTGGGCGATTCCACATCCTTTATCACTTAGTATCAATTTTGGGACCTTAGCTGATGGTCTGGGTTGTTTCCCTCTCGGCTACGAACCTTATCGCCCGCAGCCTCACTGCTGTACATCATGTATTCGGTATTCGGAGTTTAATTGGGGTTGGTAAGCTTGTAGGCCCCCTAGCCCATTCAGTGCTCTACCCCCGATACACTAATACAACGCTGCCCCTAAAGACATTTCGACGAGAACCAGATATCTCCGAGTTTGATTGGCCTTTCACCCCTAGCCACAACTCATCCAAGCACTTTTCAACGTACCCTGGTTCGGTCCTCCAGTGCGTGTTACCGCACCTTCAACCTGGTCATGGCTAGATCACTCGGTTTCGGGTCTGCCGCATGCTACTAAAACGCCCTATTCAGACTCGGTTTCCCTACGGCTTCGATCTTTCAATCTTAACCTTGCAACATACGAGCAACTCGCTGGATCATTATGCAAAAGGCACGCCGTCATCCCGACATCCGAAGATGTCGCGGACTCCGACCGCTTGTAAGCGTACGGTTTCAGGTTCTATTTCACTCTCCGCTAGGAGTACTTTTCACCTTTCCCTCACGGTACTAGTTCACTATCGGTCACATGGGAGTATTTAGCCTTACCGGATGGTCCCGGCAGATTCACACAAAATTTCTCGTGTTCCGTGTTACTCGGGATCTGAAATCAACAAGATCGCTCGTTTTTGATTACAGGGCTATCACCTTCTATGGCTGGTCTTTCCATACCACTTCATCTAACGATTGATTTTTTGACTTGTCGAGTCGTCCAAGATTGATTCTATTTCAGTCCCACAACACCGCTAGCGCAACGCTCTTGGGCTTGACACGTTAACGGTTTAGGCTCTTTCCTGTTCGCTCGCCGCTACTGAGGAAATCATTTTTATTTTCTCTTCCTGGGGGTACTTAGATGTGTCAGTTCCCCCCGTTGGCTCAACCCACCCTATGAATTCAGGTGGGAGTAACCCGGCATAACCCGGGCTGGGTTGCCCCATTCGGAAATCTCCGGATTTAAGGTTGTTTGCACCTACCCGAAGCTTATCGCAGCTTACCACGTCCTTCGTCGCCTCCATGTGCCTAGGCATCCTCCATACGCTCTTAGTAGCTTTACCAAAGGCTCTTGATCACGTGAATGATCCTCTCTTATCCGAAGACAAGAGACGATTTCACTATTTATTTTTAGTGTCACAAAATGAAGTTACCGCCTTCCGCAGATTGCAGAAGACGATTCACATTTGTGAATCGACATCAATTCCCAATTTTCAAAGAACAAAAAAAATTTGGTGGAGCTGATCCCGACGAATCGGGACGACCTCCATAAATCTTTGGTGGAGCTGACAGGGATCGAACCTGCGACCTCCTGAATGCAAATCAGGCGCTCTCCCAACTGAGCTACAGCCCCATAATAACTATGGTTGGCGGTAGATCAAGTGGGCCTGCGTGGACTCGAACCACGGACCTCATCCTTATCAGGGATGCGCTCTAACCACCTGAGCTACAAGCCCAAATAAAGGGTATGCGTGATCACAAGGATCTGAGTTCGACCATATCCCGATACAAGATCGGAATTACTCCTTAGAAAGGAGGTGATCCAGCCGCACCTTCCGGTACGGCTACCTTGTTACGACTTAGCCCCAGTTACCGGCCTTACCTTCGACGGTTCCCTCCCCAATAAATCGGGGTTGGGCCACCGGCTTCGGGTACTGCCGACTTCCATGGCTTGACGGGCGGTGTGTACAAGACCCGGGAACGTATTCACCGCGCCGTGCTGATGCGCGATTACTAGCGATTCCTCCTTCATGGAGTCGAGTTGCAGACTCCAATCTGAACTGGGGCCGGTTTTTTGGGATTAGCTTGCCCTCGCGGGATTGCAGCCCATTGTACCGGCCATTGTAACACGTGTGTAGCCCTGGACATAAGGGACATACTGACTTGACATCATCCCCACCTTCCTCCTGGTTATCCCAGGCAGTCTCCTTAGAGTCCCCACCATTATGTGCTGGCAACTAAGGACAGGGGTTGCGCTCGTTGCGGGACTTAACCCAACATCTCACGACACGAGCTGACGACAGCCATGCACCACCTGTGATAGTGTCTTTGAGCAAGCTCGCAGACGGTCCCGCTTTCACGGGACTTTCACTAACATGTCAAGTCCAGGTAAGGTTCTTCGCGTTGCATCGAATTAAACCACATGTTCCACCGCTTGTGCGGGTCCCCGTCAATTCCTTTGAGTTTCAGCCTTGCGGCCGTAGTCCCCAGGCGGAGTACTTAACGCGTTAGCTCCGATAGTGAAGGGGTCGAATCCCCCACCACCAAGTACTCATCGTTTACGGCGTGGACTACCAGGGTATCTAATCCTGTTCGCTCCCCACGCTTTCGTCCCTCAGCGTCAATATTGTGCCAGAATGCTGCCTTCGCCATTGGTGTTCCTCCTGATATCTACGCATGTCACCGCTACACCAGGAATTCCACATTCCTCTCACATATTCAATCCAGCCAGTTTTGATCGCAGATCACCGGTTGAGCCGGTGTATTTAACGATCAACTTGGTAGGACGCCTACGGACCCTTTACGCCCAGTTATTCCGGACAACGCTAGCACCCCTCGTATTACCGCGGCTGCTGGCACGAAGTTAGCCGGTGCTTTCTTGTGAGGTACCGTCACATCCGAACATTATTTACATCCGGGTTTTTCTTCCCTCACGACAGATCTTTACACTCCTAGAAGCTTCATCGATCACGCGGCGTTGCTGCGTCAGACTTTCGTCCATTGCGCAAAATTCCCCACTGCTGCCTCCCGTAGGAGTCTGGGCCGTATCTCAATCCCAGTGTGGCTGATCATCCTCTCAGACCAGCTACCGATCATCGCCTTGGTAAGCCGTTACCTTACCAACTAGCTAATCGGACGCAGGCCCATCTTGAAGTGCGAGCCGAAGCCCGCTTTAACAACATCTTCCGAAGAAGCCGCTGCATTATCCGGTATTAGCTCCGGTTTCCCGGGGTTATCCCAATCTCCAAGGCAGGTTGCCTACGTGTTACTCACCCGTTCGCCAGTTTAATAGTATCCCGAAGGATCCGTTCTCCTTGACTTGCATGTGTTAAGCACGCCGCCAGCGTTCGTCCTGAGCCAGGATCAAACTCTCCATTGTATGTTTGATTCTGTACTGTCTTTGTCGCCCTGGGAAGGGCGACTCTCAAATCCAATTAATTGGACCACGCATACCTAATTATCAAATATCAAAAAATGCTGTCTTGGACAGCCTGCAATTTTAATAAAATAAATAAAGATACCGCAACAATTATTTCCCAAATACTTAACTTATTTTATTACAAAATCCGGTGCATTGTAATCCATGAATCTTTCAATCGGCAACTTGTCTGTAACCCGGCCTGTGTACCGTCGGATAAGTTTACGGTTTGACTCATCAATATCATGGACTGCTTTCCACATGCTCCCGGCATAAAGTCCCAATGCAAATAGCGCTGGCGGTACAAGCATTAATCCGCGCTTTGATTCCAGTGATAATTGATCCGGAATTGGATAACCCGGAGAGGATTGAAAAACACCGTCTTTTGTTTCAAGCCCCCCGGATAGGGGAACCATACTTTGACGATTTCCAACCACAGAAACACCGCCTTTTTGTGCCAAAGCCGGCATTGTAACCATAGCTGTATATAACAATAAGGAAGCCCCCATTGAACCGACTGCATTTTCTGTCTGCTTCAGGTAGATGAAGCCACCCCCTGGCGCCAGGGATGATAACAGGGCCGGCGTTTTTTCTTTCAAAGGTGCCGACTCTGCCGTTTTGATCGCCTTATACCAAGGTTTGATTTGATTGGAATAATGGCTGTGGTCAAATAAAACTTCCGCTGCCTGAAATGCCTGCCGTGCTTCCGTCATTTCCAGCAATTCAAAATTAGCGTAGGCACGAAAAATCAATTCATAAGGATCATCAGAATTTTCCGTACTGTCAATGATTGCCCTATAATCCTCATTCATCAACGCTATATAGTAAAGCTGGTAACGGGCAGCATTGGCCGCTATAGATTCAGGAGGACTTTCATCTAAAATGCGATAATAATAATTACGGGCTAAATCCCAATTCTTTAAAGCATCATAGCATTTTCCAATTTGGAAATAAGCCCCCATCTCCAATTCATCCTTAGGGTATTTATATAAAAATTGAAAATAGCTCAATAAGGCACGTTCATAAAATCCCTCGTTATAAAGAAAAGTGGCGAAGTTGACCAATTCCTGTTTTTGAAAAGAAGTATAATTCCGCCATTCCGATTTAATATCCTCTGGGCTGATATATTGCTGCTGTGCCCAGATTATACTGAACACTATACATAATAGGGAGAATTTGCAATGTAATTTATTTTTCATGCCTCGGAACCAGCAGTCAATATAAAGGAGAAAAAGGGGAAAGGTAAAGACTAAGCGGAACGGCGGCGGCGGCGCATGAGCGGTTTTTTGCCGCGCAGAACGAATTCTTTTGTGATCGTAATCTTGGAAACACGATCTTCTGAATATTCCGGGAGATGAAACATCAAGTCCAGCATAGTCATTTCCATAACTGCACGCAAAGCACGGGCGCCGGATTTTCTTTCCAACGCCAGGCGAATGATTTCCTGCAATGCTTCTTTACGAAATTCAAGAACGATACCTTCCATCCTGAACAATTTTTTGTACTGCTTTACCAATGAATTTTTTGGCTCCAGCAAAACGCACATCAATGTCGCTTCATCCAAATGATCCAGTGTGGTTTCGACCGGCAGCCGTCCAATCAATTCAGGGATAAAGCCAAATTTTATTAAATCTTCCGGGAGGACTTCCTTCAGGATTTCATCTTCCTGATCTGGTTTTGCCAACGATTTGCCAAAACCGATTTCAGCTGTATTAATTCGATGGCCGATAATTTCGGGAAGGCCGTCAAACGAGCCGCCGCAAATGAATAAAATATTTTTCGTGTCAATTGGAATGAGGCTCTGCTCAGGATGTTTCCTGCCGCCCTTGGGTGGAATATGTGCAACAGTTCCCTCCAATATTTTAAGGAGCGCCTGTTGGACACCCTCCCCGGATACATCCCGGGTGATGGATGGGCTAGACCCTTTGCGACCGACCTTGTCAATTTCATCAATATAAATGATTCCTGCCTGGGCTTTGTAAATATCGTAATTGGCTATTTGCAGCAGGCGCACCAGGATGTTTTCAACATCCTCGCCTACATATCCAGCTTCCGTTAATGTTGTGGCATCAGCGATGGCAAAGGGTACGGCTAAAAATTTAGCCAATGTTTCTGCAATCAAGGTTTTTCCTGTTCCTGTTGGACCGATGACAAGGATATTGCTTTTATCCAGTTTAACATCATCTCCCGAATGATCGGATAGGATGCGTTTATAATGATTATATACAGCGACAGCTACGGCACGCTTGGCCCGTTCCTGGCCAATCACATATTGATCCAAGTATGCTTTGATTTCGGAAGGTCTGTGTAGTCTTGGTTCTTGGGCTTTAGATTCCCCGGCATTGGGATCCAGGGGTGTGGGAATACGCATCTGTGCCATTATTTCCGTTCGGAGAGAATTGTATCAATCAAACCGTATTTTTTTGCTTCTGTTGAACTCATGAAGAAATTCCGGTCCGTATCTTTATTAACTTTTTTGAGAGACTGTTTCGTATTTTTAGCTAAAATTTTATTGAGTGTATTTTTCAAGCGCAGGATTTCATCTGCCTGGATTTTAATATCAGTGGCTTGCCCTTCTGCTCCGCCCATGGGCTGATGAATCATAATCCGCGCATTGGTCAATGCGGATCGTTTCCCTTTTGCACCGCCGGCTAAAAGAAAGGCCCCCATACTGGCGGCCTGCCCCATACAAATGGTGGCTACATCAGGTTTGATATAATTCATGGTGTCATAAATCCCCATCCCGGAGGTGATAATACCGCCGGGTGAATTAATATAAAGATAGATATCCTTTTCACTGTTTTCTGCTTCGAGGAATAACAGTTGGGCAATAATTACCGATGCGACAGTATCATCAATCGGCGTACCTAAAAATACGATACGTTCTTTCAGGAGGCGGGAATAGATATCATAGGCCCGTTCAAAACGGCCCGTTTGTTCTACCACCATAGGAATCAATTGGTTCAGGGTATCTTTGCTCATATTTACGTCACTTTTGTCTCGGATTGTTTACGGAGGTCTTTTGTCTTCACTTTAACCTCTTTGATTTTCGCAAATTTCTGCAAATAAGCCAAGATTTTCTTTTCCATTAAATCATCTGCCAAACGCTGACGATTACTGGGCTTTTTGAAATATTTTTCTAACCCTTTGAAATGGTCAGGATTGGTTTCTTTGCGCTGGTCTATTTCTGCTTTTACATCGTCATTCGAGACTTCAAATTCCTGCTTCTTGATGATTGCATTTCGGATCAAATACCATTTCAGATTTCGTTCAGAAACTGGTTTGTACATTTCTTTCAGCTTGTCTTTATCCACTTTCCCGGGATTATTTTTTATCACATCCTCTACCATATGGCCCAAGTATGAATCAGCCATGGAGGGTGGAAATTCAGGATTGACATGTTTTATCATAGCATCGGATAATTGTTGGTCTAATGCTTCTTTCGCCCGGTTGGCATAAGCTTTGTCCAAGCGATCTTTAATTCTCGCGCGATAATCAGACACATCTTTGGCTTCGGGATCAGCCACTTTAATATAATCTTCATCCACTTCCGGTAAAATTTGGCGCTCTACGTTTTTAACAGATAATTCATAAATGCCAACCTTTCCTTGATCATCCACAGGTATCGTGACTTGAGTTGTATCGCCGGGTTTTAATCCTTCCAGTTTTTTCTGGTTATCACCATCAAAAGGCGATTGTCCCACTTTTACATAACGAGTTTCTAATTTTTCGCCAATGATTGGTACACCGGAAGAATCAATTTCCTGCAGGTCGCAAATCACAAAGTCATCTGTCTCCGCCCCATCTTCAACTGTTTGGACTTCTACATGTCCCTGCCGTACTTCATCAATGGCTAAGTCAATATCCTCATCATCGGTGATATAAACAGTTTTTTCAACCTTGAGTCTTTTTCTCTTCATTTTTGGAATGGTCACTTCAGGTTCAATTTCAAAGGTGACTTTAAATTTGAAATGTTCGCCATGATGAAAATGCACATCACTGACGCTGCCCATATTAACAGGGTTTATTTCTTTCTCCTCCAGCACTTTTAAATAATAGGTATTGACAGAGTTTTCAACAAAGTCCGCTTCAATGGATGGCTGAAACTGGTTCATCAACACTTTGCGTGGCACCTTTCCAGGACGGAATCCAGGGAGTTTCACACGTTTGGAAAAACTCTTTATTGCTTTTTCGAAATCATCTTCGATTTCTTCCCAGGGGAGGTCAAGGGTGACCTCGCGGGAAAATGAATTAATTTCTTTAAGTTTGATATTCACCAAAATCCTTGAAAAATTGATCGGAAATTTACCTTTTATTTCTTAAGCCGAAGCGTCCTTTTTATCGGATTTTTGGAGGAATTATTTAAAGCCATAATTGGTAATCAACATGGTGCCGCGATAGATCAAAACCATCCCTGCAATTTGGATGATATGAAAAATATCATTATGGTTAAAGTGTTTATGAAATCCATATTTGGTAACCAGAAAAGATGCACCACAAAGTGTGATTAGAAATCCGCCTAAAATCCACAATGCACCTTGATCGCCCTTTCCCAACCATCCATAAAGCATAACACCCATGACAAATAATGCACTGGGGATATATAATCTAACTGCATTCCTCAAATCATGATCAAAATAAATCCAGATAGTGAAAATGAATATTATGGCTATAATGCCCCATTTGACAATTTGAACCGTATCGAAAGGAAGAAAATAATAGAGTGTCCCCAATAACATGGCAAAGACAGAGAAACCCATCCCCAACATAGTGAGTTTCCAAATGAATTCACGGATGGTTTCATGCTCAGGATAAATGGCATGGTATATCGCACCGACAAAAGCTGTGAAGGCAACCATGTAAAAATACTTTGCAAAATGCCAATGGACTTCCATCAATCTCACATTGTACCACATTTGGATTTCGCGGGCAAACCATAGACCGCATAATACAATTAATAAATTGGTGAAAACGGTCATTGGTTCATAGATGGGGATTCGATTCATAGGAAAAGCTACACTATTTTTGATTTACAAACACAGGTTTCAAACCGATCAGGGAAAGAATCAAAAATAACACCTTATATATATGATCGTGGATATTAAAAAATCCCGCAAGCCAGTATTGTCCGCTGATGACAAAATGGGCACCCAAAAGTAATACAAAAGCCAATCCCAAATGATAGATGGACATTATTTTAATCATGGGAAAATTTCGGGCGGAAAGTAGCAAACCCAATGTCAACCAATACCATCCGTTAAATGGCAGTTCAATTTTTACCGATTTGAAAGGGCCGGAAAGATTAAACTGATCCACTTCCAACCCGTCAACATTGACTACACTGCTGGCCGGAATCGTACTTTCAAAATAAGGGGCGGCCCAATGATTGATTATCCTAGATTGAACAGGACGCACCACCCCAAGGTAGAAAACGGATATACCAAAAAGTATTGCAATCAGCCGCCAAAATGCAGTGTTGTGAATTAACTTTTTACTGATGTCCATTTAAATAAATACACTTTATATCAATAGGAAAAATCATGGGATTAATTTTTAATGGGAAGAAGAGAATGAGCTTTTCTGGAGCCATCTATCGAACAGCTCCATTTTTTGCTTGTAAATCAGGCATTCAATTGTATCATTCTTTCTGATTATTGAATTATGCCCAAGGGGGATATGTGATTTTTCGTGGATGGATGTCAATGGAATGATTAATCCTTCTGTATCCTTTCCAAAAGCATTTTTTGTTTAACAGACAAATCTGAATTCATCGTTCCGAAAATGACATTTAATGGGCGCACAACAAGGACCAGTGCAATGACAGTGAATAAACCACCTTTCCCAAGAGCGAGTACATCCGCCAAACGAACATCCGCTGCTAACAGGACAAATAGCATACCAATCAACATGACTGTCATCTGTTCTTTGAATTCCATCAATTCCCGTTTTACGATTGTTTTTCGGTTGCCCACCACCATACCGGCGATCGTTACCGCTACAATCCCACTCTCGTGGCTCAGCACATTAGAGATTTGAAAAAGAGCAAAAACCAGTGAAAGGGTAAACACATTTTCCAATCCTTCCGGGACAAGATTGCGAATGCCTAAAACCCAGGCCATGATGAATCCGCCTATAATTCCAATCAATCCGCCTACAAATAGTCGCGCTAAAATAATAAACGGACTGGCCAAAAACGTAAATCCTGATGGACTTAAAACCACTTCTAAAGCTACCACGGCTATAATGGCGCCAATGGCATCCAGCAGGATGCCTTCTGCTTCGAGAACGGTGGCCACTGACTGTCGAATTTTTATTCGTCTCAAGAGTGGGTTAATCACTGTAGTGCCCGTAACAATTACCAGCAATCCAAATAAAATGGATGTGCTCCAATCCCAACTTAAAAATAGTTTTGCCGAAAGTGTGCCACCAATTGCTGTTATTATTGCCCCAATAGAAATGAGCGATTTTAAGGTGCTGCCTTGTCGTCTCAATCGTTTGAAACGAAGATTCATACCCCCTTCAAATAAAATAATGGCCACGGCAAAACCCACAATGATGGGGAGCGCTACCCCCAATGTGGCGGGACGGATAATATTCAGTCCATCTGGACCCGTGAGGACACCCCCGGCGAGTAATAATACAATACCGGGAATTTTGATATGGTGTGCCACGGATTGGGCAACCATTCCAGTGGCCAATGCAAGAGCGATGGTAAAAGCCGGCTCATTCATAAATATATTTTCATGAGTTAGCCGGGTTCAGTAGCAAATCTTCATCACTCAAAGTCGTCCATATATACCAGAGTGTAAGCACGATAGGATAAAAAATGAAGTATGAACTGTAAGTGTGAACCTGCTCCCACCAATTGGGAATATAATAAATGGACAAGGCGAAAATCATGATTCGAAATACATTGGCAATAA
>JAYEFG010000042.1:0-10969 GCA_034658595.1 Fidelibacterota bacterium | reverse complement strand
ATCACTACAAACAAATAGTCTGCTTTAGGCTTTATATGGAGACGGATACGGGGGTGTCTATCATTTAGGTGTCTATCATATGACCTTTTCTCTGCCTCGTACTGAGCCAATATGACACTTTGATGATACAGGTATTAAATGATTAACTTACCCATCCAAATTACATCACACCGAGAAAGGATGGACGAGAAATGGACGGATTTACAATCTATCACAACCCCAGATGAGGCAAGAGTAGGCAGACCCTGCAACTGTTGCGTGACAACAGTATTGAACCAACAATTATTGAATATCTGAAGAATGTGCCTTCAGCGGAAGATTTTCAATCCCTTGCCACAAAGTTGAATAAACGCCCTTCAGAATTTGTACGCAAAGGTGAAGCAGATTTTAAAGAAAATAGTATTGCCGAATTAATGGATGACGATGAAAAAATGTTTAAGGCCATGAATCAATTTCCAAAGATTATGGAACGGCCCATTGTGGTTAAAGGCGATAAGGCCGTTTTGGGAAGGCCGCCGGAGAATGTTTTGGAGTTGTTATAATGAGGCCATTTTTATACAACTCACCCCCGGCCCCTCTCTTTTTAAGAGAGGGGAGGCTAAGGATTTTTTATGATTCATTTACACCCGAAAGGGTGAGTTTCTAAAAATGGCCATACGCATATTCATCACCGGGGGCACCTTCGATAAAGAGTATGATGAAATCACAGGAAAGTTAGAAAAAACAATCGCCCTTACCGGCGCCATGATTCCATTTAAATTTGGAACGTCTGATGGTTTATTTAATTTAGGGAACGCACTGGGATTCGTTCAGAGTTTACCCCATGGGGTTTACATCGCGATGAACGGTCGGTGCTTTGATTATGATAAAGTCAAAAAGAATAAAGAAACGGGTGTTTTTGAAGCTTTATAGTTTTTGATCTTGTCCCAGAGATTCAATAAGGTGGATATAAAACTGGATCCCTTTTTCATAAGCCTTTATGCCAATTCGCTCATCAATGCCATGGACTCGTTTCAAGTCAGAATCATCTGTTCTTCCAATCCCTGAAAACCGATATATATTGGGCGAAAGATCCAGGAAATGTTTCGTATCCGTGCCGCCGGGACTGATGCCCGGGACTACCACCGCTGATGGATATACCTCATAAATATTCCGGGCTAGAAATTTGAATTGATCCGCGGTTGGGTCCGATACCGGTGCTGGTTCACGACCAAATTGTTCTTCAGGGTGTTTTATCTCTACACGGGGATCATCCACGATTTCATGAACCATATCAACAATGCTTTCCGGCGTATCTCCCGGGATGATCCTGAAGTTTACCATGGCCCTTGCCTGGGCCGGGATTACGTTGTCTTTTATACCACCGGAAATAATGGTGGGCGCAGTGGTGGTGCGAATCACCGCACTGCCGGCGGGAGAAGATGAAAATATTCGCTCAATTAATCCTTCGAATAACCATTGGTTTCCCATGATGATACGAGGCAAAAGTTTCATCTCAGCCCCGATAGCTTTGAACATATATTTTGTTGGGCCCTCGAGCCTTGCGGGTAAGGGGTTTGCCTGGAGCTTGGTAATGGCATTCGCCAAGATGCCAATTGTGGTTTCTTTCTTGGGCATGGATGAATGCCCTCCCGTGCCTTTGGCTACCAATTCTAAAGTCATATATCCCTTTTCACTCACGGCCACAAAGGCAACCGCTTTTTCTATACCAAAGGATTTCCCTGAAGTTATACCGCCTCCTTCATCCAGTATAAAATCAAAGTCGATTCCGTTTTTACGAAAATATTCCGCAGATTTTTTGGCACCCTCATTTCCACCGATTTCTTCATCGTGTCCAAAGGCAATATAAATGGTTTGGGCCGGCTGATGCCCATTCGCAATAAGTTGGTCAACCGATTCCATAATCGCAAATAGGTTGCCCTTGCAATCCATAGTGCCACGTCCCCAAATGATCTCTTCATCGGCAGTTCCAGAGAATGGGGGAAATGTCCATTGATCCAATGATTGATCATCAACGGGCACTACATCCATATGAGCCATGAGTAGGATCGGCTTCTTAAGTGGTTGAATCCCACCCCACATTAAAATGAGGCTGTGTTTGTTAATTGTGTATGACTCGAGCGTATTAAATACGTTGGGGAATTCTCGTCGGAGATACCGGTTAAAGTTCAAAAATTGTGTATAGTCAATTTTATCGGAATTCATTTGGGATATGGTAGGGATTTTAATCCCGCCAGAAAGACGATCAACCGCTTTTTGTATATTAATATTCATAAGTTTAGCAGGGCCCCCTAGTGGGCGCACATCACCAAGATTATATGCATTAAACAGAAGAATGGCGGTTAAAACTGCTACCAACCCCAGGATTCCTTTTAAAACATTTTTCATTTATCTGTTTCCCAGTCAATTATGATCATTTCGGTTTGTCTCGGATCGATGTAATCACATGTTTTTCCATCAAAGAAAGCATCTTCTTCCAGCATGATGGCAACCTCTTTATCCCATTCCTTAATGTGAACTTTTGCATTGAGTTCAATGGAGTAGGCTGTATTTGGAAATAAGGGATAATCCCCATTTACGGGTACGCCTTCCTGTTTATCCCACATGCCGATAGTTGGCCCGGAGCCATGACCATAATACCCGATGGGGTGGGTATAAATCTGGGGTTTGATTCCCTCTTCCTTGGCCTGTTTTAAGGCCGACAGGAGCATCTCGTTGCCTGTACGCCCCGTTTTGAATTGGTCCGTGAGAATATCCTGCAACCTGTTTCCAACTCCTAACGCTTTAACCAAAAAATCCGGTGTTCTGCTTTCACCGGGCATAAGCACGTAGGCATGCTGTTGCGTGTCTGTATTTAATCCCAAGTAGGTAATACCAAAATCAACATGGAGCAAATCCCCTGGGCGAATCACATTGTCCGCCTTATCTTTGGAAAATGCTTCCAGAAAATTAAAGTCCTGTTTATCGGCCCTCTGAATATCAACAGTTGGGTGAAACCATGTAACCAGATTCAGGTTGCGGATACGTTCCCGATACCACCAAACCACATCATCTGTAGTAGTGATTCCAGGCGTGATTACCTTGGAAGAAAACCCTTCTTTAATGATGTCATGGGCAATGCGGCAGATATCAGGATAGACTTCCATCTCTTTTGCACTCCGTGTTTCCAGCCAGCCAATGGCGACTTTTTCTGCGCTCACAATTCGTTTTTGGTATTCCCGTGGTAATGCTTTTTTGAATAGTTCATATTCTGTTGCGGTCAAGCCATCGGCCTGGGCAAAGAATTCACTTTTATTCAGCCCAATCTTTTTTGGGTCCTTGGTTTTGATCAGGTCAGCCAGTGCTTTGTATTGATCGGGCTGGACTTCAGGATCCCAAGCTTTTTTAAAAACCTCTCCTACATCATAGCGAGCCACGGCATAAGTCTCTAGCGGTTGGCCCTTCCCGGGGTTGTGGATCACTAAGATTGTTCGCCGCCGGGCGTTGAGCCACGTAGCTGGAAGCATGGTACGGATCACAGGATCTTCATTGTATTCCCGGGCAATGATGATCCACATATCCAGTTTGTTTCTCGCCATGATTTCAGGCAGGACGGTTTCAAAGCGGTCCTTGAGCAAGGCGTCACGCACCTTTGCCCTTTCACGCATGGGCAGGATGCGAATATTTAAGTTGTCCGCAAAAGATAGCGTGGGTAGAACCAGCGATATGAACAGAAACAGTTTGATCAATTTTTGCATAAAATACTCAGCCATGTAACGTTTTTATTTTGAAAAATGTGAAGGTAAGTTTGCATTAATAATTGAGGAGACGCAAATGAAATTCTTAAGCATTAATGTTTTAGCCCTGACCATATTTTCATCAGGAATCGCACAACAATCCTCACCAACACGGCCCGTAGCAACCTATTCAATTGTTGCTCTGGATGAAGCAACGGGGGAACTGGGTGTGGCCGTCCAGAGTCACTGGTTTTCTGTGGGATTTTTAGTGCCCTGGGCCAAGGCCGGTGTGGGAGCGGTGGCCACCCAATCGTTTGTAAAAGTGGATTATGGCCCGGATGGATTGAGGCTGATGGAGTCTGGGATGACGGCCGCAGATGCGTTAAAGACTTTAACATCTCAGGATGATGGTGAGGCCGTTCGTCAGGTGGGCATGATTGATATCAACGGCAATGTAGCGTCGCATACAGGCGCCCGTTGTATTAAGTATGCCGGACACATAGCCGGTAAAAACTATTCCGCCCAGGCTAATATGATGGCCAATAGTACCGTACCAAAAGCAATGTCCAAAGCATTTGAAAAGGCAGAAGGTGACTTAGCCGATCGCATGATGGCCGCATTGGAAGCGGCAGAGAGGGAAGGCGGTGATATCCGCGGGAAACAATCTGCTGCTATGCTGATTGTGTCAGGAAATCCTACGGGGGTGGATTGGAAAGACACAAAGCTAAGCTTGAGGATCGAAGATCACCCCACGCCTCTGATTGAATTAAAGCGCTTGATAAGGATACACCGCGCCTACCAGCATGCAAATATGGGTGACCATTACATGGAAACGGAAGAAATTGATAAAGCATTAATAGAATATTCCAAAGCAGCGAAATATTATCCCGAAAATGCGGAACTGCCTTATTGGTCAGCGATTGCTTTAGCCAATGGCGGGCGGATGGAGGAAGCACTGCCGGTGTTTCGAGGCGTCTTTAAACGGAATCCCAGTTTAAGAACAATGACCCCCCGGTTGATTAAATCAGGTCTGTTAAAAGATGATGAAAAAATGCTGAAAAAAATAATGGAGCAGTAACTAAAGCGATTTTCTAATGATTGAAAAGAGGCGTTCAATATCAGCTTCCGTATTGTACAAGTACGGGGCTATGCGCATTGAATTTCCCCGGATACTCACATAAATATTTTCCTGCTTGAGTTTTTCAGTCAATTTATCGGGTACGCCATCCTGGAATTGAATGCCAAGGATATGGGGTGCCCGATGTTTTTTATCACGGAATGAAAGACCGAAAGCCGTCGCTCTGTTGGCCATTTCATCGGTAAGCTGTAAAAGCGTTTCTTGGATATTCCCAACATCCCATTTCAAAATTTGCTTTAAAGCTGCAATAGCCATGGGCATCAGGACAAAATTACTCCTTTCACCCACATCGAATTTTCGCGCCCCGGGCTGAAACGAATCTTTATAACTCACTAATCGCGAAAAGTCTTCACTATCTTCCCGGGCCATCCAGTTATGTTCCAACGGGTTCCCCTCGTGATATTTTTCATCAATAACCATATACCCGAATGAATAGGGCCCCAGCAGCCATTTATATCCAACAGTAATAACAAAATCGGGTTTTACCCGATCAAAATCAATTGGAATCACACCGGCAGATTGAGACAAATCAAGAACCAGGGCAGCGCCAAATTCACGGCACCGATCACTCACAGCCTGGATATCAATTAATGCGCCATCAGCCCAATGACAGTTGGCAATCGCTGCTATCGCTGTTTTTTCTGTAATTGATTCAAGTACGGCAGCGGTGCAATCGTCAGCCGTTTTCGGTACTGTTTTTATCGTTGCTCCCACATGTTTTGCTGCATTTTCCCAGGCATAATAATTAGAGGGAAATTGTTCTGCCAGCACTAAAATTTCTTCACCTGGTTTCACCTCGAGGTTTGCAGCGGCGAGGGCGACCCCATAGCTGACGGATGGTATAAAAACCACGTTTTCCCCATTAACTTCCATGAGTTCGGCAAACAATGCGCGGCAATTTTCTGATTCGGTGAAAAAGTCTTGGGGCATTAATTCCCAGGGAGACGACTTCCCGGATACGCCTTCAATTCCGGCCGCCTGAACGGACCGGAGCTGAGGGGACAAGTAAGCACAATTGAGATAGGTGATATTATCGGGGATGTTAAATAAGTGTTTTTGTGGGGGGATCATCTAAACAATCTTGCTAATTTTGAAAGTGTAATCTGATTGCGCTGGAATAAATCATGCAATGGAAAAAGAGGATTTCTTTAGTAATATAGATTAAGAGGAAGGAGTATAACGATTGGTTTACATTTGCACTGCATGTCAACAGCGAAATAGCAAACCGCCGTGCCCCCTAGGACTTTGTCCATGCGGCAAACCCCTATCCGTTCATTATGACTGGGAAGGACAGGCGCGGCCGGTTGAGGTAGATTCAAATGAATCATCATTGTGGCGGTACAAATCCGTATTGCCCACAGTGAACGAAAGGATCACTTTAGACGAGGGAAAGACACCGCTGGTTTCCATTGGCAATAATATTTACGTAAAAGATGAAACAGTGAATCCCACGGGCTCCTTCAAAGACAGGGGTATGGCTTTGGCTGTTTCCATGGCAAAAGCGCAAGGAATTCAAAATATTTGTCTGCCTTCTGCAGGTAATGCAGGAATCTCCGCCGCCGCTTATTGTCAACAAGCAGATATCCAATGCCATGTCTTCCTCCCGGAAACTATTCCGGAATCATTCAAGAAAGAAACCAAACGGTATGAGGCCAATATTTTCTTAAAGGGACAAACAATTTCTGATGCAGCCCAAGAAATGGTGGAAACTAAAGAACCGGATTGGTTTGATATTTCCACATTGAAAGAACCGTTTCGGATCGAAGGTAAAAAAACACTGGGCTATGAAATTGCGGAACAAATGGGATGGACACTACCGGATGTTATCATTTATCCTACGGGTGGCGGAACAGGGTTGATCGGTATGTGGAAAGCCTTTAAAGAAATGAAGGGAATGGGGTGGATCTCCGGACCGCTTCCCCGCTTGGTTGCCGCCCAGTCCGATGGCTGTGCGCCGGTGGTGAAAGCATTTCAAGCTAGAGAAAAATCAACGGAGTTTTGGGATAATAGCAACACGATTGCCTTGGGTCTTAATGTTCCCGGCCCACTGGGCGGATCATGGATGTTAGATGTTTTATCAGAATCCGGCGGTATTGCGATGACGGCAAAAGAATTGGATTTGGAATCAGCAACAGAAGAATTCAGGCAGTCCAGTGATATAAATTCCAGTGCAGAAGCAGGTGTTGTGTGGTCGGTGTATCATACACTGAAGGATGCGGGTTGGATAGAGCAGGGAGAAAAAATCATTATGTTTGCCACAGGAATAGAGCGAGGTTGAAACATCCTGCCGCTGACAGTAAATTATAATACAAAGTATCTAAGATCATGATAATAAAACACTCATCTAAACATGGATCCATTCTTCTTTTGGGTTTTATGCTTTTCTCATGTGATCCCCTGGTTCACGAATTCAATGATATAGAAGAGGCCATTATGTATCGGGCCAATTCCATCACTGAAGCGGCAGCCAAGGATACGATTAAAGTCATGACCTGGAATATCCGCTTTGGCGTTGCCCGCCTGAGTTTTTTTGGCGATGGATGCGGGGATCGGGTCATCCTTAAAAAAAGTGAAGTTTATGAAGGATTGGAAGGCCTGGCTGAAAAAATAAAACTGGAGAACCCTGACATCCTCCTTTTGCAGGAAGTTGATGTTCAATCCAAGAAAACAGGATATATAGACCAGGCCCAGTGGCTTCTGGATAATACGGATTTAAATTATGGTGCGTATGCCTCTATGTGGGAGTCCCAGGTTATTCTGGCGGATGGATTGGGAAGAGTGAATACAGGAAACCTGGTTTTATCCAAGTGGAAACTGGTTAATGCAGAGCGGTATCAATTAGCATTAAGGGGTGACCAAGATGGTTTGACCCAATATTTTTATCTCCGGCGAAACGTGATCAAGGCAAAGGTAGATATGCCGGGGAAACCATTCTATGCCGTAAATACCCATTTGACAGCTTTTGCAACTGATGACACAAAACAAAAACATATTGACGGATTTAAAGCAATTCTGGATGGAATTTTGGCAGAAGGTGAAAGTTTTGTTGCCGGTGGGGACCTGAATGCAATTCCACCCAATTCATCGAAATTAGATTATTGTTTAGAGGACCAGTGCGAAGGTGAATCCTATCATTCCGGCGGGGAATCTGAACATAAGGAAGGGGCCTATTTCGCCCCGGAGAAATTGTGGTTGAACCCGCTTTATAAAACCTATAAGCCGGCGATTCCGCTGAACGAATATGGCGCCTATGAGACCATGCATTTTACCCACAGCCCCGATGATAAATTAACCTTGGACCGTAAATTGGATTACCTGTGGACCAATACAGGGTGGTTAGGAGGTAAAACTCACCCGGAAGCCACATCCTTATCTGATCATATTCCTGTCAGTGCAAAGTGGGTGGTGAAATGAGACGGATTATTCTTATGCACATTTTTTTAGTCGGTTTATATGGCCAGAGATTATGGTCCGGGACCGGGACATCAATTTTGGAAAACGGCCGGAATAATATTGGCTTAACATCTCCATTTCTTATGGGGGTCAGCGGTGGTGAAATATCAATCAATAAATTTTTATTGATGCCGAATGTATCCTATAAATACCCCATCACGCGATTTGGGGAATGGCAGCGAACAGTTCGCTATCAAGTTGCATATCCAACTATGGCCTTACGCTGGTTCCAAAGCCCATTGGGAATGAAACTCGGCGAACCGGATATGTTCGCGTTGATATCTCCGGAATTTCATATTCCACAAATGTTATCGTTCTACGGTGAACTTATTGGATCAACCGGTTCTAATGAAGCAGGTTTCGTTACAGTTTATGGTGGTATCGGAATCGGTTTGGGCGGAGAAAAACTTGATAGTCGCACATCCATTGACCTTCCCGGGTTTTATCCCCGCTTCTCAATCTATCATAATGGAATCCTAATTAAAGCAGGCGGGGGATATTTACGCCAGTTTAAAGAACGCTGGTCCTATACCATGGATTATGATATGTTTATTATGCCCGGAGGAGAAGGGCGCTATGCCTTTGAACATCTGGGGTTTTTAATTTGGACTAAAAGTAATCGTTTTCGGCTTTTGTTCGGGTACAAACTGATTGCAGGGGAATATCCTTATGGATCGCAAGCGCACCTGCTGCCATTGGTTGATGTTCAGTTTGGCTGGTAAAATTATTATAGGACAAACGATTTTTGTTCTATCAACGCTTACCATTTTATTTGGACAGGGCGGAATACCTTCGAACCCACTGGTGGATGAATTGGGTTGTGGTAACTGTCATAGCGGGACTGAAAAGTCAGAAAACATTTTTCAGCGCACCCCTGATTTGAGTTATGCAGGCGTCAAATATAACAATGCCTTTCTATACGACTATTTAAAATCACCTTATTCTGTGCGACACAATATCGGTAATTCAAGAATGCCTGATTTTGGCTTTTCAGATGATGAAGCTTTGGCATTAACCCTTTATTTTACAGGCAAACGGGTCTTACCCGAAACCGTTCAGGTTACGGAAATAAATTTTAATAAGGGAAAAAATGGTTTTGAAATCCTGCACAATGATTATCAATGTACTAAATGCCACCAGTTAAATGGCGTTGGTGAACTCAAATCAACCGATTTATCACAGGCAGGCTTTCGTCTAAATGCAGGATGGTTGTCAAACTTCATTCAAAACCCCGAACCCTATTTACCAAAAGGATCGTCCATGCCAGATTTTTTTGGTTCCAATGAAGCGCATGGGTTGGATCAAAGATCGACAAAATTACTGAATACCATCGTTTCTTATTTAGCCCAGATTAACTCAAATAAACGCCAGCAATTAGAAAAAGAATTCAGAAAAGCGCGAAAAGCATACACTAATGTGACCGCTGAAATGGGTCGAATTATTTTCCTGTCCCAGAATTGCCAGGCCTGTCATACTATGAAGGACGAAACGCCCTGGTTTAAACATAATGCCCCGGACCTTACAGCCCAACAAATGCGAACACAACCACAATGGTTAAAAACATACCTGGGGTCTTTATCCCCAATCCGACCTTTTGGATATTTCCCCGGCACTGGAAGCCGGATGCCGAATTTCGGATTAAATGAAGCAGAAATCGAGGAATTGACTGGGTGGCTTGGGGCTGCAGAATTAAAGACAGTAGCTCAGCCGATATCTGCTTTTCAGTCCAAAAAAGTTGAAAAACTCTTGGATGATTTTTTACCCTGTTTGGGGTGTCACCAAATGGATGGCAAAGGAGGCAGGATTGGCCCGGACCTCTCTAACGCGGGCAACCGACTCACGGATGGTTTTATTAAAATGGCGGTCACAATGCCTCACATGGTTATGCCTGAAAGCATAATGCCAAAAACTGCCATTGATCCTAACCTTAGAAATTTAGTTATTTCTTATTTGGCGCGGAAATCCTCAAACAGCAAAACGGAATACCCGAATTTGATTCAAAACACCCCTTACCAAATAAGAGATTCCTATACCGAAAACTGTGCCCCCTGCCACGGATTGAACGGGAATGGGGCAGGGTTCAACAAAGAATTCCTTCCGACTAAACCGGGTGATTTTACAGATGGAAAATTGATGAGTGAACGCACTGATGACACTCTTTTTGATACAATTAATGTTGGGGGGCGAATAATGAATAAGAGCCATTTTATGCCAGCTTGGGGTAAAAAAATGAGTCAGGAGGAAATTATTAATTATGTCAAAATAATCAGAGGATTTTGTGATTGTGAGCAGCCGGGTTGGGCAAAAAAATAATTTTATTTAAATGATATTACTTATAAAAAGACTGATATTTTCAGTCTTTTTCTTCAATATTGTTTTATGCCAACTTCAGGATTTCATTGGTTCAGGTATCTGTGAATCCTGTCATCCGGATCAATTTGAGTTATGGAAACATTCAACACATGGCCGTGCCGGAGGTACGCCATTTAGCTCAGATATAAGAGCACCTTTTGATGGTCAAAAAATTGACCTTAAGGATGGTTGGTTTATTCCATATAAACAAAATGGCCGATATTTTTTTCGTGCACAGGAAAATGGATTTCCTGAAGTCCAATATGAAGTAAGTAGCGTAGTAGGTGGCGGATATTTATATGGCGGTGGA
>JAYEFG010000041.1:0-11073 GCA_034658595.1 Fidelibacterota bacterium | reverse complement strand
GATTGTAATAGTAATGGCGCTTATGACGTCGGTGAACCATGTTTAGAAGGCGGTGAAGGTGAAGGCGAAGGTGGAGAACACGAAGGCGGTGAAGGTGAAGGTGAAGGTGGTGGCGATGATCATGGTCAGCCCACATGTGATATTTGCGGGTATGCTTTCGCGGGTGAAGGTGACCATCATGGACATTGTGATAAATGCGAATTCGTATTCACCAGTGATAACGACCAACATGGTCATTGTGACCGGTGCGAATACATATTCAGCGGTGAAGGTGATCATCATGGACATTGCGATAGATGCGATCACATTTTCAGTGGCGATGATGACCGACATGGTCATTGTGACCGGTGCGAATACATATTCAGCGGTGAAGGTGATCATCATGGACATTGCGATAGATGCGATCACATTTTCAGTGGCGATGATGACCGACATGGACATTGCGACCATGAAGGCTGTGATTTCGTAGGAAATTCCGAAGAAGACTGGCAAAACCATTATCACGATGATGGCGGACCAGGTGGTGGAGAACTAGCCGGAGAACCTGATCCCGTATGGGAAGCATTCGATCAAACCATGCAGAACGGTGGTACTCCACAAGAAGGCTTTGATGCCGCCGCTGCTAAGGTCTATGAACTGGAAGTTGATTCCGGAAACATGAGCCAAGAAGAATATGATGAAGGCAAAGCAAAAGCCCAAGGGGCCTTTGATGACGCTTTAGCTGATGGCAAAACCCCGGAAGAAGCCTTTGGTGCTGCTATGGCAGCAGCTGGACCACCTGTACCAACCAACCACTGGGATGGTAACTGTGCAGCAATGTGCGAGGGCATGGGTGAATACTGGTTAGACTCGGACGGTGACGGCCAACCGGAGGATGGCCCTTATGCAATTTGGGATCACGATGCCGATGGCAATCCAGTCGATTGTGGATGTGGCGATGATGGCGGTGAAGACGGAAACAACTAAGTAAACCATCATAAATCAAATGAACAAAAAGCCCTGCAGAAATGCGGGGCTTTTTTATTACTATACCTTAGATTATTTGGTTATGAAAAAGGAAATTATCCATGTTTGAATCGGGATTATTAAAAGATAAAACGATTGTTGTCACGGGAGGCGGAACTGGTTTAGGTAAATCCATGGCCACTCGGTTTGCTGAATTAGGAGCAGATTTGGTCATTACCAGCCGGCGTCAAAATGTGATAGATGAAACAGCAGAAGAATTACAACAACAGGGTGGCAAAGTATTGACCGTGGTGTGCGATGTCCGCGAACCGGACCAAGTTCAAAATATGGTGGACCAGACAGTTAATGAATTTGGAAAAATTGATATCCTGTTAAATAACGCTGCCGGGAATTTTATCAGTCCTACTGAAAATCTAAGTCCAAATGGATTTAAAACAGTAGTGGACATTGTATTAAACGGCACGTTTTTCTGTACTCAGGCCGCGGGAAAAGTCATGCGGGAAAATAAAGGTGGTGTCATACTAAATATTGTTACCACCTACGCCTGGACGGGCTCAGGCTATGTGGTGCCCTCTGCCTGTGCCAAAGCCGGTGTTCTGGCCATGACACGATCATTGGCAGTAGAATGGGCCAAGTATGGGATTCGAACTGTAGCCATTGCGCCGGGGCCATTTCCCACGAAGGGCGCATGGTCGCGGTTGGCACCCCCGGGGTTGGGTATCAAAAAGAAAATGATCAATCGGATTCCCCTGAAGCGAGTCGGGGAGCATATTGAACTGGCAAACCTGGCGTCTTATTTAGTGAGTGACCAGGCTGGATATATCAATGGTGAAGTGGTAACAATTGACGGAGGAGAATGGCTGCAGGGAGCCGGAGAAATGAATGAATTAGAAAAACTACCTAAGGCCGCTTGGAAGCTTCTAAAGATGAAACGCAAAAAGAAAAAATGATCATATTATTTTTTGTTAAAAAATAACATGTGCTGACGCGGTAATTTTTTATAAGACTGACTCAATTCAAAACCAGAATACTCCATCTCTTTACGAATTTGCTTTACACTCATTTTATGAAGAGGCTTAATCATAATCCTCGGGTCTTCTTGCTTATATTCAACTAATACAACTTTCCCATTATTTTTGAGTACACCATAGATATCTCGCATTATTTCATAAGGAAATTCTAATTCATGATAGACATCTACCATAATTAAGTAATCAATTGATTTTTTTGGAAGATTGGTATTTTTTTCTGCTCCTAAAGTAAAAATGACATTTTTTATATTTTTCTCGTCCATTTTCTTTTTATTTAAAACCAGCATTTCTTTCTGAATATCCACAGCATATACTAAACTACAATTTGAAGCAATTCGGTGGGTAAAATAGCCACTGCCTGCTCCAAAATCGGCAATAATTTGAGTTCTATTTAAATTTAGAGCTTCAATAACAAGATCTGTGCGTTCTTCTTTTTCCCTTGAAGAACGATCTAACCAAGGAGCCCCCATATGTCCCATTATAGTACTAATTTCTCTTCCTAAAAAATATTTACCTGTTCCGTCTTTGCTCGGTTTGGTATATGTATACTCTTGGCTAAATAAAAAACTAGTCAATAAAATGACTAAAGAATTTTTCATCATAATATTTCTAATAAATAATTATTGAGTTATTTCTATGATCCATTTGGTAACAGTTTCACCGATGGACATATAAAGTATAGTAGAATAAATAGCTGCAATTCCAATCAATCCAAACGGTGTCACGCGCATTTCATGGGAATATTTTGAACCGCCGTGAACCCGTTCATGCCATAGCCGCAAAACAAGAATTGTGAAATATGACAGTCCCAATCCAATGCCAAAAACTGCCAAAATGATCAGCTGATCCGTTCCTGATAGATTATAGAGCCATTTGGCGAACTTCAATTGATATCCCCCAGCATGGCTGCCCCATATATACCGGCAGAATCGCCTAGCTTATTTTTTAAAATGGGCGTGACTACAGTTTCGCTGAATGTTTCCTTATACGCTGATGCAGCACCTTCCGAGTAGAGTAGATCAACTTTAGACAGACCGCCACCCAAGACAATGACATCCGGATCAAGGATATCGATCACATTAGCCAAAGCCCTTCCAAAATTGAGCATAAAGTTTTCTTTCCATTCCGGATGGGCCTGGTATAATTGTTGATCAATAATGTCTGTAACCTGCTGAAACTCCCCGGTCAGTTGTTTCCATTCTTTCTCTAGGGCAGTTCCGGAAATATACTGTTCCGTACATCCTTTATTTCCGCAGTAACAGGATTTACCATCGGGATAAAGCACGTGATGGCCCCATTCACCCCCGACCCTGTTCGGCCCCGAATGAATCTTATTATTAATGACTATACCGCCGCCGCAGCCTGTCCCGAGTATTACGCCAAATACAACACCATATCCTTGTGCCACACCCATGGTGGCTTCTGCCAGGGCAAAACAATTGGCGTCATTTTCCATGTGAACCGAAACCCCCAGCCCCTTCTCCAGGTCTTCACGGAGAGGCTGCCCGATAAGGCAAATGGTATTGCTGTTTTTCATCATGCTGCTGGTAGGATCAATGGAGCCAGGGGTACAAATACCGATCGGACTATTTACATCTCCAGCTGAAATTAAAGTCTGTACCAGGCCAATAATTTTTTCTATTATGGCATCGTATCCCTTTTCGCGTTCGGTCAAAACACGATCCCGTTTAATTACATTATGATCATCATCCAGCAAGACACCTTCAATTTTGGTGCCCCCAAGATCAATGCCAACACGGTTCAATTCATTAGCTCCTCTAAAATGGATTTAAATTCGGATAGTATAGCGGCGGTTGCACCCCACACTTTTCGGCCGCCGAAATTATAAAGGGGAACCTTTGCATCATACCCACTTATTGTCCAATTTTCAATTATCAGTGTGTTTTCATTTATTAAATCAGAAATGGATGCTGTGAATAATTCATGAACTTCATTATTCTGAATTGATGTGACCGGTTTTTCCTTTGACCAGCCCACAAAAGGATGAATAATAAATCCCGTTACCGGCGTAAAAAAGGGCGTGAGTCCACCGATAAAATTGATTGAAGATTTTTCAACACCAATTTCTTCTTCTGTTTCACGGATAGCTGTTTCTTGGAGTTGTTCACCTTCTTCCCACACCCCACCGGGGAGGGAAATCTGTCCTTTGTGATGCTCCACCTCATTGGTGCGTTCCGTAAGGAAAAAATGGAAATCCTTATCTTGAGGAAATAAAAGAATTAATACTGCAGCGGGGATGGCTGTCTCAATTGAATAAGGGAAAGTTACATCAGCCGGCGTGATGACTTTTGTTTTCTGCTGCGCTTGTTCTCCCGGTAAAGGCGCTTTTAACCGCTGGTGAAGTTGTTGGGAAAATTGATCAATTAGTAGAATCATAAACCAAAAAGTTATTTCATTTTTTATTAAACTCCTTCAGGTTTATACTGAATCATGGGTTATAAACATATAATATGGGATTGGAACGGCACGCTTCTCGATGATCGGCAATTCTGCATTGAAATCATGAACGGTGTTTTGCGCCGGAGAAATATGCGGGAAATGACCGAGGCCTGGTTCCTGGAAAATTTCTGTTTTCCGGTTAAGGACTATTATATCAAACTCGGGTTTGATTTTAAGAAGGAGCCATTTGATATATCCGGGAGTGAATTTATAAGAGATTATATGGCCCGGCATCATGAACCAAACTTGCAGATGGAGACACAAAGAGCATTACAATATTTTAAAGATTGCGGATTAACCCAGTCCCTCCTGTCTGCCGCAAGCCAAATTATGCTGGATGACATTCTGCAATATCATGATATTTGTGGTTATTTTATTAAGATCATAGGGCAGGAAAATCATTATGCCTATGGAAAAGAAATGGCCGGGAAAGCTTGGGTGGATGAACTGCATTATGGTCTCCATGAAGTGTTGTTTATCGGTGATACGATTCATGATCATGAAGTGGCGAAGCATATTGGCACCGATTGTGTTTTGGTCTCAAATGGCCACATGAGTCAAGCGAGATTGAAACAAACGGGCTCCCCTGTATTTGATAGTTTAAATGGTGTAGTAAGTTGGTGCGTAGGGCAGGTTAAAACCTGATTCCAAATGAAATGCGCTGTACATTTTTTAAACGGCCAAAGGCAGAATAGGAATAATCCACTTTTAATTGTGTAGGTGTTCCACCAATCCGATAATTAATACCACCACCAAAGGTTAAACCCTCTTCAGTATCTTCGCGGAATAAGGTTGTCATTCCTCCTCTGAGAAAAAATGTTTCAGCGATTGCATACTCTAAACCAGCGTTTATCCATTCTACATTATCATTGGGATGGAGCGCATCAACCGCGAAGCTCAACCGCATTTTTTCGTTTTGAATGATCTCTCCAGATAGGCCAACCCGGAAGAGAAGGGGTAAGGGGAATTTATCTGTTTCATACATGGCATTTACAAATTCCACGTTCCCTTCATTATTCGGATCGGGGTCAATACTGAATTTTTGATCCCGTCCGGACATTTGCATTTCAGTTCCATAATTGGATAGGCTGGCTCCAAGACGAATATCATTAAATGGTGTAATAAACAGCGCACCCAGGTCCGCAGCGAAGGAATTGGTACTGGCATGCCAAATGTTTTGGCGGATATACTTGATATTCCCACCAATGGAAAACCGGTTAGTTAGCTGTCGTGCATAGCAAATATTCATTGCTAGGTCGCTGGCCCCAAAGTATTCGCCGGTACCATTGGGCTTTTCTACTGTTCTCACTAAATCATCTGGAACAGATAGGTTGGTGATGCTAAATCCGATTACCCCCACCTGATTCAAATTAATAGCAAAGGCGGTGTAGTTAAAATTTATCCCGGCTAACCAGTTACTGTTAACAAACATGGTTTCCATCCGTCCGACATATGCCAAACCTGCTGGATTCCAATACATGGAACTGATATCTCCACTCATTGCTGTAAACGCGTTTCCCATTGCAGAAGCACGGGCATCCACGCCGATTTTCAAGAATTGTGCAGCGGTTGTTCCTGTCTTGGTGATAGATTCAGTATTATCTAACTGTGCAAGGGTAATGGTGGAGGAAAGAATGGCAAGCAAAACCTTTCTCATTTTATTACCGCCAATCTTCCAATCTTTTCACCCAGTTTCCCCGCATCCACATGATATATATAAACGCCATAGGCGATGGGAAAATTATCTTTTGTTGTCAGGTCCCAAAATTCTTGCCCATCATCGTAAGCCGAAGTATGCAGAATCTTTTTTACCAGTTCTCCGGTGGTTGTATAAATCCTGATTGTACATTCATTCGGAAGCTTATCAAAATACACCCTACGAGGACCACGATCCCTTGGATTTTGCCTGTCTAAGGGTTCTAAAACATTGGTTACCACGTAGGGGTTGGGCACGACTCGAATGTCATCCAATTCGTTTGTGGCCGCCTCTGGATTAATAGCTGAAGCCATTGTTTTAAACTGGTAAATATCTTCAAAATTGAATGGCCTGTCAGTTGCGATATAATAAAAATCTCCCTCCACAGGATGGGATACTGTTAAATCTTGAGGGGATTCAAAATCGATTTGCCATGATACATTAATCCCGGCACCTTCCTCAAGGATGACGACACTTTCACCAAAATCCCAGGTTTTATTCCTTATTTTGTAATCGAGGACGACAATTTTCTTTTTAAATGGAACTTTTCCCTGGGTTACATCCCAGATTTGGAAAGGTGCTGTTGCAGTACCTAATGAACTTGTATCCGCAATTTCATCAAACCAGCGCACTTCATAATCAGCCGGACGCATGTTGGATGCTTTACCGTCATAGGGTCCTACCGTAACCTTATAATTGCCGGTACTGCCATCATTCCAATTAGATTTTTCATGGTTCAGGGCTAGTGATTTATCCTTGACAAAAAGTTTCATACCGTCAAATACGGGATTTGACTCTTCATTATTTAATCTTTTGCTCTCCCAGAGTGGATAATGGGTATACTGGATCGTGACCTCTTCACCATCAGATATATTCGAATTGAGTGTATCGGTAACTACCACCTGTCCGGCCTCGGAAAAAAGAAGATAATCCTTCCCCACAGTCAAAACAGTACCGTTTTTGTTTTTTATTAGAAATCGCGCTGCATTGATACGATTTTTAAGGAGTGTAATAAAAACATTTTTCTTTACAGTTCGATTTTCAATGATAGGGTTAAGGTCTTCAACGGAATATCGTGTTGGGTTCACGTCAAAAGTAATTTGAAAGGTGTTCGTGTCTTCAATAGCGCGCGGGTCTAAGATATCAATACTGAAATCACCTGTACCATATCCGGTTACACGTTTAATAATTGAGATTGTATCATAATCGGCAACATAGCCTTTCATATATCCAGCTGCCGGTTCCCGGGGAATAACTGATGCAGTATTGATATCCAGGAATATTTCATTCGTTTCTGGATTTAAAGTAATTGTTTTTGAGGATTCGCTGGGACCGATACCCATGATCTTTGTGCCGTAATCATAGGAGCAAATGGCATAATAATACCGTTGACCGTTCAGCACATTGTTTGAATCCACGAATGAATGAACAAGCCCCGTATTATTCCCTAAATGATATGAAATTCCACGACCTGGGTAAGGAATATCACTAGGACCCTTGTAACTATTTATCAGATCCCATTTTGCCCAGCCTCCCGTTTCGGTGGTTAAGGGCTCAAAAAGGAAACGGGAACCATTTACATCAGTAATATTCTGCTGATCTAAAAAACTGGGGTCAGTACTGCGGTAAATAACATAGCCTTCAAAATCATATTCTTCAGAAATGGGATCCCAGGATGATTCTGCAATATCATCCCAGTATAATGTTACCTTTTGTTCACCGGGAACAGCCGTAAGCTTTGGCTTTTCCGGCGGTTTGGCGAATTGATAATTGGTATCATAAATCTGTCTAGCTGTTTTAGCATTAAGCGTTAAATCATTAAAATTGTTTCCAACCAGTAGCGCAATCGAAAAGCGCCGGGCTTCACCTGCTTTCAAGGTGAAATTCCCAGATCCGTATAAAAATATATTATCCCCGGCAACATCTGCATTCAATGAATCAAACCGGCCTGGAGTCATATAGCTTGAATAAATGTAATGATCTTTGGAAATCCTGTTATTTCCCCCGAAGTTGGGTGCGGCAAAACTGGTGAGGCCTATCATATCTGATTCATCCAGATCAGTCCATTCAAAATTGGGTTCCCCCGGCTGCCGGATATCAAAAGGGTCTCCAGCTGTGGGTAGGCCGTCATTTTCACCCGTATCACCGGTGTTGGGCAAACCGTCAATTCCAACATCGTCTTTTTCAGCATTCCAGTCGTTATCATCATCAATACCATTCTCCCGGCTTTCATCCACCATACCATCCCCATCGTTATCTTTACCATCATGAGGATCTCCGGGACTTTCAAGGAAAATGTATCCAAAATATCCTGGTTTTCGTCCCGCCACATCAGATTTGCCATCCTCATCCCAAGCATAGACCATATTTAGTTCCCTATCAAAATAGGATAAGTCATCCCGCCAGTTAGACGGGCCGCCAATATGAGGATCACCCCACATACCAAAGACCACTTCATTAAGATCTTTTGTACTTTTATTCGTAACCTTATATATTAAAAAGATAACATCTTCAGCTAAAGGATTGGACCATTGGTAGTATCTGCATTCAATTTCAATACCCAATCCCATTCGGCTTGAATCCTCGGGGAAAGGATAATATTTAAATTCTTTGTTACTGCGGTCGTCTACCACAAAGAATGATTCTAAGTCAGCATTGGATGAACCCTGCCTTAAAGCACCGGGCCAAACATACCGTCTGAGGTTGGGGTTATACCATCCGTCGGGCCAACTGTCCGGTTTGCCGTCCCCATCTCGATCTACATCATTGGATGTGGGAATCCGTGCACTATTCGGGTCACCGTAAGGTACACCAAAATCATTGTAGGCAAGTGGTTCCCATCCCCAAAACATTTTACCGTCCGGTGAAATTTCACCACCTAATGAAACCAAACCATCACTTATGGCCTTGGCAACCCATATGGGATTCCCGTTCTGGTCCAAAATTGGGTTCCCAATGGAATCTGTTTTGATGTATGCATCCTGATGGCTTCCCGGTTCCACTGGAATTTCGGCGCCAATGAATGGTCCAAATTCATAGCCATAGCCCAGCCCTTCCCACACAATATCGGAAACACGGTTACCGGGACTGGAGATGGATCCATAATTCCAGATTTCAGTGGTAATTTTATTCCCATTTATAATGGCTTTTTGGCGCCTCAGGATTTGATCATTATCTTGAACTCTTTTGGACCTAATTTTATCACGCCATTGATAAAAATATTCGTGTTCTACTGGATTCCATTCTTTTTCTGGGCCTGCCATTTTCCACTTTTTAGAAAACTGGCGAGGTTTATCCTGAGCAGATAGAAGGGTGAGTGACCATCCAAGAATGAAGGTGATTAATATTGTTT
Source organism: Fidelibacterota bacterium (assembly GCA_034658595.1). Classification (GTDB taxonomy): domain Bacteria; phylum Fidelibacterota; class Marinisomatia; order Marinisomatales; family TCS55; genus TCS55. The sequence continues at coordinate 1,568 of JAYEFG010000041.1, read as the reverse complement.
TTTTCATCTTAGAAATCCAGTGAGAATCCGATATTGATGGATCGGGGTGCCGTATAATATTGAGGCCTTACCTGGTATTCTGACCACGTATGAACGCCTGCTTCGCCATAATGGTTTACAAATCCTTTGGTTTCTTGTGTGGATTGAGACACAAAGGTATACCCTGCCCGGCCAGTATCATTGAATACGTATCGTTCATTTCGGCGGTCGAACAGGTTATAAATTTTGGCGTACAGGATATAATCAAATTTTCCCAATTTGAAATTTTTGTGTACCCGTATATCAACACGCCATTGCCATGGCTTCCGTCCACTGTTGGGTTGAGGGACATAATTCGCGTCAGGGATATTCGGTGTGTAAGGCCATCCGCTGGATAGTTTACTGATTAGCCCCACATTCCAATTCCCCGGATCGCCGATTGATACGGTTGTATTAAAAATGTGGCGTTGGTCCCAAGATAAGGGAACAATTCGTTTTTCTTCTTCTTCACCTGACAGTGCATTATAATAAAAAGATCCAGAGGTAACACTGTTACCCTCAGTAACCTGGTAAGTATAGTCAACGAATGCAGATGTTTTAGTTACCCGATCGTATCGCTTAGTGAGACTAAAGGTATACCCCTTCACATTGCCGTAATCCTTATTCATATAAATGGCATAGTTGGATGGGCCATATTTTTCTGAATCATAGCGAATTGATTGGATCGCCAAAAGGTCTCGAATATCTTTATAAAATGTACTCATTTCGATGGCCATAACCCGCCCGATCTGTTGCTGAAGACCGAATTCATAAAGAACGGTTTTTTCAGGTTTCAAGTCAGCATAGCCGATGGTTGGGGCAAGGCCGGCACCAAAAATACTTTTCTTATATAATCGGCGCAGTGTGGGCATTTGATAAAAGTGGCCATAAGAAAAATGGAGGATTCCTTTGTCTGTGATTGGGAATGCGACCCCAATTCTTGGGGAAACCATCATTTTATCGGTAGCTTTTTTCTTCTCGCCGTCCGGTTTAAGGAAATCAGTAATATAATTTTCATTGGGGCTGAATTGATCAAATCGAATACCCACATTAGTGATAAAATGATTATACTCGATTTTATCTTGCACATAACCGGAGAAAAAAGTGGCTGTATTGTTATAATGACTGTGGGAAGGGGAATCATTCTCAGGTAGAATAGTCGGAACACGGTATACCTGATTATCATACAAAACAGTGAAATTGCGCTCATCGAGCTTATCGCTGCGGAAATTGATTCCTGTTTTTAATTCATGACGGTTTGTAATCTGACTGGTGAAATCAAACTTGAAACTGAATGAATTTGATTCCCGATATGAATGGCCCCGGTTCGATCCACCGAAAGAAAATGTGGATGAAGCTGGAGACCCCTTGATTCGAGAGGTGGGTACATACTCAGAATCATTCAAGATCCAATATTTGTCCCCATCTTCAAATTTATTATAGAGGACATATTGCCCCGAGCCAAATCGGCTTGCATCATCTTCATGTATAGCGGTCCTCAAATCAATTGGTTTGAACTGGTACCCCTTATAATTTGTTGTGGAATAAGC
>JAYEFG010000040.1:0-3055 GCA_034658595.1 Fidelibacterota bacterium | reverse complement strand
AGTAACATCAACTCGAATAATTTTACAAGATAATAAAGAGCAAAGTTTTGAGTCTTTTTCTGTGCATCTGGAAATGATTTCTTGTAATTTTCCGCCCCGAATTTTACTATTTTGATCCCGTAGCTCAGTTGGTAGAGCAGTGGCCTTTTAAGCCATTGGCCGTGCGTTCGAGTCGCACCGGGATCACTATTATTCTGTGCGTTTCCCGATTTAACGTTATACCGAGGTTACTTCAAAACTTTTACTACCTTTTTCTTTATTGGGAACTCCTGATTGATATTCATAAACTTACGTCTTTATGTCCTCTACCCAATTAAAAGATCTCAAACCTTTTATTTCATCAGCAGTAGATGTTGCCCGGGAAGATATTGTTTCTTTTATCCAATCTTTGATTCAGTCTCCCAGTTTAGCTAATGACGAAGGACCGGTACAATCCATTATCCAGGACAAACTTGAATCTCTTGGTCTCAAAACGGAAAAAGTCCCGGTTTTGTTTGATGAATTAAAAGATCACCCCGCCTTTAACGACGATGGTAATTCCCCTGATTCTCGATACAATGTTGTTGGACATTGGGAAAATAATGGCAGCGGGAAATCCATTATTCTCAATGGTCATGTGGATGTGGTACCCACCGGTTCACATGATCTGTGGGACGAATCGCCTTGGTCTGGTGCGATTAAAAACGAGCGAATCTATGGCCGGGGTTCCTGCGATATGAAAGCAGGATTAGCTTCAGGAATATTTGCAATCCAAATTCTTCAGGGGATGGGATTTAAACCAAGCGGGAATGTGATGGTGCAATCGGTAGTGGGGGAGGAATCAGGTGGTTGTGGTACCTTGGCAAATGTTGTAAAAGGTTACTCGGCAGACGCTGCTGTTATTTTAGAACCCACGTCCTTGAATATTTGTCCTATCCATTCCGGTGCTCTCAATTTCCGGTTAATCATCTCCGGGAAAGCGACCCATGGTGCCATGCGCTGGGAAGGCGTTAGCGCTATAGAAAAAACCTATTTGATTCATCAGTCCATTTTAAATCTTGAGCGAGAACGAAATGCAGCCTATCAAAGTGAATATTATAAATCATACTACCAGGCGGCACCAATTAATATGGGCACAATTCAAGGTGGGGACTGGCATTCATCCGTACCGGATACGGTTGTTGTGGAGGGTAGGTTTGGTATTTTTCCTGGCGAAGCTGTGGGTGACGCGAGACAGGCTTTTGAAACATATATCCATGAAACAGCCTTGAAAGATGACTGGCTGAAAAACCATCCGCCCGTTGTAGAATGGTTTGAAGGGCAGTATGAATCGGGACACACGGATCCCAAACATCCTTTCATTCAATTATTAGCCAATTGTTTTACCGAAACAACCCATCATGAATCAACCATTGAGGGCGTTACCTACGCTGCTGACATGGCCCTTTTTACTAATTACTGTAAAATACCTGCCGTTCTCTTTGGTCCCGGACATGTGCGCCATGCGCACTCAATTAATGAATATGTGGAAATTGACGATGTATTAAAGTGTGTTAAAACTATTGCAAATTTAATCGTTAATTGGTGTGGAGAAACTATTGAGTAATCGTTTCGGCTGCCAGAATATGGTAGACCTTATCCAACGTGTTTTAATGAATCATCCAAAAGATGCTTATCAAAATCAGGCCAAGGTAAACGAACAATCTCCGCAACTCCTTTATTTTGGAATACCTGATTTTGAAAAGGCACTTTCCGATTATGAAAAGCTGGTTGGTTTTCTGGAATCATCTGGGGTTGAAATCCATTTCTTACCCAAAGACATTTCCACTTCTTTAGATTCGGTTTCCACCATCAATCAGTGCCATTACTGAATTGTGCATCATGGGGAAGGTCTCCTCAAACTCACAAAGAATGAATCTCTGGTCAGTCAACTGAAGTCCGACTATACACAGGCGGATATTCCCCCAGCACAAATGGCCATGCTGGATTATACCACAAAACTCACTGAACGTCCTGGGGACATGATCGCCAGTGATGTAGACCAACTTCGGGAGGCCGGATTCAATGACAGAGCTATTTTAGATATCAATCAGATCGTTGCCTATTTTGCTTATGTAAACCGTGTGGCAGACTGCCTCGGCGTAGAATTGGAAGATTTCTGGGATAAGAAATAGTCCATGTCTGATCAACCTCGTTTAAAACGCGTCTTGTCTCTCATGGATGCCACCATGATCAATGCCGGCGGCATCATCGGCTCGGGAATTTTCATGGTCCCTGCAACGGTGGCGCTCTATACCGCTTCCTCTTCCCTCTTCTTTATGGTCTGGATTTTGGGTGGAATAATTAGCCTATTCGGATCTTTGTCAGTAGCGGAATTGGGTGCCGCCATGCCCAAAGCCGGTGGTCAGTATGTTTACCTTAATGAAGCCTATGGCCCAGTTTGGGGATACCTGTATGGGTGGACAGCCGTGGCGGTGATCAATACAGCATCCATGTCTGCCGTAGGTGTTGCTGGTGCTGAATATCTTCGATTTTTCTTCACTCTATCCGATCTCGAAGTAAAAGGCATTGCCATTCTGACCATTATCCTTCTCACAATTATGAATATCATAAATGTGAAATCCAGCATCCGATTTCAAAACGTAGTTACCATAGGAAAAGTGAGCGCCATCCTAGGCATTATTGTATTGGGCTTTACATTAGATGGTGGATCTACGGAAAATTTTTTTCCCCTATTTTCAGATAAATCCACCTTCTCCCTGATTGGGCCATTAGGGCTGGCAATGGTCGCAGTCCTTTGGACGTTTGATGGCTGGATTTTTATTACTTATGTTGCCGGAGAAGTCAAAGAACCGCAACGAAACATCCCCCTGTCTCTTATATTTTGTATGGTCATTGTAATATCCGTTTACCTGGCAATCAACACTGTTTTGGTATACGTCCTTGGATTTGATCAAATGATCGGTTCGGACTCTGTCGTTTCTAATGCAGCATCCGTTTTCCTCGGAGGAAATGGTGCCACAATCGTTACCCTTATCATTGTGATTTCCCTTTTAGGCGGCAATAATGTGAATGT
>JAYEFG010000039.1:0-3069 GCA_034658595.1 Fidelibacterota bacterium | reverse complement strand
TTCTTTTACCAAAAACCCTTTATCATAGTAAATAGCTACCATTCCATTGGAAATACCCATAATGAAATTGGCGAATATTTTCGCTCGCTTATCTGAATCGGCATCGGCTAAGAAGTTTTTTCCACCTTCTTGACCTGCTGCGATTGCAGATAAACCATCTTTCGCCGCAGAAATAGCGCCGTACCAACTATACCAAGGCTGTTCTAAAGCATAGGCATAGTTCCATGCGGGGCTATTATTCGCAGCAGCGCGGGGTTCAGAAGAAAGCTCCCGCATGCCGTAGTTACCCCAAGAGCAGGAATGGGCATCTGCCATGACACCGGGGTTAAAAGAACCACCCGTTGTATGTGTTCCCTGCCACCAGGTTAAAAATGTACTCTTAATCAAAGATTCAACATCTTCGGGTTTCGCAAGAGCACGTGATTGGTCGGGTGCATTGGTATTGCTGACATCCAGGTCGGCACAGCCAGACAGGGCTAATACAGCAACTAATGCAAAACTTGTTATTTTCTTTATGATATTCATTATGTATGCTCTCCTTTCCTTAAAAATCTATATCCACTGTGAATGAAAATGTCCGGTAGTTCGGATATGTATATGAATCCACACGTGCATTCACTGCAGAACCGAGCTGACCGCCGCCACGACCCACTTCCGGATCATAGCCTCTATAATTCGTCCATGTGATCAGATTACGACCAACAATACCCACGTTTAATCCGGTGATACCAAATCCACGCATTTCAAGCATGCTGGCCACATTGAATTTGACCGCCAGTTCACGCAGCTTTGTGTAAGAAGCATCTTCCACATAGAAATCATTCGGTGCATTCACATGATAAAGATCCCGATAATAGATTGTGGGTTTCTTCAGCCCATCTGCTTTACCATATTGATCCACATCGCCGGTGGCCGCTTCACGGGCTCCCCATTGACGGGTACGGTTATAGATGTCGCCGCCCTTTTGGCCGTCAAACAAGGCATAAACCGTTAGGCCTTGAAAACGGAAATTGACGTTGAATGCATAGCCAAAATCCGGTACAGCAGTACCAATTTGATGGAGTTTAGGTGTTTTACTATCTACATCAACATACTGGATGGGGCGTCCCCAATTATAGGTTGTACTCATATCTGAGCTTGTTTTTCCCCACAATGTTTTGGCAATACCGTCTTTGTATGTGTTGCCTTCGCCGACCCAAACCAGGAATCCTTCGTCATTAACCTGAAACTGGCTTGCATATTGCTGGTCATCAGCAAGAAGCTCACTGGTTTCTCTGATCCATTTTGTTCCCCAGAAAGATGCATATTGGGTTTCATTTTTCATGTAAAAGACCTTAGGTCCGCCGGCGCTATACAAGTAGGACGGCATGTTGAATTCCGTAATCCTCTGATCATATTTATCCCAGTTAAGCCCCATGGTTAATGACATATCCCTGGTGTTGATCACAGATGCGTTTATTGATAGCTCTGTCGCGTCCGCTTCAAGCGTACCTGCATTCCGCCACTGAGAACTATAACCGTAAAAACCTGCCAGAGGTACGGGTAGAAGCTGGTCTTCATTGGTGGAACTGGATTGGGTGAATTCAACGGATACGCGATCCATAATGCTGAAATCAACACCAAATTCTGTTTCGGTGGTGGTCTGCGGTTTCAGTTCTTTATTCCCAAGCACTGACTTAGAAATATTACCACCAGCCACGGACCAGGTTTCATACTGCTGAGAAAAGGCAGGTCTCACACCGGCCGTTCCCTGGCTAAAGCGCACCTTGAATTCAGGAAACAATCCTCGAAGTCCGCCCCAGAAACCTTCTTCACTCATCCGGTAGGCACCGCTAAACTTATAGTAGTTATTGACCCGGTTGTCTGGACCAAACAGAGAACTGCGATCCTGACGAAGCGTCACATCTACAATATAGCGGTCTTTGAAATCGATTTGGGCACCCACATTGGCACCGTCAGAATTGACAAGTTCATGCGAAGAGTTTACTGATTTCTCCGAACCTGTCTCCAGGTGAGGAACATCGCCTACGGCTAATTTCCAAGCACTGCCGAAATTGTAGTTATAATTATATGATTCATAATTATAACGACCGCGGACAATCAAATCCATATCTCCTCTTTGAGTGGCATATGTTAAACCAACATCGCCATTAATGGCTTCTTCGCTGGTGGCTGATCTGTCCAGATTACCATCGTTATAATTGGGGCTTGGGATTACCGTTAGCCACCCTTTGGGATAATAATTTTTCCATTGGCGGGCTGAACGGTCAAAACTCATAGAGCCTACCGCTTTTAATTGCGGAGTAATAGACCAACTGAAATTGGTGCCTAACAGGACGCGATTTCTCGTACTGAGCCGTTCGTTATTCGCAATTTGATACACGGGGTTTGCTTCTTCTTGGTTCCGGGGATCGGGCTGAATATAATATTCACCGTCAGGATCCTTTTTCAGAATATCCACATCCCAAGGGAAAAATGTTATATCAAAGAAAGAGCCAGTATTGGCTTCTTCTTTAAGGGATTTTGAGAGTAAGGAACTAAATCCCAATTTGATGCCATAAGGTAAATTGACATCCGTATTTAACCGAAACGTATTTCGATTAAACCCATCAATGAAATCACCAAAGACACCATCTTCTGAGTGGTTCGAAAGACTGACAAAAACATTAAAGTTTTCAGCGTTCCGACTCATGGAAAAATTATGTTTGGTGAAATTTCCATCGGAAAAGAAACGATCTACGTGATTAAAACCAGGACGCCCGTCATTATCTGGCAGCAACTCTGGGGAACCGTCGCCTGCTTCTCCTGTCGCTCCATATTTGTATGGCTGGTCAGCAAAATAGTAGCCATTGGCCCAAGTACTATCAGAATAATTATTCGGTACCGGATTTTTAGTGTCGTCGCGTGGATCGTATGGCTCGCCAGAATCGGAATCAATAAAGTAACCAGTTGCGGGATCCACCTTATAGAAATGGGATCCATTGGTTTCAATGGAACCCTTCAACTCGTTATAGCCCTGTTCCATTTTGTAATTAAACCGGGTTTGGCCCAATCCAACTTCAAAACCAC
>JAYEFG010000038.1:0-3147 GCA_034658595.1 Fidelibacterota bacterium | reverse complement strand
GCAATTGCGATTCCTTTTAATTCTCTGACGCTTGTTTCTGCTTTTGCGACCCAAGGATTTAAACGACTCAAGTATAAAACATTGGTGACCCAGTTTTTAAATCCGACCCTTCTTTTAGGTGTTATGGTAATAAGTTTTTGGTTTGTATCAACTGAATTGGCTCTCATGGCGCCAATGCTAATTACAGGAATAATTGGATTCTTTGTAATGTTGGTTGTATTGAAAAAAGTTTCCGGTGTATCCAATGATCAAATCATTAAGGCTAAATTTGATTCATCCTTATTAAAATTTTCATATCCACTCATGTTTGTAACAATACTCCAAACCTTCATGCATTGGATGGATATTCTCATGTTGGGGGTTTTTACCGATGCCACCACGGTAGGCTTATACCATCCTGCAGCTCGTACGGCTGGATTACTACAGGCACTACTTTTATCATTTATTAGTATTTATGCCCCAATGATGGCACAATTCCATGGCGAAGGCGACCGGAAAAAAATGGAGGATACTTATAAATTGGTGAGCCGTTGGTTGTTGATGTGTGCTATCCCTATTTCTGCTGTTTTTATTATTTTTCCTGGCAAAGTTTTGTTACTGTTTGGATCGGAGTATTTACCTAGTGCAAAAATTTTAGTCATTTTAACAGGAGCCACATTTATTCAAGCTATATTTGGAGCGGCGGGACCCACCTTGGGTATGTCTGGATATACAAAATTAGTATTGTGGAATACCATTGGCGCTTTTGGGCTTAACTTTGGTTTAAATATATATCTAATACCAAAGTATGGTATAATAGGTGCAGCTATAGCCACTTTAACTTCTTTAACTGCTGTGGGATTTGCTCGGACTATTGAGGTTGGCATTATCCTTAAGATGAATTTTATGGACCGAAAAGTGATAAAGCCTCTCATTGCCGGATTATTCACCGTTATCGGGTTATTATTGGCAAAGGATTTCCTTATGCAATATCACACCCTGGTTACCTTAGTATCCGCCGGAATTTTATCCTGTGGAATCTTTGGCCTAACAATTTGGATCCTCAAATTGGAAGGTGAAGATTTGGATTTTTTAAAAGGGCTTGGTATTCTAAAGGGAACAATAATTAAAAAATGAAAATAGATTGGAAACACCCAACCATTATTGTTGCGGGTGCGATGCTGATCATTATTGCGGTACTTTTCGAACCCGTTATTTTCGGCGGGAGTACTTTCGGATCCCCAGACAGTCTTAGTCCGAAGGCAATTGGAATAGCATTAAATGATTTATCGGAAGAATCGGGTGAACTGCCCCAATGGCAGCCATGGGTTTTTAGCGGAATGCCAACTGTTGAAGCATTCACAAACATATCAAAACTCTATTTCCCGGAATATTTATTTAAACTGTTTTTCCTGCCGGGAATGATCATTCAATTGCTGCATTTGCTTTTTGCAGGTATTGGCGGATTCCTGTTATTAAGGCATTTTAAATGTTCAGAATGGGCCGCAGGATTGGGTGCCACCGCTTTCATGATTACGCCATACATGGTCACCATGGTAGTATTCGGTCATGGCAGTCAAATGATGACAGCTGCCTATATCCCGTGGATTTTTTTGTTTACTGTACGTTTGTGGCAAAATCCTAATTTCTGGAATGCAGGCTGGCTGGCAATTTTACTCGGATTCCAGCTTCAGCGCGCACACGCCCAGATAGCCTATTATACATGGATGCTCATTGGCGCTTATATACTTTTAAAATTGGTTGAAGGTTTACGAAATACGGATAAACGATTTTCGGTAATAAAGGGATTTAATTTTTTTGCTTTGGCCTGTTTGATTGGTATTGGTTTGTCACTTTTGATTTATTTGCCCGCAATGGAATATACTCCTTTGTCAGTCCGGGGAGGTTCCACGGGTGGTGGCGCTGATTATAATTACGCCACTGGATGGTCCTTTCATCCGAAAGAAATGCTGACATTTTTTATTCCCTCCGCCTTTGGATTTGGGGGCCAACCATATTGGGGCTTCATGCCATTTACGGATTATCCAAATTATATGGGAATTATCATTTTATTGTTAGGAATTATAGGGTTGATCCAAAGAAGAAAATTGATCCATTGGTTTTTGATTGTTACATTAGGAATTGCCCTTTTTATCTCCTTCGGAAAGCATTTTAGCATGGTTTATGACCTGTTTTTCAACATTTTTCCATATTTCAACAAGTTCCGCGTCCCACACATGATCCTCATCCTGGTTCAATTTAATATAGCAGTTTTAGCGGCTTTTGGATTGGATGAATTGGTTAAGTTAAAAGAAGGAAAAATCCCGAAATGGTTCTGGGGGTTGACTAGTGTTATTGGACTATTTTTTATTGGTATTGTTCTCGGTAGCTCCGTGATCGAGTCCACCCTTCGTGGGAGCTTTACTCCACCGAGTATTCAGGATCCCCGTGGAGTTCAGGCTTTGAATAATCTTCGTTGGGATTTGTGGCAGAATGATGCTTGGACGATGATTTTATTTTCCGGTTCCATCCTTGTTTTGGTCTGGTTGTGGATCAACCGAAAAATAACACAAACCTTGTTTCTTAGTTTCATTGTTGTTATTGCGGTCATTGATATTTGCATCGTGAACCAAAAAATAATCCAGCCTTCCCGCTCAAGCGGGCGCGGATCCCAGTTGATGTCAAATCGTGCTGTGGATCGTTATTTCCAAGCGGATGAGATAATTAAATTTTTAAAACAGGATGACAACATATACAGGATATATCCTATTGGCGGATTTTTTGGTGAAAGCCGTTTTGCTTCATTTGGATTGGAATCAATGGGAGGATATCATCCTGCAAAACTGAAGGATTACAATACATTCCTTTCCAAAACGGGGAATGGTGGAACCCTACCTGTCCTGCGAATGTTGAATGTGAAATACTTAATCAGTCCGCAGAAGATTAACCATCCTGAACTAAAAATGGTGAAAGCGGGAGGGCTTAAATCGTCAAGAGGCGAAATACCCGTAGAAGTATATGAAGTCGCTGATAGGTTACCGCGGGCATGGTTTGTTAATGAAATTGAAATCTCATCAGAGGAATCTGTATGGGATAAAATTTTACAGCCGGATTTTGACCCTCGGAAAAAGGCCTATGTCAATGAATCAGTAATCGCTCCGTCAGGTG
>JAYEFG010000037.1:4215-11436 GCA_034658595.1 Fidelibacterota bacterium | reverse complement strand
TAGAAATTTGGAATCCCAAATTATTGGATTCGGTTGACAAAGAATCCCAGAAAATTGATTCATCCCAATTCGATGAACTGGCAGATCAAATTATACTTTAATGAACCCGAAGGTATCGCAGGAACAACCGCTCCCTCATATTCCTGTGATGGTTTCAGAAGTTCTACAATACTTGAACCTCCAGCCCAATGGAACATACCTCGATGGTACGGTGGGGGCTGGCGGGCACGCCACACAGATCCTGAATCAGCTTTCTTTCAAGGGAAGGCTGATCGGAATTGACCGGGATGCGGAGGCACTTGAAATTTGCGACAATCGCTTCGGTACCTCCGCGCGTCCCATCTCTCTCTACCAATCTTCCTACCATAAATTCCCGGCGATCCTTCAACAAATGGGGATCGGCGAAGTGAACGGCATGCTGTTAGACCTGGGACTTTCATCCATGCAGTTGGATTCCGAAACACGGGGATTTGCATTTGAATCCGATGGCCAATTGGATATGCGTTTTAACGGAAATTCCGGTGAAACTGCAACAGAACTCATCCGCCGTTCAAATGAACAGGAATTAGCCGATATCATTTTTCAATACGGCGAGGAGTGGCATTCGCGGAAAATTGCCCGCTCCATCAAATCATTTTCAAACCTAACATCTGTGGCCGACCTCAAAGAGGCTGTCCGCAGATCTACCCCTCCACATCAAAGACACAAGTCCCTGGCGCGCGTATTCCAAGCCATACGCATTGCGGTAAACGGAGAGTTGGATAAACTCGCAGCATTTCTCGATCGATTTATTGATTTTCTATCCATTGGCGGCCGGGTTGTGATTATGTCTTACCATTCCCTCGAAGATCGAATGGTGAAGCATTCGTTTCGCGCATTAAAGCAGTCCGGAAGGTTAGCCGTAATAACCAAAAAACCCATCCTTCCTTCTGAGAATGAACAAGCCCAAAACAGCCGAGCCCGCAGTGCCAAACTCCGTGCCGCAGAAAGGATAGCATGATGCCGCCAAAAAAGCGGAGACGCCGTTCAAAAAAGAAACGGGAATTTTTTCAAACGCTCCTTTTCTTTTCCACCACAATCTTCTCCATAGCCGGGTTGATCTTATACCTATGGGTCTATACAGAAGTGGATGAAACAATGTTGGCTCTTGAAGTCCAAGACCAGGTGGTGAAAGAATTGGAAAATTCCGCCAAAGAACTCAAAATGGAGATTGCCCAACTAACCAGGGGAGATCGCATCTCCCAAGTCGCCCGTACCGAGCTCAATATGGTTCCTGCTCACCCGGAGACATTGATGATTTATGTTAACAAAAATATTATTACCGGCACAAATTGACTAAAACTTATCTGAAATTCCGATCACGGGTAACAATCCTCTCATGCTGCCTCATTTTTGCCTGGGCAGGATTATCTACTCGCTTATTTCAGATTATGGTTACCGATAGTGATATCTATCGAAAACAAGGAATTAATCAGGGCCAACGGCAAGAACCGCTTTTAGCCGTGAGAGGCAATATTTATGATGTAAAAAACACACCCCTCACTCGCAATATTATCCATTATTCTCTGGCAGCCCATCCCTCAAAAGTTAGGGACAAAAATGGTTTTGCGAAACTGATCTCCGAATCCACAGGAAATGAACCGGACTATTACTTAAACAAACTGAATTCAAAAGCTGATTTTGTTTATCTCGATCGCAACATGCGGCGGGATAAGGTCGAATCAATACTCGGCCAACGAATTCCCGGTTTGGTTATTGACCGTAAATCCAGGCGGTCCTATCCCCATACTTTCGTCGGCTCTCAAGTGATTGGATTCACAGATGTGGATGATAAAGGACTCACGGGTATTGAAAAAGAATACAATGCATATTTGACGGGTACTCACGGCTGGGTGGTGAAATCAATCAATGGTGAAGGCCGGTCACAGGTCAAGACCAGTTTCCCCATTAAACCACCCATCGACGGATCGAATATTCAACTTACTATCGATCTGGAATATCAAAGCATTTTACAGGAAGAACTTTCCCGGAGCATCAATGAAACCAGGGCTAAGGGCGCCATGGGTGTATTGATGGATCCCCAGACTGGGGCTGTCCTGGCTATGGCTTCCCTGCCGGATTATAATCCAAATCAGCCTGGTTCTTCCCCCACAGAAAATCAAAAAAACAGGGTAATTACAGATCAATTTGAACCGGGTTCTACCTTTAAAATCATCACAGCGACAGCAGCTGTAGCAACCAGAACAGTTTCATTATATGATGAATTTTACTGTGAAGAGGGCAAATTCACGGTGGCGGGTAAAACCATATCCGATCACGAAAAATTTGGACTCCTGACTTTCCCCCAAATCATCGTCCATTCCAGCAATGTGGGTACGATTAAAATTGCTCAAAAAATCGGCCAAAATCCCCTTTACCGGTTTGCCCGTGATTATGGTTTCGGTACACCTACCGGCATTCGCTTCCCCGGAGAAATGCAGGGCACCCTGCGCAAAACAAAAGACTGGAGTGAAATATCCCTGGCAGAAGTTGCTATCGGGTATGAAGTGGGGGTGACTGCCCTTCAACTTGCATCTGCTTATTCTTCCATTGCCAATGGCGGTTTTCTGTTAAAGCCCCGCTTGGTTAAACAAATTTTATCTCCTGACGGCAAGATAGTTTTCGCTGAAAAACCGGAAGTGATTCGCAAAGTCGCCGGTCCCGAGATCATGTCCACCATAAAAGATATGCTGGTACAAGTTGTTGAAAGCGGCACCGGCACAAAAGCCCATATTCAAGGATGGTCCGTTGCTGGAAAAACCGGAACCGCACACAAATTTGTTGACGGCTCCTACTCCAAAAACCAATATATTTCAAATTTTGCCGGCTTCTTCCCGGCCGAAGACCCCCAAGTTGTGGGCGTCATTATACTGGATGAACCGAATTATGGATATCATTGGGGCGGTTATGGGGCGGCACCTGTATTTCGCCGTGTTGCCCAGCGGATCATCAATATGGATGATTCAATTCAATACCATAAACCGAAAACAAATTTCAATAAACCCATGTACGCTGGCGCAACTCAACAGGATGATTTGGGATTAGTGCCCATAAATACTGTTGCCTCATATCCAAAATATCAGGACGGATATACCATCGTACCCAATGTTCGCGGCATGAGTATTCGCAAAGCCAAACAGGTTTTAATCGCTTCTAATATGCGCGCTAGTTTTACAGGGTCGGGACACGTGGTTTGGCAGAGTCCTAAGCCGGGAACAAAAAAGCTGCCCGGGTCTTTATGCACCATGGGATTGAACTAATATGCAACTCAGACAACTCGTAAAAGATATTGTGATGGAAGGGTTTGACCTGCCCCCTGTCGATGTAAAGGATATCTGCACACATTCAGGAAAAGTGTCGGAAGGCAGTTTATTTGTAGCTATTTATGGCGCTGAAGCGGATGGACATGATTTTATTCCCCAGGCCATAAAAAATGGAGCAAAGGCTATTATTTCCAATGGCAGGGAATTGGGTGAATTACCAGTCCCCAATATCAAGGTAGCCAACCCAAGATTGGCAATCAGCCGTGTGGCCGCAGAATATTATGGCCATCCCACAAAAGAATTAACCATAATTGGCATAACCGGCACCAATGGAAAAACAACAACGGCCTCCATCGTCCACGAAATCCTGAAAGTATCCGGAATTAAAAGTGCCCAGTTGGGAACTTTAGGAATAATTGCTGAAGGATTTACACCCAAAAAAACCCTTACCACTCCTGACCCTATTATCCTGCAAAAGATATTTCGCGAATTATTGGATAATGGATTTACCCATGTGGTGATGGAAGTTTCCTCTCATGCATTGGACCAATTGCGCGTGGCCGATGTTGAATTTGATATGGGCGCCTTCACCAACCTTTCGCCCGAGCATTTGGATTATCACAAAACCATGGATGATTACTTCCATGCGAAATCAAAATTATTCCATGCCTTGCCCATAACGGGAACGGCTATCATTAATTATGACGATAAACTGGGTGAAGCCATGGGAAAAGGATCTCAGGCCCCGGTGGTCAGTATCTCCAAAAATGGGACTACAGACATTCATTTTTCAAAGCTTTCTCAAGATTTGAACGGCATTATGGGGACCGTAAAAGCAGGCGACATGGAAATAAATATTTCTTCCTCTCTAATTGGTGAATTCAACGTTGAAAATATTTTATGTGCTGTCAGTATTACCATTTCTCTCGGCATTGATCCAAACCAAATCAAAGATGGCGTCCTTGCGTGCAAAACCATCCCCGGGCGATTGGAAGTGTTTAAGTTTAATAATGATGCCATGGTACTTGTGGACTACGCCCATACACCCGATGCCTATGAAAAAGTATTGAGCACAATTCATGGCATGAAAAAATCCAATGGCATTATGAATATTTTATTTGGCTGCGGCGGTGATCGTGATGCAACCAAACGCCCTGAAATGGGACGGATTGCCGAAAAGTATGCTGATCATTTATTCATTACCCCCGATAATCCCCGTTCAGAAGATCTTGAGGATATTAACAGCCAAATTGCCGATGGTCTTATTGGTGAAGATCATACCTTTTACAGTGATCGGGGGATTGCATTGAAAGAAGCTATTAATGCATTAAAGCAGAATGAAATTCTGGTTGTATTGGGCAAAGGGCGGGAAAATTATCAGGAAGTAAAAGGGGAAAAACTTCCTTATTCCGATATTGAAATCATCGAAGGATTTACCCATGCGGATTAATCTGCCAAACAGGGCCAAATTCGCCGACGTATTTGCTTCTGTCATCGGTAAACCACTTGGAAAGAATGTGACGGGTATTGTTACTGACAGTCGTGAAGTTCAAAATGGCGACATGTATATCGCCATACCCGGTGAGCGCGTGGACGGCCATTCATTTCTGGCAGATGTTTTTGAAAAGGGCGCCTCCTGCGCCTTGGTAAATCGAGTGGATGAAAATATCGATGGTAGTCAAATCAAAGTTGATAACCCAGTAAAAGCGATTGGAAAAGTTTCAACTGCCTGGGGTAATCAATTTGACATTCCGGTTGTTGGTATCACGGGCTCAAATGGAAAAACATCCACAAAAGAATTATTGAAGCATATCCTCGTATCCAATTTCAATGTGCATGCAACGGAGGGTAATTATAACACTTCCATCGGCCTCCCTCTCACCCTGCTTCAATTGACTGAATCTCACACCCTTTCTATCCTTGAGATGGGTGCCAACCAACCCGGCGATATTGCCGAATTATGTGATATGGCACATCCAACCCACGGTATTATTACAAATATTGCCCCAGTTCATTTGGAAGGCTTTGCCACTATTGAAATCGTAGCTGAGACTAAGGGTGCTCTTTTCCAAAGTCTATCGGATGGAATTTCATTTGTGAATGCGGCGGACCATCATATTACTGAATTAGGTGTTCCCGGTGAATCGGTTTCCTTTGGCTTGACCCCTGATTGTGACTATCCAGCTGATATTCACTATGAAGAAGGCGGCACTATCACATTGACTATTGATGCAGAAGAAGTGCCAACTCATTCCGTCAATTTATCCTTTGCTAAAAATGTGATCGCATGTACAGCCATTGCCCGGGAATTGGGAATTGAATGGCAAAACATTAAAGACAGGATTGCTTCTTTTCAGCCGCCGAAGGGGCGCTGTGAAGTAAAAAACAATGGATCCATTACCATTATAGATGACACCTACAATGCAAACTTGGAATCCACCGTTGCTGCCATCGATTATCTCCAAGCATTCAGCGGGAACGGCAACAGAATTTTTGTGTTTGGCGATATGTTCGAATTAGGTGCTTCATCTTTTGATCAACATCGATCAGTTGGTGAAAAGTGTGATGAGACAGAATTGTCCGCCGTCCTCACCGTCGGTGATGAAACGGTTGCAACCGATGCAGCGATTAACAAAACGGGGTTTCATCAACATTTCGAAAATAAAGATGATCTTTTGTCATCATTGAAATCCATTATAATTGAAGGTGACAAAGTGCTCGTAAAAGGGTCTCGGGGTATGGAGATGGAAACAATTGTGGAGGCCATGCTGGAAGCCTGATGCTGTACCATATTTTATATCCACTTCGGGACATTTTTTCTCCCTTCAACATTTTTCAATACATCACCTTTCGCAGCGCCAGCGCCGCCATCCTGGCCTTACTGATCAGTTTCATCCTCGGACCGGCCATGATCCGGAAACTTCGTCATTTTCAAATTGGCGAAGAAATCCGTGAACATGGCCCGGAGTCCCATCATAAGAAAAAAGGGACTCCAACAATGGGGGGGATAATTATTCTCACCGCAATTATCCTCCCCACCCTCCTCTTGGCGGACTTGACCAATCCGTTTGTGCAAATCCTTTTGATTTCCACCATTTGGATGGGGATGATTGGTTTTATAGACGATTATCTGAAGTCAATTAAAAAAGTGAAAAAAGGCTTAGTGGCAAAATACAAACTAATTGGTCAAATTCTTTTAGGTGTCATAATCACCTTTTTGATTTACAATACGCCGGCCTGGGATAATTTTAGAACTGTTACTTCTCTTCCCTTCCTAAAAGATGCGGTTATTGATTTTGGGATGCTTTATCCCCTCATGATTGTATTGGTAGTCACAGGTACATCAAATGCGGTAAACCTTACGGACGGGCTGGATGGGTTAGCGGCAGGACTTTTGGCAATTTCGTTTACCGTTTTTGCAGGAATTGCCTACATCAGCGGGCGTGTGGATTTTTCCGATTACCTGAACATTATATACCTTCCTGGCGCGGGTGAACTCACAATTTTCACCGCTGCCTGTGTCGGTGCCTGTTTGGGTTATTTATGGTTCAATGCGGCCCCGGCAGAAGTATTCATGGGAGATATAGGTTCCCTTTCCACCGGAGCTGCTTTAGGGACATTAGCTATTTTACTTAAAAAAGAATTTTTACTGGTTATTATCGGTGGCGTATTTGTTGCAGAAGCTGTTTCTGTGATCCTTCAAGTTGGATATTTCCGCTATACAAAAAAGAAATACGGAGAGCCGCGAAAACTTTTTCGCATGGCGCCCTTTCACCATCATTTTGAACTGATTGGCTGGCCTGAATCAAGAGTAGTCATTCGTTTCTGGATCATTGGCATTTTACTGGCCCTGTTAACGCTTGCCACATTCAAGATTCGCTGATGAATATTTCAAACAGAGATAAAATTCAGGTTGAAG
>JAYEFG010000037.1:0-4205 GCA_034658595.1 Fidelibacterota bacterium | reverse complement strand
GCAGCGGTGTAGGGGCAGCAGTTTTAGCAAAGCATTTGGGAGCAAATGTATTCATCAGCGATAGTGGCTCCAGCGATGAGTTAATCGAGCAGAGCAGGCTGATTGGTTCACATGGCATAGGTGTGGAAACCGGTGGACATAGGGAAAGAATTTATGATGCTGATTTGTGGATCCTATCTCCCGGTATCGCTCAGGATACTGAAATCGTTCTCAAGGCCAAAGAAAAAGTCATTCCTGTGGTCAGTGAAATTGAATTCGCCAGTTGGTTCACCGATGCACCAATTATCGGCCTCACGGGATCAAACGGCAAAACTACTACTGTTCATTTATTGAATGAAATGTGCAAAACGGATGGCTTCTCCCCAACCTTGGCAGGGAATGTAGGAACCGCTTTTTCCGACAGTGTTTTAGCAGATTTGAAAAATAACACGACCCATCGCGTTTTTATTCTGGAAATCTCCAGTTTCCAGATGGAACATATCATCCATTTCAAACCATTTGTTTCCATTTTTCTAAATATTACTCCGGATCATTTGGACCGATATGCCGGGATGGATGATTATATCCAAGCCAAACTAAATATGATCCGAAACCAGGATAAAAACGATCACATTGTTTACAATTTTGATGATCCAATCCTGAAGGAAAAATTTGAACGTGTTCATCCTCAAACTCATGGATTCAGTATCCTTGGGAATGGTAAAACTATGTTTACTATGAACGCTACCAAGATCTATGATGAAGCGCACGCCACGCTGATTCAACTGAATCAACTCGCTCTTCCTGGACGCCATAACCTGGCGAATGCCCTGGCTGCTGCAACCGCAGCAAAGATTCTCGGTATTCCCAATTCACGAATAACCCAAGTCATGTCTACCTTTGCCGGTGTTGAACACAGGCTCGAAAAAGTCCTGGATATCAACGGGGTGACCTATTACAACGACTCCAAAGCCACGAACGTGGATGCAGTCAAGGTTGCCTTGGATAGTTTCGACTCTGCCATCCACCTCATCCTGGGTGGAAAAGATAAAGGCGGGGAATTCTCACAACTCCTTCCACATGCCCAAAACAAAGTGAAGGAAATTGTCGCCTATGGAAAAGCGGGTAAAAAAATCTCAGCGGCTCTCAAGGATGCGGTTAAGCTGGAGCGTGTATCCAGCCTCAGAGACGCTGTTGAGGTTTGTTATCTGCGCGCAGTTTCCGGGGATATTATTTTATTATCTCCGGGCTGCGCCAGTTTTGACCAATTCACCAATTTTGAAGAGCGGGGAAAAGTATTCAAATCTATTGTTAAGGAAATAAATCAATAGTGAGACAGTTAGATATCATCACCAAGAAGTATGATCAAATTTTATTGCTCCTTGTTCTCATACTCTGTGTAGTGGGAACGGTAATGCTTTACAGTTCCAGTTCATCCATTTCTCTCAGTGAAACCGGTGGTGTTACGGATACATTATTCCTTCGTTCTCATCTGAAACGAATGATAGTCGGGATGATGGCTATGTTCTTTTTTATCATAATGGATTACCGAAAACTCAAATCAGTGGCGCCCTATTTGATGATCGCCTCCATTATACTGTTGTTAGCTACAAAACTGGTCTATGTTTTTAAAGGGATCAGCTTTCCCGCGCGCTGGTTAGATTTGGGATTTGTTACGGCACAAACATCAGATATTGCTCGTTTTTCATTGATTGTTTATTTAGCCTATTACATTGATAAAAAACGTGAAAAGATTAAAGATTTTTACTCAGGATTTTTTCCACCGATTGTTCTCATGGTAATGGTTTTAACCACAATTGTAATCCAGCCCGATTTCAGTACTGCAGCTGTGATTGGTTTAATCGGGTTTGTTATGTTATACATTGGAGGTGCCAAATTGCCCCACCTATTAGCCACCGGTGCCATGGCAGTTGTTGTTATGGTTCCTGTTATGCTCATGCGTTCCTACCGAATGAAACGTGTCATTTACTGGCTTGGGTCTGTTTTTGGAGTAAACTCCGGAGCTGATTTAGAAGTTGTGGCTTATCAAGCCCAGCAATCATTGATCAGCCTTGGGAATGGGGGATTCTGGGGATTGGGACTGGGGAACAGCATGGAGAAGAATCTATTCCTTCCCACGCCCCACACCGATTTTATCTTTGCCATCATTGGCGAAGAGTTGGGGTTGTTGGGAGCAATTTTCATGATCACATTATTCCTGCTCATTTTTCAGCGTGGTCTTAAAATTGCGAAAGAAACAACCGACCCTTTTGGCGTTTTGCTCACAGTCGGTATTTCTTTCAGTATAATTATTTATGCATTTATTAATGTAGCCGTTGTGACGGGCATATTCCCTGTCACAGGCTTACCCATGCCCCTGGTGAGTCATGGCGGAAGCAGTTTGGTTATGAATTTGGCCAGTTTAGGAATTTTACTGAATATCAGCCAAGCCAAGCGCAGTGTTAGGCATAGCTCAGGATGGAAACCTCAATTTAATGGCTAATTCATTGAATATTATTATTTCTGGTGGCGGTACCGGTGGACACCTCTTTCCTGCCCTGGCTATCGGGGCTGAAATTATGCTGCGCCGTCCCGCTGCTAATATCCACTATATCGGCTCAAAGTTTGGAATTGAAAAAGATGTATTTCCTGTGAAAAACGTGAATCACTCCCTGCTGTCCATCCGCGGTTTTCAACGCAGTATAAACCTGGATAGTATTGGAAAAAACCTTTTGCTGCCCGGAAGGCTTCTTTCATCCATTTCAAAGATAAAAGGATTATTTAATGATATTAAACCGGATATGGTGATTGGCACAGGTGGCTATGCTTCTGCCCTCCCTCTCCGTGAAGCAATTCGCAGATCTATTCCAACTTTGATCCAGGAACAGAATTCCTACCCTGGGATAACTACGCGCTGGTTTGCAGATAAAGCGGACAAAGTATGTATTGCTTTTGCGGAAGCGCAAACATACGTAAAAAAAAAGTGCATTTTGGTCGGTAACCCAGTGAGACAAGAAATTAATAATGGAATTCGCGATGTGGGTCTAAAACAGTTTGATTTTGATCCGGAGAAAAAAACCATCTTTTTGTTTGGAGGCAGCCAGGGATCACTGGCCCTAAATCAAGCTATGAATAAGATGATTTCTTCACTGTCAATCTCGGATACGCAAGTCATCTGGCAAACAGGAAAAGATCATTACGCCAATTACAACCATCATGAAAGTAATACAACTAAAGTATTGCCATTCGTTGATGATATGGCCAATGCCTATGCTGCCAGCGATCTTGTCATGAGCCGTTCAGGCGCAATTACTTGTTCGGAATTGACTGTTTGCGGCAAGCCATCAATTTTGGTTCCCTTCCCCGCTGCAGCGGCAGACCATCAGACTAAAAATGCGGATGCATTAGCCAAACACGGTGCAGCGGCAATGATTGCTGAAAAAGATTTAATCCCTGAAAAAGTGGCCAGCTTGATCCAAAGTTTACTGGATGAAGAGTCCCAATTGAAAAAAATGGCTGATGCGAGTCTGAAACTGGGGAAACCAAATGCCACAGCCGAAATTGTTAACGAAACTTTGGCATTGATCCAATGATGTTCAGAAAAGTTAATAAAGTTCATTTTGTGGGGATCGGCGGAATCGGTATGAGCGGCATTGCGGAATTGCTCATGAACCTTGGATTTACTGTAAGCGGTTCCGATTTGAATGATTCTGAGATTATTCAGAATTTGAAGTCCCGAGGGGCCACGGTTTTTGAAGGCCATGAAGCGAGCCATGTGATTGATTGCGAAGTTCTGGTCTATTCCAGTGCCGTGCCGAAGGACAATCCCGAATTGATCGCTGCCCATGAAAAAAGTATACCCATCATTAAACGGGCTGAAATGCTGGGTGAATTAATTGCCTTGAAACAAACCAGTATCGGTGTTGGAGGGACACACGGAAAAACATCAACCTCATCTATGATCGGTGCTCTTTTATCCCATGCAGGCCTGGATCCGACTTTGGTTGTAGGGGGACTGGTTAAAAATATTGATACAAATTCACAATTGGGTTCAGGGGACTTAATTGTTGTTGAAGCAGATGAATATGACAAAAGTTTTCTGCAGCTCAAACCCACTATAGCGGTGATTACCAATATTGAACAAGAGCACATGGATTGCTACGATAATTTGGATGATCTCCATAATTCATTCGCTCAATTTGCCAATTCGGTCCCTTTTTATGGCG
>JAYEFG010000036.1:0-48479 GCA_034658595.1 Fidelibacterota bacterium | reverse complement strand
ATCTATGTTTATCAAAAATAGAAATGCAGACGACCAAATGTTTACGGCTTTTATGGCTATGCTGCCCTTGGGTATGGTTCATTCTACCATGTTTATTTCTCAATTTGATTGGCAGGAAGACCGAGTTTATTCCTATTTCCGATGGAGCGTCACCTATGACAAATTCAGCTTAAATTTGCTATTATCTCAAAATCCTAAAAGGAAGGAATATGGTCTTCCTGTAGAAGCCTTCCCAAAATCAGTTGTGGGATTTGGAACCGGAATTCAATTCATGTTTATTTACAATCATTAGAAAAAATTATGGCCACAAAGACTTAATTATTATTTCATCGTGTCTTTGTGGCGAAATAAAGGAAAAACATGTTAAATAAAAATGTAGTCGAAATAAAAAATCTTTTAAAACAATTTCCCGTCGGTGGAGATTATTTTACTGCGTTGAGCGATGTAAATCTCGAATTGGAAAAAGCCGAATTTATGGGATTAGTTGGTCCATCCGGTTCGGGGAAAACAACGCTTTTAAATATAATTGGAGGACTCGACTCACCTACAGAAGGAAATGTAAGCGTTCTTGGAATAAAACTGGGTTCTTCATCTCACAACAAACGAGCTTATTTAAGAAAAACAAAAATGGGATTCATTTTCCAGAGTTACAATTTACTTCCAGTTTATTCTGTTTTTGAAAATGTGGAACTCCCATTGATTCTGAATAAAATTGATTCACAGGAAAGGAAACGATTGGTAAATCAAGCAGTGGAATGGGTTGGATTAGCAGATAAAATTGATTCCCGTCCCGCACAATTGAGCGGTGGCGAATGCCAGCGGACGGCCATCGCCCGTGCCATCGTTAACGAACCAGCGTTAATTTTAGCCGACGAACCCACTGCAAATTTGGATGCAGAAAATTCTCATCAGATTATGAAAATAATGGTTCGCCTAAACAAAGAATTGGAAACATCATTTATCTTTGCAACACACGATGAAAAAATTATGGCATATCTACGAAGAATCATTCATTTGGAAGATGGGCGGATTGTGCAAGATGAAAAAATTGAAAATCCGAGAATGGGAAAATGATGCTTTTTAATCTTGCCATGAAAAATCTTATTGGTGCAGGCATGCGGACGTGGCTCAATGTGTTCGTAACAGCCATTTCGTTTTTTATGATTATTTTTATTTCCGGGATGTACGACGGCATGCGATCCCACGCCAAACAAGTGACCATCGACACGGAAGTGGCTGGCGGTGCTTATTGGCATCCGGAATATGATCCTTTGGATCCATTTTCTTACGAAGATGCCCACGGAATTCCACCTAAAGAAATCAATGATTTAATCAACAATAAAAATGCATTTTCCATCTTGGTGAGTCAGGCGTCCATTTATCCCAACGGACGAATGATGCCAGTCGTGATAAAAGGGATTGAACCAGAACAATCCATAATCAACCTGCCTACCCAATCGCTCTTGAAAGAAGCCGACGGTTTGATTCCAGTGCTTATTGGAAGCGGAATGGCGAATTACACAAAATTGAAAGTAGGCGATGCTTTTGCTATTCGCTGGCTGGATGCAAACCGAACCTATGATGCGGACGAAGGCGTAATCGTTTATATTATGGAAACGGAAAATTTTAAGGTGGATATGGGCACTATCTGGATCCCCCTTGAACGAGCACAAGCCATGCTTGATATGAAAAATGAAGCCACCTATGTAACCTTCTCCAAAAACATTTCAAAGGTTCAAGGCAAGGGAAATTGGATCTATCGCGATGTGGATTATTTGATGCGAGATATGGAAGCCATGATTGAAGCGGATGAACCCAACGCCAGAATCATGTATGCGATCCTTTTATCCTTGGCGGGCATGGGTATTTTTAATTCACAAATATTATCCATTTTTCGAAGACGGAAAGAGATCGGCACACTTATGGCAATGGGCATGACGCGATCTCGTGTTGTGGGTCTATTTACATTGGAAGGAGGAATGAACGCCTTTTTTTCTTTAATTATGGTATTGGTTTTGGGTGGCCCTGTTTTCATTTATTTCGCGCTGTATGGAATTCCACTGCCCATTGATTATAATGAAATGGGACTCATTATGGCAAAGAAGCTCATCCCTGTATACACCACGGGGCTTTTCATTTCCACAACATTATTTATTTCATTCGTTGTTTTGGTTTTGAGTTATATGCCATCGCGCCGTATTGCAAAAATGAAGCCTACCGATGCACTTCGAGGCAAAGTAACCTAATGCTGAAATTCGTTTTTAAAGGCATTCTTCGAGATCGTTCTCGTAGCCTATTCCCCATTATTGTTGTCTCTCTCATTGTGGCATTGGTGATTTTTAATCGAGGTTTTCTCGTTGGGACTATGAATGGAATGTTCAAAGATACGGCTGTGATTTCATCGGGGCATGTAAAGATCATGACCCACGCCTATCAGGAAGAAAGTCAACTATTGCCCAACGATCTTGCACTTATGAATGTAAGTGAAATAACCGACACATTGAGTTTAAAGTATTCAGATTATTTTTGGTCACCCAAAATATCTTTCGCCGGATTATTAGACCTTCCCGACGATCAGGGGGAAACTAAATCTCAAGGGCCTGTCATGGCGTATGGTGTTGATTTTTTATCCCAGGATTCCCGTCAATATGAATTATGGGAATTGGAAAAACGCATCGTTTCGGGACGCATGATTCAAAATGTTGATGACGCATTGGTGGGAAAAAAATTAGCTGAAAAGCTTGGACTTTCTCTTGGTGACCGGGTGACCTACATAGGTACCACCATGAATAATGCATTTACCACATTTAACTTTACGGTGGTGGGTATGTTCAATCTTGGCATGGGGCCCTTGGATAAACAAATGATGTTGGTGGATATTGACGGGGCTCGCATGGCCTTAGATATGGACGATTCCGCATCGGAAATTCTCGGCTTCAAACACGATTTATATTACGACGATAAATCGTCCGTAAAAATTCGAGACCAATTCAATGCTTCTCATTCGGACACAACTGATATTTTCCGTTCCAGTATGATCGCACTTCGAGATGCCAATCAAATGGGAACAATGATTGATTTGGTGGATATTTCTGTTTTTATTATCCTCGGGATATTTCTTCTCATTGCCATGATTGTTCTGTGGAATATGGGTATCATGAGCGGGCTTCGGCGATACGGTGAAATGGGAATTCGTCTTGCCATGGGCGAAACGAAAGGACAAGTATATCAGTCTCTTATTTTGGAATCTATCATTATTGGTACGATTGGCACGATCTTCGGGACGCTCATCGGTTTACCCTTAACATATTACGTGCAGGAAGTGGGCATTGATTATTCTGCAGCATTTGAAAATTTGAACACATCGACGTTGATTATGTCAAGCGTGTTCTATACGAAAGTCACCCCCGACCTATATTATATTGGAATTATTCCCGGTATTTTAGCAACGGTGTTTGGTACCATGCTGGCGGGACGAGCAATTTATAAAAGAGAAATGGCACAACTATTTAAAGAACTTGAAACATGAAAAATTTTAATCACAGAGTACGCAGAGTTTTATGATAATAAAATGAGACACATTATTTTAATATTATTGATTTCTTCGGTCCTCGGGCAAAACGATATGACCGTTGAAGAAATCATCAAAGCCATGGATAATAATCTGAATGCAAAAAGCCGTGTGCTCACGAGTAAAATGGTGGTTCATGGGCGGCGTGCGACCCGAACAATTAAATCTCGGAATTGGGTTGTAGGGACAGACTTGGCATTTACAGAATACTTATCTCCTCCAAGAGAAGCGGGAACCAAAATGCTTAAAGTGGGCGACAAGCTCTGGACCTATTCTCCTCAAACAGATCGGGTGATTCAAATTTCCGGGCATATGCTCCGGCAATCGGTTATGGGATCGGATATGTCTTATAATGATATGATGGAAGATCAACCGCTGGCAGGTCGCTATACGACAACTTTAGAAGGATCGATTAATATCAACGGACGAGACTATTGGATTGTTGTCATGGATGCAAAACAAAAAGGATTATCCTACCCAAAACGACGGGCGTGGATCGATAAAGAATATCTTCTGCCCATGAAGGAAGAACTCTACGCCAAAAGCGGAAAACTCCTAAAAACAGCAACCATGGATGGCATTAAAAAAGTGCAGGGGCGCTGGTTTCCTTCCCGATTTATTTTTAAGGACGAACTGAAACGAAACAGTAAAGGGACAGAGTGGATTATAGAAGAAATTGAGTTTGATACGGAGATTCCCGACTCCCGTTTTTTGAAAGCGCGATTAAGAAAGTAAACAAATGAAAAAGAATAAACATAAAGGAAGTTGTTTCTGCGGCAATATCCAATTTGAAATAAAAGATACAGGTGGAACCGTGGCTGCTTGCCATTGTTTGGATTGTAGAAAAGCCAGCGGTGCACCCTTTATGATTTTTGTGGTGGTGGACATATAAAATTATATGATTAAAAACGGGAATTCCGGTTCAATTCGATATGCTGATGGAATCAAGATGCGGACATTTTGCTCGAACTGTGGTTCGGCCTTGACCTATGAAAATAAGCATAACCCCGATGATATTCATGTAAACGTAGCCCTTTTAGAGAAGCCGGAAGATTTTCAAATCCAATATCACGTGTGGATAAAAAGGAAACTCCCGGGGGTGAAGATTGTAGAAAATGTACCTGTTTATTTGGAAAATTCAGATCGCTGGAAAGAATTACACGGGGATTAAATTATTATTTTACCGATAAATTTTCATTCTCAGTAACTGAGTACCATTGATTAGGATCAAATCCTGTATATGTCCGGATGACCCCCGAAGCTGGCCAAAATATATTTATAGCTTTAATAGCGCTTTCTTTTCCCAGGCCGATCATTTGATCGAAGGGGTTGCCCCCGAAACTGCCGCCGCTGGAAACGGTGCGATGAATAATGCGGCCGCTTTTTAATACAACTTCAATCCGTGCCCCAAGGGCTAATTTATTGGTTTTATTCCCCCGCAAAGAAAGTCCGAGCCAATGGTTATCCCATCCGCCCGGGTTCTCGAAAAGCACATTCTGATATACGCTGCCTTCATAGGCCCCGCCCATGACCGCGTGAACATCCTGGTCCCCATCCCCATCAATATCAACAAATGAAACACCATGCCCTTTTTGAAGATGTCCAAATCGTCCGTGGAAAGTCACGTCATCAAATCGTTGGCCGCCTTTGTTTAAAAACATTCGATTGGGTTGAACAGACCGATAGTCCGGGTCACCGGTACCGGCATAGAAATCCAGGTAACCGTCGTGGTTTAAATCCCCAAAGTTTGAACCCATGGTGAGCAGCGGATGATTCATGTTGGCGGCTTGGGTCACATCGCTGAAGGTACCGTCTTTATTGTTTTCATAAAGTCGGGGTGACTCACCGCCATGCTTTAACCCAAGGTAATCCATGGCTACGTCCCCGGAAGTAGTTTCATATCCGGACACCCAGATATCCATCCAGCCGTCGTTATTGTAATCCCAGAACCAGGCGGGAAAACTGTTGATAGGCTCTTGGACACCAGCCGCCTTGGATATTTCTTCAAAATAATAATTTTTCTCCGGGCCACTATTTTTAAAGAACAGGTTTGGTTCTCCAAGCCGGGAAATATAAAGATCTATCAAACCATCGTTATTAAAATCTCCCCAAACTGTACCCTTCACAAATCCGATTACGTTAAGCCCGACTTTTCGGGTAATGTCAGAAAAAGTTCCATCGCCGTTATTATGATAAAATTCGCAAAGATGATAAGATCCGGCAGTTGTTTCATTTCCGATGAAAAGATCGAGCCACCCATCATTATTATAATCACCCCATGATGCGGTTTGGGTTGGATGTTCCGAATAGATATTTGCTGAAATTGTTATATCAGTGAATGTACCATCACCGTTATTTCTCAAAAGTGAATTTGGGTGTTTTCCATCTTCCCCAAACCATCCACCCCGCAAAACTAATACATCCGCAAATCCATCATTATTATAATCCCCATGGACCATATTGAGTCCACCGGTAATCCCTAATAGATTGGAAGATTTCGTATTGTTTTGGAATCGACCGGAACCATCATTCATAAATAATTGAACTTGATTATCCACACCCCAGGATGAAACCATAATATCGAAATCGCCATCCTGATCGAAATCTTCCGCGATTGAACCACCCGCCAAGCTAATATGGTCCAGTCCGCGCAGTCCGGCGATTTCTTTAAATTCCGGGAATTGAATGGAATCTGAGGGCATGAGTTGGGGTATCAGCCACTGGTCGGGCACCCCTTCCGGGTATTCACCCATAATCATGTAGGCAATGTTTAATAGCCACTGATAGACATATTCATCGGGATTTTCTTCAAGGAGCAATCGATAAACCCGGATAGCATTATTGGCTCCTGATTTATCACGATGAACACCGGATCCCCGAACGGGCATGATACAAGATTCGGCATTATGGCCATCCAGGCAATTTGTCTCTTCCCCTAAACGCAAATAGGTGATGGCAAGTAGGTCGTGCAAGGCAGTAATAAATTTCTTTGGCGCCGGGAGGTCTAATGAATCAATTGTGTGGAGTACACGGTTATATTTATCAATGGACTGACGGGTATAACCTGCATTCAGCATCTCATTGGCAATAACGGTTTGGTGCTGAAGGGTGGTTGCAATATATGCGTCATGAGATTGCTCTTGGAGCCAGGACAATCGTTTCTTGTTAGCATATAGATTGGTTTCCGGATTAATATTTTCCGCTTTTTCAGCCAGGATACGGATCATTTCACGGTGACTTTTCATTTCGGGTGATTCTTTTTTACAACCAAAGCAAAGGAGAAAAAAGATCGGTAACATGAATGTCTTGGTAATCATTTTTATTGGAGATTTTTGACCATAAATTTAACGGATGCATTTGTATATTCAGCGGCATTTTAAACAGAAGACACCAAGATTGAGGAGGACGTCATCTGTGGTACTTTGGATTACGTTTTATGAATGACGCTTGGTTCAATTTAAAATACATGATTGTAGAGGAGAAAAAATGAAGAACTTTCGTACCGTATTGTTCGCTGTATTTTTCACAGCTTTTGCTTTTTCCCAAGAGGAAAAAACAATAGCTGAAAAAGAGAAACTGCATTTCGAATTTGAGTTTGATTCCCTTGGTATGCATGTGGGCGAATCAAAAAAAATTATTATTAAACTTTTAAAAGAAAATGGCGATTTAGCTGAGAACCCGTTTTACGTTTACGGAAGCCCACGGAAAACACTGACAGTTTCTCCACGAATCAGTGATTCTACTGGCGTGGCTACTGTTACCGTTAAGGCCTATAAACCGGGGAAATTATTCCTCAATGTCCAGAGTATAACCGTTAAGCGGGATGACAGGGTAAAGGATAAAATAAAAATTGATGTACCCTTTCCCCCGATTTCAAAGGTGACCTTTGATCAAACAAAAAGCCAGCTTTATGTTGGTACCTCAACTCATTTTGAGGTGAATGTTTCGGACGAAGCAGGGCTGGATAGGAGTGATATAGAAATTACTATAAAATCCAGTAAACCCCAGGTTGCTGACTTTGATCTTTTTGGGAACTTGGAAACGAAAAAGACGGGTAAGGTAACAATCACGGCCACAGCCGGCGAGATTACAGAATCGATAGATTTTCGGGTTGTTAAAAATCCTGTGCGTGGCCTGACACTTGCTGCGAAAAAGAATGAAATCCGCACGGGGGATGTACTCCATTTTGAAGCAAAAGCTTTAAATCGTTCAGGCCGTGAAGTAGAGGATGCACCTGTGGATTATTCTTATTCTGGCCAGGCAGATTTTGGAGAATTTGGGCTGCCGGCTTCGGGGATGGTGACCGATGATGGTCGCTTTGTGGCCGAAACAGCGGGGATTTATACCGTTACTGCATCATCGGGAGGATACTCAGATCAGATAACAATCAAGGTTGTTCCACGGAATGTGAAAAAGAAAATTAAAAAAGTAGGTCATGGTTTAATTTCAGAAGTGCTTACCAGTGATTTGTGGGTATGGCCCGGGATTGGTAAACACGAAGGGAAAGATTTTGCCGTAACCGGCACTTGGGGATCCAACGGTGAAGCCTATTTTTGGGATGTCACCAATCCCGACACCCTTTTTATAATCGATACGGTCACTGTGGATGCCCGTACCGTAAATGATGTGAAAATATCTGAAGATGGACGTGTAGGTGTTATTACCCGAGAAGGCGCTTCCAACAGAAAAAATGGGTTTGTTATCCTTGACGTTTCGGACCCTTATAATGTAACCATCTCCGCCGAATTCAATGATGATATGACCGGCGGTGTGCACAATGTATTTATAAACGATAATCATGTGTACGCTGTAAATAATGGCCGTAAATACGATATTATTAATATTGAAGATCCTACAAATCCATTCCGCGTTGGTGTTTTCGAATTGGATACGCCGGGGCACAGCATTCACGATGTGTGGATTGAAAATGGAATTGCTTACTCATCCAACTGGGGTGATGGCGTTGTGGCTGTTGATATTGGTGGTTTAAAGTTCGATGAAAAAAAGCCATCCACGGAAAAATTTAATCCACTGCTTATGAAAGCGGGACAAGGGAGTCCATCAAACCCGGTAAAGCTGGCTGAAATGGGAGACCCCACCGGTCGGAACCATGCTGCTTTTCCATTCGTGAGTCAATCCACCGGCGATTTTTACCTTGTCTCTGGAGATGAATCTTTCCCTTGGGGTGTTTTGGCAACAAAAGGTCAACCCTCTAACCCCCGTGGGGGATTTCACTTTTTAAATTTCAATGATCCGGACAACCCTAAAGAAGATGCCCTTTACCAAGTGCCTGAAGCGGGCAGTCATAATATGTGGGTGATAGGCGATATGCTTTTGGCCGGTTATTACCAGGGGGGCCTGAGAATCCTGGATATTTCAGGTGAGCTGCTTGGGGATTTATATAAGCAAGGCCGCGAAATCGGTATTTTTCAATCGGCCCATAAAGAAGGAAAGATTGCCAATGCACCCATGGTTTGGGGCGCGCAGCCCTATAAAGATTACATCTTTATTGCTGATATGAATAGCGGATTGTATTGTATCCAAATCGAGAAAGATGAGAAAAAAGATGCCAGTACACCATAAGAAGGAAAAGAAAACAATGAAAAAATTATTATCAACCATCCTTTTCAGTTTTTGTTTAATCGGGGCTCAGGAAAAAGAGAAAACGGAAAAGGATTCACTGCATTTTGAATTTGAACCCGACTCACTGTTTCTCCATGTAGGTGAATCCAGTGAAGTCACCATTAAATTGTTAAACCAGAATGGTGAATTGGCGAATAATCCATTCTATGCTTATGGTCGTCCCCGGCGTGCCTTGGAATCCAAGCCAAGGATCAGCGACTCCACCGGTGTCGCAAAGATTACGGTCAAAGCCCATAAGCCCGGGAAACTCTCACTTAGTGTACGGAGTATTTCCCAGAAGCGGGAAGACCGGGTTACTGACAAAATGGTGGTCCAGGTGCCCTACCCGCCGCTGGACAGGATTGTATTTAACGATCCACAGTCCAAGATTTATGTGGGGACGTCAATCAATTACAGCATCACAGTCTATGACCAGGCCGACTTAGTGCGGGATAGCGCTAAAGTGACACTTATATCCAGTAATATGGATGTAGCTGATTTTGACATGTACGGAAATTTGAACGGTAAAAAACCCGGCAGGATTATCATCACCGCCACTGCCGATGATATTTCTGAATCAGTAAAAATACGCGTGGTAAAAAACCCGGTTCGAAAGGTGACCCTGTCTGCTGAAACAAACCAAATACGTACCGGTGACGTGCTCAATTTTACCGCCAAAACACTGACCCGTTCCGGTAAAAAATTAAATGATGTTCCAGTTCGCTTTTCCTATTCAGGGGAAGCGAAATATGGCATCGGTTTGCCCCCCTCGGGACTAATTACTGCGGATGGTAAATTTGTGGCCGAGATACCGGGTATTTATACCATTACGGCGCAATCCAGCGGTTATTCAGCTCGAAAAATAATTAAGGTGGAACCGCGGAATGTTCGGAAACGGGTTGAAGTTGTCGGCCATGGAACGATTTCTGATGTGCGCACATCAGACCTGTGGATATGGCCCGGAATCGGTGAACACGAAGGAAAAGATTTTGCCGTAACCGGCACATGGAGCGCTAATGGTGAAGCCTATTTCTGGGATGTAACTGACCCGGCCAATATGGTTATAATTGATACGGTTACAGTAGATGCCCGGACAGTCAATGATGTTAAAGTTTCTGAAGATGGTACCGTATGCGTCATTACGCGGGAAGGTGCTTCTAACCGCAAAAACGGGTTTGTAGTATTGGATGTTCGCGATCCCTTTAATGTTAAGATCACGGCCGCATTCAATGACGATATGACTGGTGGCGTTCACAATGTATTCATATATGATAATCATGTTTATGCCGTAAACAATGGTCGTAAGTATGATGTGATCAATATTGAAAATCCAAGCAATCCCTTTCGTGTTGGACGGTATGAATTGGGTACGCCCGGGCATGGTGTTCATGATGTATGGGTGATTGACGGCCTGGCTTATTCATCAAACTGGTCAGATGGCGTTCATGTGGTGGATGTTGGTGGTATAAAATTTGATGAAAAAAACCACTCTAAAATTCAATACAATCCATTCTTGGCCAAGGCGGGACAGGGTAGTCCGGGGAATCCTGTGAAGCTGGGCAGCCTGAATGATCGCAATGGGCACAACCATGCCGCCTTCCCTTTTATCAGCCAATCAACGGATAAGTTTTACATCGTCACAGGCGATGAGTGGGGGAATCAATTCGGTATGGCAGGCGGCTTCCATTTCCTTGATTTTTCCGATACGGATAACCCCAAAGAAACGGCTGTTTATCAAGTGCCGGAAGCAGGCTCACATAACCACTGGATCTATGGTGATACCTTATTGGCATCCTACTACCAGGGTGGTTTAAGGATTGTGGATATTTCCGGTGAATTACTGGGAGATATTTATGCCCAAGGCAGAGAAATGGCCTTTTTTCTATCTGGGGATCCAAATGGGTTTACATCAAACAGGCCCAATGTATGGGGCACAATGCCTTATAAAGGATTGATCTATTTTTCGGATATGAACAATGGACTATGGGCGGTGAAATTGGTGGATGACCAAAGAATGGGTACAAAATAGGGGAAAACGAATGAAGCGTTTTTTGCTAATAATCCTGATAATTGCTTGTATGGTTTCGCTTAATGGGCGGGATTATTATATATATGTTACGGCCGAGTCAGAAGATGAAGTGGCCCTGATTAGATTTGATGGAAAAAAAGCCCACGTTGAAAAACGAATCCCGGTTGGTGTATGGCCGGTGGAAATTGAAGGACCCCATGGCATTACAGTTTCTCCCGATGGCGATTATTGGTATTTATCCATGGCTCATGGGATTCCTTTCGGCCATCTGTATAAGTATAAAACAGGTACGGATGAAATGGTGGGTCGGGTTGAATTGGGTCTATTCCCCGCTACCATGGGGATTTCAAACGCCACTGGATTGCTGTACATTGTGAATTTTAACTTACATGGCGGCCACGAAAAAGCAAGCACCGTTTCCATCGTTGACCCGGATGAAATGATTGAAATTGAACGAGTAGAAACAGGGATCATGCCCCATGGTTCGCGACTCCTGAATAACGGTCTACGTCATTATTCCGTAGCAATGATGTCAGGTAAACTATATGAAATTGATGCGATGACTATGGAGCTTAAACGGACTCTTTCGACTGCACCCAATAAGATGAACGATCACAGTGGCCATAATATGAAACAAATGAAAATGGATAAAATGGACCATAAAATGCCACCTGAAAAACCAACGTGGGTTTATCCACACCCAAACGATAAACTGCTTTATGTGGTAAACAATGGCATGGATAATGTGGTGGAAATTGATGTGGATAAATGGGAGGTAGTGCGCACCTTTAAAACGGATAAGGCACCCTATAATTGTGAGGTGAGCCAAAATGGTAAATTTTTGGTGGTGACCTATAAAGGGGCCGCCAAAACAGGCGTGTGGGACCTTGAGACCGGGAAAGAAATTGCTAAGTTTAAGAACACCCGAAAGGTAACCCATGGCGTAGTCATTTCACCGGACAGTCGTTATGCCTTTGTTTCGGTTGAAGGTATCGGTAAACAACCGGGGGCGGTGGAAATTTTTGATTTAGAAAAATTAAAAAAAGCAGCTGTAGCTGAGATTGGTAAACAGGCCGGCGGCTTGGCCTTTTGGAAAATGACCGATTAATTTTCTGTAAAAGTAACCGTTAATTTATTTCCTTTTAATGGCTCGCTGGTTTTAGTACCATCGGGCCATTGTATTTTAAGATAGGCCGCTTCACTTTTTATTCCCAAAATTTGAATGGGTGAATTCTGAGACCAATATCCCGAGCCGGATTGAATTTCTCTGACAGGGCCGGTACTGCCATCTTTATACCTGATTTTAATTTTAGCGCCGAAGGCCCATGGATTGAATTTTGGTCCCTTTAATTTCACCCGCAAGCCCGGTTTCGAATTCTTATTTTCATACAGTTTTGTTTGGGCACCGTTTTGGGTCACGATTAGGTCGATGCGATTATCCATATTGAAATCTGCGAATGCTGCCCCCCGTTGTTCTCCATAAACTTTAATGCCGCTCAAGTGTCCCGAGAGCGAATTAAAATTACCTTTGCCATCACCGAGAATGACCAATCCTCTGCCGGAATCATTCCTGTCTGTTTCTTTTTGAACAGCGAAAAAATTCTGACTTAAGAAAATATCTTCATGACCATCACCATTAATGTCAGTAACGCCAGCATGCATAGCTGTGGAAATCTGCGCTTCGAATGGAAGGACGACAGGATCAAAGCCATTTCCATTATTAAGGAAAACCATACTCTCTAAAGTGTTCGCTTCAAGGAAAGGTGCGCTATTTAATGAATTGCCAAAAATATCACCCAAACTGGATTGGGCATAATTCAGAAACGTTTCTTTTTCATCCCGAACAAATGGCATGGCATTTGATATACAAGAGAAACCCCGTTCCGGGACAAGGTCCTGAAATTGATCGTCAAAATGGGCTTCAACAATATCCAGTACATTATTGTTATCAAAATCGTCAAAATATACTTTGCGTGGATGGTTCTGCGAAAAATGATACTTTGTATTTACGCCCCAGTTTGTGGCCACAATGTCCATTAGGCCATCCTCGTTGAAATCTCCTGTGGCGACACCATTCCACCATCCTTTAAAATCAGCCAGTCCCATGTTGGATGTCACATCTTTAAAACGCCCGCCATTGTTTTGAAAAACTGTAATCGGTCCCCATTCCATGGCCAGGAGAAGATCGGGGTCACCGTCGTTGTCAATATCACTGAAAACGGATCCGGAGACAAGTCCGATTGCTGAAAAAACAGACGAATTTTTTGAACTGGGGATGAGCGTTCCATTTTGGTTGATATATAAAATTGAAGATGCGGGTTTCGGATATTGATTTGGGATAATCCGTCCGCCCACAAATACATCCAAATCGCCATCCCCATCTACGTCTGCTTGGGACATTGGGCCGGCCATATGAGGCAAACTTTCAAATTCATTTTGAGCCTTCCTGGAATAAGTGGAAATATAGCTGTCTGTCGGTTTCGCCGATTCAAAATTGGTTTTGGCGGTCATGATACCATGATTACCATCGCCATCCACCGTACTTAATATGGTGGTTATATCCTGGTTTAAATTTTTTACAACAGAAAATGGGATGAAGGAATGACCATCTTTATTCTCAAAATGATCCAGGGAGCCGCCCCGTCCGCCGGAGATAAAAATATCTTCATCCCCATCTTCATCCGCATCCACCCAAGCTACGCCGGGGCCCAACTGGCTAAAGCGGTTCGGTAGTAAACTTTGATTAGAAAAATCGTCGTAAGGATCTTCATGGTGTGTGTGATCAAGGAGTTCACTCACATCAGTAAAAATCGGCTCAATTAGCATTTTATCTACTGGAATCGAGGCTGAATTAAATTGACGAATGGTATATAAATGGTCAGCTTTCAATGAATCTAAAGTTGTTGTCGTGCCATCCCGCCAACGGATTTCCGCTTGCATTAAATCGTTTCCCGCCGCGAAAACGTTTAGGGGGTCATTGCCCGAAAGATAGCGCCCACCGGAAATTATCTCCCGGGATTGATCAACAGGACCGCCTTTAATTGTTATCTTTGCACCAACCGCCTGTGAATTTGGTCGCTCACCTACCAATCGAATCGCCAGCCGTTTTTCCGATGTATTATTTCTGAAAATACCCAAGTTTTGATTCAAACGATTGATAACAATATCCAGGTCACCGTCGTTATCCAAATCGGCAGAAGCCATCCCATGAGAAATATCTTTATCCAACCCTAAACCCCAGCCATCGGGGATGGTTTCAAATTTGAGCTCCCCTTGATTGCGAAAGGCAATATTTTTCAATTCAAGGGTGGGATATTTAAACATCATTCGTTTGAATTCATCGAAAGATGTTATGTAAGCTAAAGCATCTTTTTGCTTCTGATTTGAATCCGAATCCTGCACATCATACATATGTCCAGTGGTAATTAAAATATCTTCAAAACCGTCTAAATCTACATCCATGAACATACTGGCCCAGGACCATTCCGAAGCCTGTGTATTGCTGAATTGAGATATTTCACTGAATGTGTGATCCCCCCGATTGAGAAAAAGTGTATTATGCATATACTGGGGCCGGTTATCAACGTCACCAATGGATAAAGGGGTGGGTGCCATCGTCCCCATTTGCGTTTTTTGCCGAATGTGAGATTGGCTCATCATGTCGGTGACAAAGAAATCTTGGGTGCCGTCATTATTTAGATCAGAGAAATCCACCGCCATGGATGAATTGCTCGTGTGGCGAATGGCCAGTTTCGGCAGGGCTCGGAAGGTGCCGTCACCATTGTTAATCCAGATGCGGTCGGGACTTTCAAAATCATTACAAATATAAAGGTCCGGATGAGAATCATTATTGATATCCCGAAACTGGGCCATGAGCCCCCAATCTCTCAAGTGTTCTTTGATTGGTTGGTTGCTTTCATTCGAAAAGTGACTTTGAGTGATATCAATCAAAGTGAAATTGCCCTTTCCATCATTCAGGTAAAATTGATCAACTTCAGCCATCTCAAAGCGCAGGAGTATATTGTTTCTAACTTCCGTTTCATATTCCTTATTAAACGG
Organism: Fidelibacterota bacterium; assembly: GCA_034658595.1. GTDB lineage: Bacteria > Fidelibacterota > Marinisomatia > Marinisomatales > TCS55 > TCS55. The sequence goes on along the minus strand of JAYEFG010000036.1, from coordinate 33,198 downwards.
CGGCATAACTATCCAACGGTTATTGGTCAATTCCATCAAAGTATTATCAAAACTAATCACTGATGGAGGAAGGGAGTCGCGCATGGCCAATCGTTTATAGTTGGTGATGTACAGATCAAGGTCACCATCATTATCAACATCGGCTAAAGCGGAAGAGGTGCTCCCGGGCCTGTCCAAGAAAGAAGACAAAATATTTTCAGCAAAGATACCGTCTCCATTATTGATGAATAAACTATTGGGGCCGCCCAATGCGGTTACAATTAAATCCAAATCACGATCGCCATCCACATCAGCAAAAGTGGCACCCGTGGAATATCTATCTTTACATGCTACGCCCCCTGAAGCAGTGGCATCTTCAAATTTCCAGTTGCCCTTGTTAATATATAAAACATTGGATTCCCGGATCCTGGGGATATAGATGTCCACCCAGCCATCGCCATTCACATCCCCCAGGGCCACGCCGGAACCATGCATCAGGTGCTGGTTTTCCAGGATTTCCTTTTCACCGATTTGGTTTGCAGCTGAAACACCGGTTTGGTTTGGCGCCATTTCAGAAAACCCTGAATCTCCACTGCCAATTGGAGAGACCAGTTTTTCAACTTGATACACCTGACCCTTCTCCCAGCCCGGTTCATTTTGGGAACATCCGATAAAGAACATGAAGAATAGTAATAATATCGGGGTTTTCATTTGATGTACATAATTAACACTTTGCAATGAATTGATTCCTAGGAATCCTCCCGCTCAGATTCAGTCATGGCAAGGACGATTTCCGTGCTTTCCCTAAATGATTGATGTTGAACTGTTGTGGCTTTATAATAGTAATAAAGCGTAAAAATATAAAGAATGTGGAACCACCATTCAGACACTTTTCCGATAAAAAAAGCCCCATCCAGGATAACCGTGGCCATAAATAAAATTGTCACCATCATGGTGGGTGGATAGAGTTTTCTTTTAATGGCAAACATCTGTTGATAGAGTTCCTTCCCCAAGTCTGGGTGTGATTCAAGATACTCCCTTACATTAACGCCGGTTCCCACAAAAAAGAACATAACTAATGTCTGGGCGGCGATAAAGATGATACTGATAAGCAAATCCAGGGTAATATGATTCTGGGCCCAAAGATGAAAATAATGGTTCAATCCGATCAGGGTCAGCCCGACTCCTGAGATACTGACCATGATGTAGGAAAAAATCATAAAAAACCACATTGAATTAAAACCGATGAATCAATGATTGATTGCCAGCTTGCGCCGGGGCTTCGGCAGGCAAAATTGGTTGATTGGTTGAAGAAAGGAGGAAATTAAATTATTAGTTGTACAATCATACATGCAGTCAATCATCCAAACATTTGCTACACATTAAAGTGGAAATAAACACAGTCTCCATCCTGTACGATATATTCTTTTCCCTGAAGCTGGGAAAGGCCCGCATCTTTAACATTTTTCTCAGAACCCAATCGCACTAGGTCATCATATTTAATCACTTCTGCTTTAATAAACCCCTTTTGAAAATCGGTATGAATCTCTCCCGCGGCCTCCGGCGCGAATGTATCTTGTTTAACGGTCCATGCCCGAACTTCAGTTGTGCTCCCAGTAAAAAATGTTTCTAATTCAAGAAGATTAAAACCGGCGTGGATCAATTTATTCAATCCTGGCTCTGGAAGATTGTATTCTTTTAAAAACATGGTTTTTCCTTCGTCATCCATAATAGCAATTTCCTGCTCAATTTTTCCACATAACCTGATGGCAAGATTGTTTTCTTTTTTAGCAAAATCAAACAAAGACTGGACGTATGAGCTTCGTTTATCCCGGGTGATTTCATACTCATCAACATTGGCTACATAAAGAATGGGTTTTCGAGTGAGTAAAAACAGTTTCCTGATCACACCCAATTCCTCTTCATCTGCAGCAAAGGTCCGGGCCATATTTCCTGCGTCGGAATGGGCTTTGAGCCTTGAGACGATATCCAATTCTTTTTGGGCGGTCTTTTCTTTTTTTGCCAGTTTAGACAAACGATAAACACTTTTTTCCAAAGTATCTAAATCGGCCAAAAGTAGTTCCGTTTCAATCAGATGAGCGTCCCGCACCGGGTCAACACTACCTTCAACATGGGTTACATTTTTATCTTCAAAACAGCGCACCACATGGATGATGGCGGCCACTTGACGAATCTGCCCCAGGAATTGATTTCCAAGCCCCTCACCGTTGTTTGCGCCGCGAACCAGCCCGGCAATGTCGGTGAATTCCACAGTGGCGGGGGTTACTTTTTCCGGATTGAATATTTTGTTTAATTTAGCCAAACGGGAGTCAGGCAGTGGTACGATACCTATGTGGGGTTCAACGGTGCAAAAGGGATAATTTTCCGCTGGGACGGAGGATGCTGTTAATGCATTAAAAATGGTTGATTTGCCCACATTGGGCAGGCCCACAATGCCACACCGCAGTGCCATAAAAAAGTTCCAGTTAAGAATGAATGGTGTAAGAAAAAGGAGTGATTAAAACGGATCTAGAGCAGGGTCTTTACCATAGTCCCAAGTAAGCGTTTCAAAGAGTCCAACCTGTAAATCTTTGGCGAAGTAGATGGTTTTATCCTTCACTTTTAGAACAGCGTCACCCCACACCATATGCGTGGGACGGAGGATAAATCTTCGGATATCAATCTGGTATGTGATTTTTTCATGGAAAGGGCGTACTTGTCCTTTGAGTTTTAAATCTTTAACGCCTAGGGCGCGGCCACGACCCTTGCCACCAATCCATGTAAGAAAAAACCCAATTAATTGCCAAAATCCATCCAGGCCCAAACAGCCGGGCATTACAGGGTCATTTTTAAAATGACAGTCGAAAAACCAAAGTGATTTATTAATATCAAGTTCAGCTTTGATCTCACCTTTTCCGTATTTACCGCCTTCATCGGAAATGTGGAGAATGCGGTCCATCATAAGCATTGGGGGCATTGGAAGTTTTCCTTTTTCCAGACCAAATAATTTACCCATTCCGCTATTAAGTAAATCATCCTTAGTAAAACTGTTTTTGCGCGTCATGAATAGCTCCTATACAAGCCATAAATTTACCCTGAATTGGGGAATAATATTGACAATGTTTTCTATCCATTTTTTTGCTGAATTTGTCTACCTAAATTCATGCTTTAATTTTGGAGATAAATATGTCTGAATGGGTATTATTATTAGGTGGTTCAACCGGTCACGGGGCTGCAACGGCAAAACGATTGGCCAAAGACGGCTACGGTATTATTGCATTTCATTTTGACCGTGGAGAAGCAAAGAAGATTGCGGGAGAAACGATTGCAGAAGTGAATGAAACTACTGGCGGCCGATGCCATTATTATAACACCAACGCAGCGTCAGAAGAAACAATGAATAAATATATTCCGCAAATTAATGAGATCACCGGCGGAGAGCCCGTGAAGCTTTTACTCCATTCCATTGCATTTGGTACCACCACCAATTTTTTCGGTGAGAAACCGGTGACACAACGCCAAATGGATATGACGGTCCATGTTATGGGGAATGCATTATTGTATTGGACACAAAAGTTGTTTGCGGCTGGTTTGCTGGGTAAAGGGTCTCGCATTATGGGTTTAACCAGTGAAGGGAATTATTTAGCCATGGAGGGCTATGGTCCTGTGAGTGTAGCCAAGGTTGCTATGGAAGCAATCATTCGCCAGATTGGCTGGGAACTGGGTCAGTATGGTATTACAGCGAATGCGGTTCAGGCTGGTGTAACACCAACCCGTGCTTTAACCAAAATCACTGAAAATTGGGAAGGCTGGATTGAAAGCACAAAAAAACGGAATCCCATGTGCCGAACAACCACGCCGGGAGATATAGCCGGAACTATATCCATGCTGCTGAAACCGGAAGCGGACTTTATCAACTGTTCCATCATTTACTGTGATGGCGGCGAGCACCGCTCAGGTTCGTTTTAGTAAGATTTAATGCTTTATTTGGATTGCAACGATGAGTTACGAATCGTTGCGAAATAATGAGTTAAGAGCCGGATTCTTCGAGTGCGGCTCTTTGTTTTATGAGGGTGACCAAGTCATAATGATCCTTGGTCGGTTGCATTTGAAAGCATGTTTCTGCTTCTTTTAATGCGTAATTCCACCATCCTTTTTTGGTATACATAAGCGATAGATTATAATGAGCTTTGCTGAGAGCCTGAAAATCTTCTCTTTTTAATTCTTTATATGAATCGGGATAAAGGCGTGTCACTTCCCGAAACTCCAGGATCGCTTCTTCCACCAATCCTTTTTGGGCATACCATTTGCCCAGCTTTAAATGGCGCTGTGGATCGTCTTTGCAACCACTCACGATGAATGCAATAGAAAGAATGAGAACTGTTTTGGTAAGATTAAACTTCATTTTAGAACCGTAAAATTGCGGTACGCATCGTCAGAAATCCAAGGAAAACATTTAAGGATTTACAGACAGATTTGATTCTTTCCGAGGATCCCGAACAAGAAAAATCATGGTTAGCAGACCGGCCAGCATGCAGGCACCCAGTATTCGAAACAGAAAATCCAATCCCGTTGTTTCGCTCATTATGCCGCTGGTGGTTATGGCAATTAATACAAATGGACTCAAAATAGTGTCAATGAGAGCCATGATCATTTTGTTGTCGCCAGTCTCTCCGGCAAAATCGAAAACAATGGACATGGCGGCGGGCATAAAGGCGCCCTGGGCTAATCCTAAGAAAAAGAAAATGCCATAAACCCAGATCATGGATTGGGCAGTGAGGGCAACACCCATGGCAATCGCATGGCAGGCAAAACAGAATACCATGGCTGCTTTATAGTCGATTCGATCACCGATCTGACCAGCAATAAGACTGCCGAGACCGAAAGCAACCAATCGCGCCGCAGTGAGAAGCCCTGCTTCACTAATGTCAAAATGAAACATTTCACGGGAATAAACTGCATAAAGACTTATAGCGGGAAATTGCGCCGTTAAAAAAATACGGCTATAAATATACCGCCTGAAATTCTGATTGGTTTTAAGGATTGTTTTGGCTTCGTGAATAAAATCGCCGATGGATCGCTGCTTGGGGGAAAAATCTATATTTTTTGTTTTGAATCCAAGGAATGAAGCAATACTGATGATCAAAGCGCCGAATAGAATAAGAAATCCCCAGCCGAAATTGGCCGGGAAGGGAATGGAACTGCCCAGCAATTCTTTAACAACGATTCCGCCGATGAAACCGCCCATACTGCTTCCGATAAAAGAAATTCCCAAGAATGTGCCGCGGTTTTTTCGTTTGGTCACATACCTTAAAAAGTTGGTCCAGATGGGAATGATAAAGCCAATGGCTATGGCATAAAAAATGAAACATCCATAGTAGAACATCCATGCTTTTGGTCCCGTGGGGGCGAAAAAAGCAAAAACAAATCCAGCTAGAAAAATTGGAGGCAAAATAGTTAAATGCACTTTGATCGTGGCTGCTTTTACATTTTGCGTATTGCGGGCCATAATGGCGGAGATCAATTGAGGGGCAGCGATCAGGATTGCAAATAATCCGGCAATGGACCCGGCCACACTAACGGGCGCCCCAAGCAAGGTCAGGAATAAGGGTAGAATTGTGGATACATCATGGAAGGCAACGCCAAACCCAAAAAAGAATTCGTGGACAATGTTAAACGAAAGATTATGGCGATGGTCACTGAGACTGAGCTTGGCCACGGATGTCCTCCCGGGTGAGTAAAATAATGGCCCCTAAAAGTAAGACTGCCCCAAACCACTGGGATGTCGACATTATATTTCCGCGGATGAACCAGTCCAAAGTGACAGCAGATAAGGGCCAGAACAATTCATAAAGGGTTACATGGGAAGCGGGTAAATGGTTAAGTCCGTAGTAGTAAATGAATAGGGCCAGTGATCCGGTGCTTAAAACAATCAGAACGATATATCCCCAATGGGATAAGGTCATTCCCCCGATAGATTCATATTGACCGGTGGAAACAAGGACGAATAAAGTTACCGTTGCCGTAACAGTTAATCTCAGGGATGTAACTGTTTGAAATGACAACCGCTTAAGGGCATGTTTTCCTAATACTGTTGAACTCCCCCAACTGAAAGCGGCCAGCAGCGCCAGCAAGGCAGCGATGATGGTTTTATCATCCCACTCATTTATGGAACGGGTACCAAATGTAACCAAATATCCACCCACAAGAGCAACTAGGGCCAGGAGAAGGAAACGACTGGTAATTTTTTCTTTCAGGATGACACCTGCCAGGGCAATAGCAAACACGGGCTGAAATTTTTGCAGGAGTACAACAACAGAAAGATCAATATAATCCACATAACTCAGGGCTTTTGTGTAAAAAAAAGTCCCTAAAACACCACCGAAAATGCTGATCCATAAAATAGAAATCCATCCACGTTGACCGAGAGAAGATACTTCCTGCCAACCCCGGATGAGTAAGGGCATAAATAAAATGGCACCGATTACGTGCTCTAAAGAAACGATCAGGAAGGCAGGAAGGGCAAAAAGGTTTTGGCGGATAAATCCGTCAAAACTCCAGAGAATAGCAGCGAATATGACAGCCAGGGCGGGAAGATACTTTTTCATCCAGCGAAATTACAAATTATATAGAGGTGGAAAGAAACCGTTAAAACAGTTTATTCTTAAAATGATCAATAACAATGACCAGATCGGGATTCTTAGGAATTGTTGCCTCCCGCTTTTATTTAGAAATGATTCGCATCCTGCCTGCACTTTCGGCTATTGCCTCTACAAGTATTCTGGATGGCGGGTTTCGGCAGGCATAAGCTCAATATTGTATTCCTTGTCCCAATCGAAATTCAGCAGTTTTACCAAACTTTGAAAGTTTAGTAAAACTGCGCGCTTAAAGGTTAAGGATTTTCCCCAGGAACAGGATGGTGCCGGAGTGATTTTCCCGAATCGCTAAAACAAATGGACGGTCAATGACAATTCTGGGCGGCACAGATGTTGTACCGATACCAACACTTGTGACAGCCGCTGCTTCCGTTCCTTTTTCATCTACTTTAATATAGGTTTTATGCTTCACTTCACTGATGAAAAGATTGCCAGATCTATCGAGGGGCATGATTCGGGAAAAATCAGCACTCTCCGAATTAAAAGCAATCTCCATTCCTAAGTCGGATAATATTTCATTCAGCTTTTTTTCATATTCCAATTCGAAACTGGGCATAGTCAAATCGAGCTTTGTTGAATGTAGCTGAGCAATCCATTCTGATATTTTTTGAGTAGAAAGGTCAGCCACAAATTGATCTATAACTCCACTGGGGAGAAAAATGGTCATGGTAAATAATGAATCACCATAGGGCAGATCCACGATGGTTGTTTCACTATTTCTGAGCAAGGGGACGGACAATTTTTGGGTCATCATGGGCATGATTGATTCAGAGCCGACGTCATTATAAAAAGTACCATTCTTAGTATTTTTCAGATCAAACTGGAAGCGCCAATCGCCTTTAAAGTAAATAGCATTAATCAGGTACATGACCATATCAGCAGGAATTTCTTCAATAATCTTTTTAATCAATTCATTGGTATTTTCACTGACCCAATCATTGATTCTGGCCACTGCTTTCGGATCACTAAAATCCAGCGCCGCAACTTCAGCATCAAAATAGGTTTTATTTGTTTGAATAAATTCTTCATAGACCGGAAGGCCCTCTTTATACCAAATAGAATTGGCAATTTTGAATACCACTTTTGGATCCATCTCAATCAACAGTTTAATCAAACTTTGGTAGGATTCATTGATTTCAGTCTCCGTTAGGCCCGCCAACTTCAAAGTGTTTTTCATTGCTTTGTAGGTGGAATCAGCGGCGCCGTTCAAGGTCATGCCCAAGGCCATTGATATAGATAAGGGAGAAATAAATAAATTGCTGTCGGGATCGGCATTGCTTAAAGCTTTGAAGACATTCAGGCCAAAGGCATTGTCGGAGGAAACGAGGGATTTTTCTGCGGCGGTCAAATCACGGGGCGGCGGACGGTTTTCTTCTTTAGGATCGTCGCACCCCCAAAGAATGAAAATTATAAAAAGAGATAAGACTTTAGTATTCATAATTCACAATTATCGTTTAATCAATGTGAAAGAAATACTATTCATGCCATTATCCATACAGTCATTGTTACTATAGTCAAGCTTTAGGGCCAATCCCACATAAATGTCCCAATCCTTTAATTTATTAGATTCGTCTTGCCCCAGAATAACAGAATCATTCCTATCCTTGAACTTTAAAGTAATATTGGTGTTTTTTACACCGCACATATTGGTTTTGTTTTGTCTTTTTAATATTTTGTTTTTTATTACTTCGATACTTGTGCTGTCTATAATTGAAATTTTCGTCCCTAATCCAGCATCGGTTATCCCAATGGCCGCAAACATGAATGAAAAAAGTTGGGCACCTAACCAGCTTTGGCCTGCACCGGCGATAAGGGTCAAAGCCATTAAAGTCAGGATGGCAATGGGAAAATCTTGTGGGGGGCTAATTGTAATTGGGAATTTGGATGTGAAGGCGGAGAAAACAGCGAAAACCAAGGAGCCTACCAAGAGGACGCCAATCCCTTGGGGAAGATATGGAGCTAATGGCCCCGAAAAAACCAGGGCCGCCAGGGCCATAGCTGAAACGATGATAATAATGCCATTGATGGTCCCGGCAATAATATCGGGGACGAAGCTGGAAGTTCTGGATTCAGACACTGAGAATCAATTTAAGCCTGTCCCCCAAATGATGAAAAATCTGCAATATCGATACCGAAGGAACTAATGGCCATCTCCCACATTTGTTCTTCCGGCATATTAAAGATAAAATCAGGCGATGTTTCCTGGACCAGCCAATCCCCATTTTCAATTTCACGCTCCAACTGTCCCCCAGTCCACCCTGCATGGCCAAGTAATAGGCGACTTAATTCGGGCCCTTTTTTAGTCGATATATCTTCCAGGGTTTTTTTATGGCTCGAAATAGAAAAATCATTTGAAATCTTAATCGACTCCTCGGACCGATACTGACCACTATGGAGCACAATCCCTCTTTCTACCATTACAGGACCGCCAAAATAAACTTGGTCAACGGATTTCAGAATCCCGTTTGAATCATCATAAAAGCTTTCAAACAACTGTTTCAACGTGGGGTCTTTGAATGGTTTATTGACGATCAGCCCCATGGCCCCTTCCTTATCGTGCTCACACATGAACAGAACCGAACGGTTAAAATAGGGGTCCTGCATGTGTGGCATGGAAATGAGGATGTGATTTATAATCGAATTCATGCCAAATGTTATGGAATTGTACGGGAGAATGCCATAAAAAATTATTTTATTTCAGCAAATCGTTTTTTGAACAAGCGTAAATAAAGTTGTAAATTCAAGGCCGTCCTAAATCCAGGTAAAATTAGACATAAAATATTCATGAAAAAGCCAGCTGATAAAATTATCATTAAAGGCGCCCGCCAGCATAACCTGAAAAATATTGATGTTGAAATTAGCCGCAATCAATTAGTGGTAATTACCGGTCTTTCGGGATCGGGTAAATCTTCTTTGGCTTTTGATACGCTCTATGCTGAAGGCCAGCGGCGATATGTGGAGTCACTTTCGTCTTATGCGCGGCAATTTCTGGGTCTTATGGAAAAACCGGACATGGATTATATTGAAGGACTGTCCCCGGCCATTTCCATTGAACAAAAAGCTACGGCGCGAAATCCAAGATCAACAGTGGGTACTGTAACAGAAATACATGATTACCTGCGCCTTCTTTATGCCCATATTGGGAAGCCCCATTGCTGGCTTTGTACTCGGCCGATTCAACGCCAAACAGTGCAGCAGATTGTGGATACCATTATTAAATTTGGCGGCGGAGCGCGAATATATATTTTAGCGCCGGTGGTACGAGGGCGCAAGGGTCAGCATAAGGGCGTTTTTGAAGAAGTGCGAAAAGAAGGTTTTCTGCGTGTTCGTGTGAATGGTGTCATTCATACCATTGATGAAAAGCTAAACCTTGAGAAAAATAAAAAACATTCCATCGAAGTTGTGATAGATCGTCTCGTTTTAGAAGGTGATTTCAAAGAACGCCTGACGGAGTCTGTTGAATTGTCTTTAAAAATTGGCTCCGGTTTAACCATCGTTCATGAATTGCCGAAAACGGACCATTTATTCAGCGAACATTTTGCCTGCCCCCACTGTGAAGTTTCTATGGAAGAACTTTCTCCCAGAATGTTCTCCTTCAATTCGCCTTACGGCGCTTGTCCCCACTGTGATGGCCTTGGATCCCACATGGAAATTGATCCTGAGTTTGTAGTCCCCAATAAAACAAAGTCCCTGATTCAGGGGGCCATCGCTCCTCTCGGTGAACAGCCCAGGGGAAATTGGTACGGCAGTATTTTAAAAAGCCTTTCCCTTCATTATAATTTCACTTTTACCACACCCTGGTGCAAACTGGATCGGGGAATTCGGGAAATGTTATTGAACGGTACAGGTTCAACAAAATTAAAGATGAAATATTCTTCTGAGCGCTGGAGCGGGACCTATACCGGCGGTTGGGAAGGGACAATCCCGAATTTAATGCGGCGTTATAAACAAACCAAGTCCAACCATATCCGTGATTGGATTGAACAATTTATGAGTATGCGCCCCTGTCCCCAATGCAATGGTTCAAGATTGAAGGAAGAATCACGGGCAGTGACTATCGGCAGGATCAGTTTGGGCAAGTTGTCCTCTTATTCCATCAAAAACACAAAAGAATTTTTTGGGAAACTTAAATTGGGAAAAACGGACGCCGCCATCGCCCACCAGATTTTAAAGGAAGTCCAGGAGCGTTTGAGTTTCTTAATGGATGTTGGCTTGGATTACCTTACACTCGACCGTTCAGCTACAACCCTTTCCGGCGGTGAAGCTCAGCGGATTCGACTAGCCACGCAAATTGGCAGTCAATTGGTGGGTGTATTATACATATTGGATGAACCTTCTATCGGGCTCCATCCCCGGGATAATGGCCGACTTTTGCATTCACTGAAAAAACTTAGGGACTTGGGGAATTCAATTGTGGTTGTAGAGCATGACAAAGAAACGATGGAATCAGCGGACCAGCTTATTGATCTCGGTCCCGGCGCCGGGGAGCATGGCGGCGAAGTTGTTTTTTCCGGCACACCCGAAAAAATCCTCAAATCCAAAAAATCGGTCACAGGTCAATACCTTTCGGGTAAAAAAGCAATTTCTGTTCCCGATTATCGCCGCGCTGGAAATGGAAAACAATTAACCGTCACAGGCGCTACCGGGAATAATTTAAAAAACATTGATGTTTCCTTTCCCTTAGGGAAAATGGTTGTAGTTACCGGCGTGAGCGGTTCGGGGAAAAGTACACTTTTAAATGAAACCATTTTTTCTGTTTTATCCAAAGAGTTGAATGGCGCCCGGGCTTACCCCTTGCCTCATGAATCTGTGAAAGGACTGGAATACTTGGATAAGGTTATTGAAATAGACCAGAAACCCATAGGGCGCACCCCCCGATCAAACCCAGCCACATATACAGGCGTATTTACGTTTATTCGAGATTTATTTGCCCAGCTTCCCGAATCAAAAATCCGTGGATATAAACCAGGACGTTTTTCTTTTAATGTAAAAGGCGGTCGCTGTGAATCCTGTCAAGGTGACGGAATTATTAAAATTGAAATGAACTTTTTGCCAGATGTTTATGTTACCTGCGAGATCTGCAAAGGAGCCCGTTATAATCGTGAAACTTTGGAGATAAAATATAAGGGTAAAAATATTGCGGATATTCTTAGTATGTCCGTAGAGATTGCATTGAGCTTTTTTAAAAATATTCCACAGGTGAATAAAAAACTGGTCACCCTTTTTAATGTTGGTTTGGGATATATCCGCTTGGGGCAGCAAGCAACCACATTATCGGGCGGTGAAGCGCAGCGAATAAAATTGGCCACCGAATTGTCCCGTGCATCAAACGACCGAACTTTTTATATTTTGGATGAACCCACCACGGGGTTGCATTTTGAGGATGTCAATTTATTGTTGGCAGTTCTGCAAAGATTGGTTGATCGCGGCAATACCGTTGTGGTCATCGAACATAACCTGGATGTAATTAAAAGCGCCGACTGGATTGTGGACTTGGGACCCGAAGGCGGCGAGGAGGGCGGTGAACTTATTTTTTCAGGAACACCGGAAGAATTGTCACAACACAGGGGATCTTATACAGGAGCATTTTTGAAAACTACGCTGAATGGAAAGATGAATCAGCAATGAAATCACCCCAGGAACTGAAGCAATTTTATCCCCATTGGGAAGTGATCAAAGATCTCATTGACCAATGTATTGATATTATGCTGAATTTGCGCCAAAGCGGCCATCCCGGCGGTTCGCGATCCAAAGTGCACGGCATGGTTACAACACTTCTTTCAGGCGCCATGCGCTGGGATATCCGTGATGCGGGAAAACGCTTTGGCGATCGCTATGTATTGGTGGCGGGCCACACCAATCCGGTGGTGTATGCGACGTTGGCGGTATTGAATGAAGCTTTGCGAATCAAATTTTGTCAAACAGGAAACGCCAAATACCAGCATTTTAAAGGGCAGGAATTCCAGCTGGTTTGGGAAGATTTATTGACCCTCCGCAAGAATGGCGGCTTGCCCGGCCATGCAGAAATGGAAGGGAAAACACTCTTTTTTAAATTTAACACAGGCCCTAGCGGACATGGTTCTCCTGCCGCTGCCGGTGAAGCACTGGCCTTAAAACTGGCAAAAGTGTCGGAAGTAAAGGTTTTTGCTTTTGAAGGTGAAGGGGGATTTACAGCAGGCGCGTCCCACGAAACGATCAACTCTGCCTGGGGGCTGGGATTAGGAAATTTGGTTTATTTTATGGACTGGAATGATTTCGGTATTGATGCCCGTCCTTTCAGTTCTATTGTATATGGCACACCGGAAGACTGGTTTGGTTCCCATGGATGGCATGTGGAAGGCACTATGGAGGGCGAAAACTGGGGTGAATTGACTGAAGCATATTATCGCCTGCTGGTTGAAAACGCTGATTCCAACATTCCAAAAGTCATTTACGGCCGCTCACGGAAAGGGCGGGGATATTACAAGTATGATTATGCCAGTCACGGCGCAGCCCATAAACGGAATTCAGAATTATTCTGGCAGACCAAACAGGATTTCGCCGAAAAATATAATATAGATTTTGATCACTTTGGTTCAGCCGCGCCGGAATTGTGGGATGGACAGGTGGCTCAGGCGCGCTCATTATTTAATAATGCATTTTCCGTCATGGAATCCAACCAGGCATTGGTGGATTATTTGGCTGATACGCTCACTTCTGTGGGCGATTCGGTCCCGGAAAAGATTGAAGAATGTAGAATTACAGTTAAAAATCCTGCCAAGGATAAATCACTTTTTGATGTAAGCAGCCTTCCAGATGATTTGTTTGCAGCCCCGGGAGATAAAGCGCCTAATCGTATGGGTTTTTCAAAATACGCTAGTTATATCAATTCAAAATCTATTAAAGAATATGGCCGCCCGCTAGTCATTGCCATGAGTGCGGATTTGGCTGACTCAACCAATATTTCCGGATTTGCCAAGGGATATAACGGTTCTCCTGATTTAGGAATGTACGATAAGGAGACCAATACAGAAAGCCCCCTCATGCCCCAGGGGATTACAGAATTTACCAATTCGGGCATGCTGGCGGGATTGGCATCGGTTAACCTGAATGAAAATCCTTATGCTGAATTTAACGGATTTTTCGGCGCCATGAGTACCTATGGCTCTTTCAGTTATTTAAAATATGGCCCCATGAGATTGTTCAGCCAGGTGGCCCAGGATTCTAACCTTAAAGTTGGGAAAATGATTTGGGTGGCGGGACATTCCGGCCCGGAAACTGCAGAAGACAGCAGAACACATTTTGGTATTTTCTCCCCGGGCGTTACACAACTTTTGCCCGATGGACATATTATTAACATACATCCTTGGGAGCATAACGAAGTGGCCCCTGCATTGGCAGCTGCTTTGGCCACTGATGTGCCAATTGTTGCGGTTCACCTTACGCGGCCACCGATTGAAATTCCTGACCGTAAAGCTTTGGGGATGGCTTCTCATATGGATGCAGCCAAAGGTGCATACATCATTAAAGACTATGATGAATCCCGCCCCAAAGAAGGCTTAGTTATCATCCGCGGCACCAGCAGCACCAGTTCATTGATGAAAATATTGCCAAAAATAAAATCGGAAGGGCCCAACGTAAAAATTGTTGCTTCCATTTCATGGGAGCTGTTCCAGCGCCAATCAGAAGATTATCGTCAAAGTATTATAGCCGACCAAGAGTGGATGGATGCAATGGTCATTACCAATGGGGCCCGGCGGCTCATGCATAAATGGATTGCCAACCGTGTTGTGGAAGAATACAGTATGAGTCCTGATTATGATAACCGCTGGCGAACCGGCGGTTCATTGGATGAAATTATTGCAGAATCCCGACTGGATCCGGATAGTATTTGGGATGGAGTTAAGAGGTTTGCAGACGCAAGAGTTGAACGATTAGCAATAGTTCGAGCATCAATCCCTGAATAAACCACAAAAATTTGACGATTCCCCCCTTCATTTTTGTACCTTCCAGCCTCGAAAATGCAAACTTTATTTCTATTTGAGCTAATAAATGACTGAAATCCATATTACGGACCCCCAACCTTTCGAAGATGATCTTGTTGTTGAAAAATCCCTACGCCCAGGATCCATGGATGAATTCATCGGCCAAAAGGATGTGGTGGAAAGTCTTAAACTTTATATCGAAGCAGCGAAAAAACGAAATGAAGCGTTGGATCATGTTCTTTTATTTGGCCCCCCCGGGTTGGGGAAAACAACCTTATCCAATATTATTGCCAAAGAATTAGGAGTAAACGTAAAACAAACTTCAGGCCCTGTGCTGGAGCGAGCCGGTGACCTGGCGGGTGTACTCACCAATCTCCAAGTTAGGGATGTGTTTTTTGTGGATGAAATTCACCGCTTGAATACGGTGGTAGAAGAATATCTTTATTCCGCCATGGAAGATTACCGAATTGAAATTATGATTGATAAAGGCCCCAGCGCACGCAGTGTTCAGCTCAATATTGAACCTTTTACTTTGGTGGGCGCTACAACCAGACTTGGAAATTTAACTTCTCCTCTGCGGGACCGATTTGGGGTAATTCTTCGTGTAGATTTTTATGATGCCCAGGATTTATTCTTAATCGTAAGCCGATCTGCAGATATTCTGGAAGTCGAAATTGATGATGAAGGCGCCATGGAAATTGCCCGGCGATCCAGGGGAACTCCCAGGATTGCAAACCGTATTTTGAGACGCACGAGAGACTATGCACAGGTGAAAGCCAATGGAAAGATTAATGAAGCGGTGGCAAAAGCCTCTTTGAAGTCCCTGGGCATTGACGAGTTTGGACTCGACGATATGGATCGCAGCATTTTGGTCGCTTTGATTGACAAATTCCACGGAGGGCCAGTGGGTGTGAATTCCCTCTCAGTGGCGGTAAGTGAAGATGCAGCAACCATCGAAGATGTATATGAGCCTTATTTAATTAAAGAAGGTTTTATACAGCGGACCAATCGGGGCCGCATTGCCCAGAAACAGGCTTACACCCTGCTGGGTAGAACTATTTCAGAAAAACAACAGAGGTTATTTGAATGATTCAAAAGAAGAAGAAATGGAAACTGGCGGATTTTGATTATCCATTGCCGGAAAAATATATTGCGCAATATCCGGCAAAAAGACGGGATTTATCCAAATTGATGGTTATCCATAAGGATACGGGAAAGATTGAACATAAAATATTCTCGAACCTCCCGACTTACCTGCGCCGGAATGATTTGGTAATTGTGAATAATACCAAGGTATTTCCTGCCCGACTTTATGCCAATAAGGATCGTACTGAAGCAAAAGTAGAAGTCTTTTTACTGCGTGAATTGGAAAATGACCTTTGGGAAGTAATGGTCCGTCCGGCGCGAAAAGTGCGTATTGGCAATAAACTTATGTTTACCAAAAATGTCTATTGCGATGTAATCGACAATACAATTTCAGGGGGTCGTGTGGTTCGCTTCGAATATAAGGGCGAGGACATTTATGATGTGATTGATCGTGTCGGTATTTCGCCTTTGCCACCCTACATTAAACGGGAATCGGAGCCAAGAGATAAAATTCGCTATCAGACCGTTTTTGCAGAAGAACGGGGCGCTGTGGCTGCCCCTACAGCAGGGCTCCATTTCACCAAGGGGCTGATAAAACGTATTCATGACAAAGGAGCCAAGACAGCATTCACCACACTTCATATCGGTTTAGGCACGTTTCGGCCAGTACAGGTGGAAGACTTGAACCGCCATCAAATGGATTCAGAATATTTTGAGGTTTCGCCTCAAACTGCATTATCAATCAATGAAACTAAGAAAAAGCGCCGCCGCGTATTCGCCGTAGGCACTTCTACAGTAAGATCCCTTGAGACAGTAGCTGTTTCGGGATTCCAAGTTTCGCCCAAACGGGGATGGACAGACAAATTTATTTATCCGCCTTATGACTTTAAAATGGTGGATGGTATTATCACTAACTTTCATCAACCTAAAAGCACATTGCTGATGATGATTTCTGCTTTTTCTCATCGTGATTTGATTATGAAAGCCTATAGGGAAGCGAAGAAAAATAATTATCGTTTCTTGAGTTATGGTGATGCAATGATGATTCTTTAAAATTTAGGCGGAGATAAAATAATGAAAATAACTGCCGTTATCCCGGCGGCCGGGAGCGGAGAGCGCTTTGGCGGTAAGAAACAACTTAAAAGAATGGGAAACCGCCCGTTACTGTTTCATACACTTAAGGCCTTTGTTCAATCAAAACTGATTAGTGAAATTGTTGTTGTTGTCCCCAAAGAAGATGTTAGCCAGGTAGAACGGAAACTGAAATCCACGATTTCAAATAAACCAATAAAAGTGGTAGCTGGTGGAAACACCCGCCAGGTTTCAGTCCATAATGGATTAGCTGTAGCCGATGAATCATCTGAGCTAGTCTGTGTTCATGATGCCGTGCGCCCCTTTGTTACAGAAGCACTGATAGAAAAAGCAGTGAATGCCTGTAGTGAACATGATGGTGTAATTGTGGCACAGCCATCAACAGATACAATTAAAAAAGTCATGGAAGACCAGATCTTGGAAACATTGCCACGGGAGACGATTTGGCGTGCCCAAACGCCCCAAGTGTTTTCTAAACCCGCTTTGCAAGAAGCGTTGGAATTGGCTGAAACAGAAGATATTCGTGGAACCGATGAAGCGTCTATTTTGGAACGGATCGGTTACCAAGTGGGATTTGTGGAAGGATCATCCTTAAATATGAAGATCACAACAGAAGAAGATTGGGTTTTCGCTGAAGCGATCTATAACAGGTTGCAGGAGTAAGTTTACTAAACCTCCAAGGTTTAGTAAACTTAATGATACCGATGATTAAAACAGGCCTTGGCTACGACGTTCACCAACTGGCTGAAGGGAAAAAACTTATCCTTGGCGGTGTGGAAATCCCCAGTGAAATGGGCGCTGTTGGCCATTCCGATGGTGATGCGCTGGTTCATGCCATTGTTGATGCGCTACTCGGGGCGGCGAATCTGGGCGAAATTGGAAAACTATTCCCCAGCGAGGACGACCAATGGAAAGATGCGGACAGCCTTCATTTTCTGAATGTTGCTGGAGAAAAGGTGCGAAGCACCGGGTTTGAGATATGTCATATTGATTCAATTATTATACTTCAGAAACCCAAACTGTCCGGTTTCATCCCCGAAATGAAATATAAGATTGCCTATACACTTCAACTGGATGAATCTCAGGTGTCTATTAAAGCAACCACCACCGATCATTTGGGTTATATTGGAGAAGGCAAAGGAATTGCCACCCAAGCCATTGCCACAATAGCTGAATCATAATTATGGATATGCATTGCCCATCTTTTTCAAAAGTCAACATCGGCCTGAAGGTTTTAAGCCAACGGGATGATGGATACCATAATATATATACTGTCTTCCAGGAATTAGATTTTGGTGATTCAATCACAATTGAAAAAACTGATACCGGCTGTACCATATCTTCTAATGTGGGTTGGGTTCCAACGGACGAATCCAACATTTGCCATAAAGCATACAAAGCATTAAAAACAAAATATCCTGAACTTGGCGGTGTATCGATCCATATTGAAAAAAATGTGCCAGTGGGGAGTGGCTTAGGCGGTGGATCGGCAAATGGCGCGGCCGTATTAAATAGAATCAATGAATTATATGGTCTCGGATTGGCTCAGAATGAATTGGAGAAAATTGGTGTCGGCAATGGCGCTGATGTACCATTTTTTATAAAGGGCGGCACACAGTTGGGTGAAGGAATTGGAGATAAACTTACGCCCCTTTCAAATCCTATAAAGGGCACCTATTTATTGGTTATTCCTGATGTTTCAATTAGTACGGCATGGGCATATTTAGGAGTAAAAAATAAATTGAATTCAGATAATAATATTCCTAATTTTGCTGGCTTTTTCAGTGGGGTAAATTCCTCACTTGAGATCTTTGAGAATGATTTTGAACGGATCGTGATTCCAGCATATCCGGAGATTGGCGCCATTAAGCGGAAACTGCTTGAGTTGGGCGCACAGTTTGCCAGTCTGTCGGGCAGTGGCTCGACTGTGTATGGGATTTTTAACGAAGATGCTTCAGCCAAAGAAGCTGAGTTATTTTTCCGCCCTGCACATCAGACCATTCTGGCAAATCCCACTTAATTTCCCAATACTTTTAGAATCACACCAAAAATACTCAATACTGTTCAGTATTGGGGCGTCGTCTAACGGTAGGACACCGGGTTTTGGTCCCGGCAGTCGGGGTTCGATCCCCTGCGCCCCAGCAGAAAGACGGGAAGTTGATGGTTGGTCGAAACTAGATCACTGTCGGTTCACATAAATAATATGGACGAACATTTAAAAATATTCACTGGTCGCAGTAACCCGGTTCTGGCGCAAAAAATTGCAGAATCATTAAACAAAGAATTGGGTCCATTGACGATCAAGAACTTTGCCGATGGCGAGTTGTGGATCAAGTTTGAAGAAAACATACGCGGCAGCGATGTATTCATCATTCAGCCTACTAATAGCCCGGCAGAGAACATTATGGAATTGGTGCTCATTATTGATGCTGCCGTCCGTGCATCGGCAAATACGGTAACAGCAGTGGTTCCGTATTTTGGATATGGTCGTCAAGATCGGAAGGATACCCCGCGAGTCCCGATTTCATCCAGAGTAATGGTGGATTTGTTCACGGCAACGGGTGCGAACCGAATCATAACGATGGATTTACATTCGACACAGATTCAAGGTTTTGCCACCATACCGTTTGATCATTTATACAGTCGGATGGTTTTGATGGATGCAATCACCAATCTGGAGCTGGATCCTAAAAAATCAGCTGTCTTGGCGCCGGACGTTGGTTCAGCCCCCATGAATCAATCCTATGCAAAGAGGCTTGGTATGCATTTCGCGTTGATTGATAAACGCCGATATGCCCCAAATAAAGCAGAAGTTATGCACCTCATTGGTGATTTAGAGGGTAAAGATGTCCTAATTATTGATGATATGATTGATACTGCCGGAACAACAGTAAATGCGGCCAATGCAGCCAAAGAAAACGGCGCAACCAGCGTAACGGCTATTGCCACCCATGCATTGTTGTCCGGACCTGCTATTGATCGGATTAAAGATTCTGCTATTAAAAAATTAATTGTTACAGATACTGTAACTATCCCTAATAGTAAAAAATTAGATAATATGGAAATTGTAACTGTGGCGCAGGTATTTGGAGAAGCGATTCGCCGTGTATATGAAGGTGAATCTGTTAGCGCCCTGTTCGAATTTTAATTAGAGGTAAGTAAAATGGCATCCTATTATAAACTGCCGATGGAAGTGCGTGCTGGAATCGGAACCAGTTCAGCCCGTGAAATGAGACGGAATGGGAAAATCCCCGCAAACTATTATTATCACGGTGAAGCCAATCAAAACCTGGCAATTGATAAAAAAGCATTTATGCATGCCATTCATTCCGGTCAGCATGTATTTGAAATCGAGCTGAATGGTAAAACTGTTTATGCTATGATCAAGGATGCACAATATCATCCTGTAACCGAAGAGGTTATTCATGTGGATCTTATGCGCGTTCGTCGGAAGGAAAAAATGACCTTTTCTATTCCTGTGATTCTTGAAGGGGATGCAGTCGGTGCCAGTGAAGGCGGTATTGTTACGCACGTAGCAACAAGCATTGATATTGAGTGTTATCCTACAGATGTACCCGAAAGAATTACAGTTGATATTTCTACTTTGGAACTCCATAGCGTAATGACCGCCGTGGAAATGACATTGCCTGCAGATATATTCCTGATATCACCGGAAGATATGACAATTGTCACTTGTAACCCGCCCAAGGCTGAAGTTGAACCTGAACCTGTTGAGGATGAAGAAGCTGAAGAAGGCGAAGTAGTTGAGGGCGAAGAAACCACTGACGAAAAAGAATCTGGGGAGGAATCTGAAAAGGAAGAATCCTCAGAAGAATCATGATTGCCTTTGTTGGGCTCGGTAATCCAAGCAATGAATATGCAGACACAAAACACAATGCCGGTTTCTGGGTGGTGGACGAATTAACCCGCCGTTGGAAGGTCAGTTTTAGGCCCGGGAAAGGCGAATATCTGTATGTGCAGGAATCCAAAAAGAATGTGCTCCTGGTGAAGCCAACCACAGGAATGAATATGAGCGGAATCGCAGCGAAGGATATTCTGAAGCAATGGGATGTAAATCTGGATGAGCTTCATGTAATTGTGGATGATGTGGATCTCTCTTTAGGACAGATGCGCATTCGACCTAAAGGTGGCGATGGATGTCATCGCGGCCTGGAGTCTGTGATCTACCATATAGGAAATACTCATTTCCCGAGATTACGATTTGGGATCGCAACCGCAGACAAACTGCGCCCGGCAGAAAAATATGTGTTGAAATCCTTTCGCAAAAAAGACCAGGTATTGGCGAATGAAATGATTGGAAAAGTTGCAGATGCGGCAGAATCAATCATTCACAGAGGATTGTCAAATACCATGAATCAATTTAATTCTTAATCTGAGGAAATTAGGAGAACTGAAAGAATGTTATCTTTTGAATCACTAGTCATTGGTGCCGGTATTCTTGCGATGCTGTTTGCTTTCTGGAAAACAAGCTGGATCAGTAAACAGGACCAAGGGACTGAAAAAATGGAAAGAATCGGTGCCAACATTGCTGATGGTGCCATGTCATTCTTAAAGGCAGAATATCGTGTTTTGGCTGTTTTTGTTGTGGCCGTAGCCGTTTTGCTTGGTTTTGCCAATGCTGGAAATGATGAGTCCAGTGGACTGATTGCCCTGTCATTTGTCACCGGTGCATTGACATCGGGATTGGCTGGATTTTTGGGTATGCGCGTTGCAACGAAAGCAAACAACCGCACGACAAATGCAGCAAGAACTGGTTTGGCACCTGCATTAAATGTGGCTTTCAACGGTGGTTCTGTTATGGGACTTTCTGTTGTTGGTTTGGGTGTCCTTGGATTGGGCATCCTGTTCATATTTTATCAATCTTACTTTGGAGGAGATTATGGTCGCATCCTGACAGTGATCTCCGGATTTTCTTTAGGTGCTTCTTCCATTGCATTGTTTGCTCGTGTGGGTGGCGGCATTTATACCAAAGCCGCTGACGTTGGCGCTGACCTTGTGGGTAAAGTCGAAGCAGGTATCCCTGAAGATCACCCATTAAATCCTGCGACGATCGCTGATAATGTCGGTGATAATGTCGGTGACGTTGCGGGAATGGGCGCTGACCTTTTTGAATCTTATGTAGGGTCCATTATTGGGTCAATGGTATTAGGTGCCAGCATTCTTGTAGCTGGCGTATTTGACTTGAGTTTTGTGACCCTTCCTTTGACCATTGCCGCAGCGGGAATTGTTGTTTCAATCATTGGTACCTTCATGGTTTATGTGAAAGAAGGCGGTAACCCCCAAAAAGCATTAAATATTGGTGAGTTTGGTTCATCTGCCATCATGATTGGTGTCATGTATTATTTGATTACCACCATACTGCCGGAAACATTTGTGCTCAATGGCACAGAATATTCCAGCTTGGGTGTCTTTTGGGCCTCCACGATCGGTCTTGCAGCAGGCCTTGGCATTGGGATGATTACTGAACATTATACAGGGACAAATACGGGTCCAACAACATCAATCTCCCGCCAATCTTTGACGGGTCCAGCGACAAACATTATTGCTGGTTTGGGCGTTGGAATGCAATCCACTGCAGTTCCAATTATCATCATTGCTGCCAGTATTATGGGTGCTTTTTATTTTGCAGGACTTTATGGTATCGCCATGGCCGCCCTGGGGATGCTGGCCAACACCGGTATCCAGTTAGCTGTGGATGCTTATGGACCCATTTCTGATAACGCCGGTGGAATTGCTGAAATGGCTGAACTTCCCAGTGAAGTTCGCGCCCGCACTGATAAACTTGATGCTGTGGGTAACACAACAGCAGCTATCGGTAAAGGATTTGCCATTGGTTCTGCAGCCTTAACAGCTCTGGCCCTGTTTGCCGCTTTTAGAACAACTGTATATAACATTCGCTTTAAAGAATTTTTAGGTAATGGATTTGAAGAATCAGTTGCAAAAGCAAATGCAATAGTTTCAATCGATATTACTAATGCGTGGGTTATGGCAGGCCTTTTTGTTGGTGGTATGCTGCCATTTTTGTTTTCATCATTAGCGATGAATGCAGTTGGTCGCGCGGCAATGGCCATGATTGAAGAAGTTCGCCGCCAGTTCAAATCTATTCCGGAGCTGACTGCCGCTCTTGCCGTCATGAATAAATATGGTGAAAATGATGAATGGTCTGAAGAGGATCGTAAAACTTTTGAAGCAGCTGACGGAAAAGCTGAATACGGTAAATGTGTAGAAATTTCTACACAATCCGCTATTAAAGAAATGCTGTTACCCGGGTTGCTGGCTATCCTGACACCGGTTGTTGTTGGGTTTATATTTGGCGCTGAAACATTAGGCGGCCTACTTGCAGGCGTAACCGTTTCCGGTGTATTGATGGCCATTTTTCAATCCAACGCCGGTGGCGCTTGGGACAATGCCAAAAAAATGATTGAAGAAGGAATTGAAATGGATGGTGAATTCTATGGAAAAGGATCCGATGCTCATAAAGCAGCTGTGGTAGGCGATACTGTAGGTGATCCTTTCAAGGACACATCCGGCCCATCCCTGAATATTTTAATTAAACTTATGTCTGTGGTATCCCTGGTGATTGCACCATTGATTGCCTTAAGATAAGGAGTATTATATGAGATACTATGAAAGTCTCTATATCGTTAACCCTAATTATGAGCAGGATCGTCTTGATGAAGTCATTAAGACGATCACCAACAAAGTGGGTGATTATGGTTTTTCGATTATCCACCAGCATGTGTGGGGGAAAAAACGATTAGCTTATTCGATTCAGAAGCATAAGTATGGCACATTTGTTCTGCTCTATTTTGAAACAGGATCAGTCAAAAACTTAGACCGCTTCGAACGCTTTATGGTTTTGCAAAAGCCGATTCTTCGGAACCAGACAGTTGTACTGGAAGCCCGTCCTGAAATTCAGCAGGATGAAGAACCGGTTATCGGGGAATCCGTTGAAGGTACAACTGAAACCACCGAAAAAACCGCTGGGGAAGGAACTGAAGAAAAAACTGTTGGAATAAAAGAAGTTTCCAAGGCATTTGCTGAAGAAGAAGCCCAGGCAGAAGCAGGATCGATTGATGAAGAATCTTCTGAACCTGCGGAAGAAGAACAGGCAGTTGAAGCTGAAAAAACAGAAAAAGTTCAGGAGTAAATCATGGCATTTCAGAGTAGAAAAAAATTCTGTTATTTTAAAGAAAACGGCATCACAGAAGTTGATTACAAGGATGTGAAATTGCTGAGAAGATTTGTCACCGACCAGGGGAAAATAATGCCTCGTCGCGTGACTGGTACCAGTGCAAAAATGCACCGGAAACTTGTTAGAGCGATTAAGCAGGCCCGCAATATTGCCTTAATGCCTTACACGAATGTCAGCACAGAGAGTTAATCATGGAAATCATTTTATTACAGGATGTAGAAACACTGGGTACTGCCGGTGATATCATTGCCGTAAAACCGGGCTATGCACGAAACTTTCTGTTTCCACGCGGACTGGCTGTTCGTTCATCCAAGCGGAACCGCGCATTGGCTGATGAAAAGAAGATGGTAGCTAAAGCACGGGCATTACGTGAAGCACAGGCCTACGAAGAATTGATTAGTAATCTTAAGAAAATAGAGATTACCGTTGAAGTTCAAGTTGGCGGTGAAGATCGTTTATTTGGTTCCGTCACTGGTCAGGACATACATAAAGCGTTGGCTGAAAAGGGAATCGAAGTGGATCGCCACGCGATTCTTTTGGAAGAGCCAATCAAGGCCTTGGGCATTTATGATGTGCCGGTGAAAATCACAAGAGGATTGAACCAGGAAGTAAAAGTCTACGTCATCCAAGCCTAAATTTTTTTTCAAAAAAATAAAACCCCTTCCGGATATCCATTCGACAGGGGTTTTTTATTTGCAGTAGATTCTTTAGATATGTTTCAGCGTCATATAAAATATTTCGGCCATCTGGTATTTTTCTGGATGGTTTATTTTGCAGTTGACCGGCTGTTATTTTTAATATATAATTTGTCTATTTCCAGCCTCACATTAATGCAGATTTTTGAACCTTTTTGGCATGCCCTGAGGCTTGATCTTTCAGCTGTGTGTTATATGATATCCCCCCTGTTTTTTATTTGGTTAGTTAGTTTATTTATTCCAATTCGTAAGTTGGAAAACATCATTAAAGCCTATTTTTGGATTATTATTCCTATTGTCACATTTGGCGTGGTGGCTAATCTTGAGGTGTATCATGAATGGGGCTACAATATAAACCGTGATGCAGTAAGTTATCTTAAATATCCCAAGGAATTCTGGGCATCTTCTCTCAACGCTCCATTGGGATTGTTATCGGTTATCTATACGATTTATGCCTTATTATTTATTGGGTGGGGATTAAGAATTGCTAAAAGAAATTCGAATTTTTCCAGTCATGCTTCCGGCTTGAGTATAAAAAGAATTATAAAAAACAGCAGTGCCGCTATTTTGAGTTTTATCTTATTTGGTATTTGTCTGCGGGGAGGCATCCAACTGGCACCCATTAATCAAAGTTTTGCCGTTTATTCTGAAAACAAAAAATTAAATGCGGCATCGGTCAATACAATTTGGAATCTATTATACAGTTATTCGCGAGTGGTACATGATAATCCATATCAGTTTTTTGCTAATAGTGAAATCCAAGAAATACTGTCAAAAAATAATGATAATAATAACAAACAGTTTCCCAAAATATTCTCAGGGAATAATCTTAATATTGTTCTGGTTGTTTTAGAGGGGGTTGCCTCAGAAATGTTCAAAAATATGGGGAGTAAATCCCAATTTACAACCCATATGGATCACCTTATCGAAAACGGAATTTTATTTGATAATATTTATGCAACTGAAAAAAGGACCGACCGAGGGCTTGTTTCTATTCTAAGCGGATATCCATCTTTACCGTTAATCTCCTTAGTTAAACAACCAGATAAGGCTGCTACACTTCCCTTCTTGCCGAATCGTTTTAAGAATGTTGGGTATGAAACTGTGTTCATTTATGGTGGTGAATCTGAGTTTGCTAATATTAAATCATTTCTGTTAAATGCAGGTTTTAACCATATTATTGACAAGAATAATTTCCAAAAAAAAGATATAAAATCCAAATGGGGTGCCCATGATCACATTGTTTTCAATCGAACTTTGGATGAATTAAATAAACTTGTGGAGCCATTTTTTATAACGATTTTAACTCTTTCAAGTCATGAGCCATTTGAAATTCCCATGGAACCAATCCTAAATGGAAATGATCGTCAAACCCTTTATAAGAATTCTATTATTTATACTGATCGTTCCGTTTATAATTTTATGAATAGTGTTGCAAAAAAACCATTTTATGATAATACTATTTTTGTTTTTATATCTGACCATGGGTTCAGAGTCGGCGATGCGATCAATTGGTATCCAAGGCGCCACCGCATACCATTATTTATTTATGGGAAACCGCTGAGAGAAGAATGGCGCGGGAAAAGAATATCTGAAATCGGCAGTCAGGCTGATTTGGCTAAAACTATTTTATATCAGTTCAACTTAAATGCGAATGGTTTCGATTTCTCACGAAATTTGTTAGACAATACCATTAGCAGTGCTTTTTACACCTTTAATCATGGATTCGGGTGGATTGAAAAAGAGCAAATGCTTGTATATGATCACGATATAAAATCGGTAACATTTTTAAATGGGTATGTTCCTGATTCAATAAACCAGGTTTTGTTTAATCGGGGGAAAGCCTACCTTCAAAAATCATACCAGGATTTTATTGACCGGAAGTAAAACAATCGGTTGCCGGATGATCCACCCTCCCGGTATTTTCATTAGCGATGTTTGCTGACGTTTCATTTCCTATCTCCAGTTACCAGACTTTTTCTTACGAAATTCCCGCAACGCTATTAGAAAAAGTTTCGGTAGGCGTTCGTGTAAATGCAATGTTTGGCCATAGAAAAATCCAAGGGATTGTTGTTGACCTAAAGGATAAAACAGAATTTAAGGGGCGAATCAAAACCATCGAATCATTGGTAGATGATCAGCCGGTTCTAGATCGCTATTTATGGAAACTCATTAACTGGCTTTCTGAATATTATAGTATCCCTCTTGGTGTTGCGGTAAAGGCGGCCCTGCCGGTGAATCTTTCCACTCGCTATAAACCACATACCCGAACAATGATTAAAGCAACTGGTCCACTTTCAGAATTACCCCCACGGGCTAAAGCGCAAACAAAGGTATTGGAACACCTTCTTGAACTAAAAGATTTTGTTGCGACCCAGTCATTGAATACACTGGCATCCAACCCGTTGGATATATGTAGAAAACTAGCCGATAAAGGACTTGCTGAAATAAAAGAAGAAGATGTTTTACCAGACTTAAATGGATTTTCTTTTAAACCTATCCATAAAAAAATTCGATTTACAGATTGTCAAAATAAAGCAATTGAAAAAATTTGTTATTCATTGGATAATAGCGAATTCAAACCATTTTTATTGCACGGTGTCACTGGAAGCGGGAAAACAGAAATTTATATTGCGGCGGCTCGACATGCTCTGAATCAGGGGAGAACTGTTATAATGTTACTGCCGGAAATTTCCCTGACCCCCCAGATCGCTGGTCGTTTTCGTGCCGTATTTGGGGATGCGGTGGCCCTGTGGCACTCCAAATTAAGTCAGTCTGCACGTGCTTGGACTTGGAAGAAAATATGTGCCGGTGATTATAAAGTTGTTATTGGTGCGAGATCAGCCATTTTTGTGCCCCTTAAGAATTTGGGTTTAATCGTGGTCGACGAAGAGCAGGAAAGTTCTTATAAACAGGAATCGCCTGATCCTAGGTATCACGCGCGGGATGTTGCCCTAATGCGAGGAAAAATCCACAATGGAGCTGTTGTTCTGGCCAGTGCAACCCCCAGCTTGGAATCCTATTATAATTATATCCAAGGCAAGCATGAATATATTCATCTGCCTGACCGATTTGGCGGTGCAAAGTATCCCCATGTCCATCTTGTGGATATGATCAAAGAATCTGAAGAAAGAGAAATTTATGGCGGAATATTTTCAAGACTTTTATTGGAAAAAATTGAGGATCGCATAAATAAAAAAGAACAGGTTATCCTACTTCACAACCGCCGCGGTTATGCACCTGTTTTGCGCTGTGCGGATTGTGGTGAAGTCGCTATGTGCCCCAATTGCCAGGTGGCTTTAACCTATCATCGAACTGGCAATTTTCTGCAATGCCATTTTTGTGGTCATATTGAAAGATCCTTGCCATCAACCTGTAAGAAATGTCAGAGTTTTAATATCCAGTTGGCTGGAACGGGAACGCAAAAAGTTGAGGATGAATTAAAAGATAAATTCTCCAGCGCGAAAATTGAACGACTCGATGTAGATACAGCCAGATCAGGGATTAATATTACCGATGTATTACAGCGGTTTGCGGCCGGGCAAATTAATATTTTATTGGGTACCCAAATGATTGCCAAAGGATTGGATTTTGTTAATGCCACTCTGGTTGGAATTATTAATGGGGATACAGGACTTTACCTCCCGGATTTCAGAGCGGGGGAACGTGTTTTTCAATTGATTTATCAAGCGGCTGGCAGGTCAGGGCGAGGTCGCATACCGGGTGAGGTTGTGGTTCAAACATATAACAAGGAAAACCCCGTAATTAAGTGTGCCACACAATTGGATTTGAAAAAATATTATAATATTTGTCTGGATGAAAGGCAGGCACTTGATTACCCACCTTTCAGCTGGATGGTACGATTAGAAATTTTGGATAAAAACAAGAACGCTGTAGAAAAAGCATCAAAATTTTTGGGGAATAAATTTAATCGCCCACCCAAAGGAATAACCCTTTTGGGGCCTGCTTTTTGCTACCGGGAAAGATTACGGAATCAATACCGGATGCAGGTTGTTTTAAAATCCCGGAAAGAATTAGATCCAAATGGTCAAAAACTCCATCAATATTATAAATCCATTATTAAAAATGGAGATCCATTTAAATTGCCTGGGAATGTGCGATTAATTATCGACGTAAACCCTGTTTCACTGCTATGATGCGTTTTGCATTTATATTTATTACACTGATAGTTTTTGGTTTTCCCCAAACGACTTTCCCGGGGTTAAATACATGGACAAATGGACAAATTGTTGGTCTGGCCGGCGGCGGATATTTGTTTTCCAACCACAATGATTTTCGCAACGCCGCCATTCTCTCTGGTGCCAAGCGGCAATTCAAATTTGATGTAATCAAATATCCAGCGGGGATAAGCGGACAATCCATCATGACAAATTGGGCGATTAAAGGTCATTTTGTTGGGGTAAAAGTGAGTCGCATCAATTATGGTCTATTTGAGGGGCGAAATATGGATAACCATAAAACAGGTGATTATTCTGCCGGGGATATTCATCTTCAATTCGGTTTTGCAGAACATACAGAAAAAGCGCGACTCATTATTGGACTTAATGGCGGATTATTTTTGAGTCAGATAGAAAAGACCAAAGCGAAGGCGGTCACCATTTCCCCCGGCCTAATTTTTAGATCGCAAATTGCCAACTTTGGTCTAATTCTTCAAAACTATGGAAAAACGTATGACTCCTATGGCGAAAGCGTAGAGCGGTTACCCACATCGTGGGTGATTTCGGTGGCTCGCCGTCTCAAGAATCTTCCACTCGACCTGGAATTTGACTATGCATATTTTACTGAAACCGAAAGATATGTTATTACATTTTCAGGGAGACTAATACTTAATAATGGGTTAATTATTAAAGGAGGAACGTCCTCAAACAAGGCCGATCAAATGACCAATGTATCTTTTATTAGGAACGTATTTTCCGATCTAGGCATTGGAATAGCATATGAAGTTGAAGATATTATGTTTGATATGAACACCTATACATACGGCCCCGGTGGTTTTATTTTTGCCATGGGAATATCGGTTCGCTATTAATCGGCTCATTAATAATTTAAAGCTATAATATTCATTTATCACATAAAATCAAAAAAACTATAAGCCAAACGGTCCTTTTAAGAAAAATATTTCTGTCATAACTTTGATATTGATTAAAAAATAGGAGAGTATCTATGTTTGACAATCGGGATATACAGATTCTCGAAATACTGCAAAAGAATGGCCGTTCTACTGCCAGCGACATTGCGAAGGAAGTTGATTTATCTATTCCTGCTGTGGGAGAACGGATTAAAAAACTGACAGAAAAAGGGTTAATCGAACGATTTGCAGCTATTCTGAATCATAAAAATGCTGGCCTCGATTTAACGGCCTATGTTTTTATCGTAAGTGAACATTCAGACCACTACGATGAATTTGTAAAAAAAGCGAATGAATGCAAATCCGCAATGGAATGCCATTCCATCACTGGAGGCGGTTCCCATCTATTGAAGATCCGCGTAAAGAATTCACAGGCTCTGGAAGATTTGTTATATGAAATTCAAAATTGGCCCGGTGTTTCCCGAACACAGTCTAACGTCGTCCTTTCATCCTATAAAGAATCAACGGATATTGACTTAAAAACATTAAAGGGAATACACAATATTAAATAAAATATTAAATAAAAAAATAATACAATACAATATTTATAACTTATATCTTAATTATTCTTAAATTATTATTGTAATAAAGATATAATCAAGGGTGTTTTAAATAGCGGTTGGTTTTTAAAAAATATCTGTTTTTAGTAAGATTAATTCAGAAGAAATTAATATGAACCAATCAAAGTTAATATTCATCATGGCTCTTTTGATGGGAGGCGTGATAATGGCAGAAACGGGCGATACAGCCCTTTTTACAATAAATAACACCTGGATGTTGGTATCTACCATGCTGGTTTTTATTATGTACTTGGGTTTTGCCACATTGGAATCAGGCCTTACCCGGGCAAAGAACACGGTTAACATTTTATTTAAAAATGTATCTATCATTGCCATAGGACTGCTTACCTATGCCCTCCGTGGATTTAACCTCATGTATCCAGGGGAGTTTTCTCTTGGCGGTGTATTTGGTTTTGCAGGGTGGGGTATTTCCGTTCCCCAGGGTGCAGCGGGACCGGTAGAATTTGCTGACGGTGCCTATACCTATTTCACGGATTTCATTTTTTAGGAAATGTTCGCTGCTACGGTAGCGACAATTGTATCTGGGGCAGTCTCCGAAAGAGTTAACCTAGAGAGCTTTCTTATTTTTTCGACTCTTTATGTTGCTTTCATATATCCCATTGCCGGATCGTGGAAATGGGGCGCGGGCTGGCTGGACCAAATGGGGTTTTACGACTTCGCCGGGTCAACTTTGGTGGGTAGTGTAGGTGGATGGGCGGCCCTTGTGGGTGCGGCGGTATTGGGCCCGCGTATAGGAAAATATGGTCGAAATGGAAAAAGAACTATTCCGATTATGGGGCACAGTATGTCATTGGCAACTATAGGGGTGTTTTTACTTTGGTTTGGCTGGTATGGATTCAATGGGGGATCGGTTCTGTTAGCAGACCCGGGCCCGGTCTCGAGCAGCTGGTGGCCGTTGGTGCTATGACCCTCTCATGGTCCCTGTCCAAAAAACCGGATTTATCTATGGTACTGAATGGATCCTTGGCGGGGCTGGTTGGTATTACTGCGGGTGCAAATGTTATCAGTCCAATGAATGCAGTGATCCTGGGTTATATAGCAGGGTTGTTGGTTGTGTCTTCCGTGATTTTTTTTACCGTCCGAAAATAGATGATCCTGTGGGTGCCGTTTCTGTTCATTTGACCTGCGGGATTTGGGGGACCCTTGCTGTCGGGATATTCAGCCCGGAACACCAGTTTTTAACCCAATTGATTAGTGTGGGGGCCTATCGTTTGTTTTGTTTTGGCCCTAGGACTCTTTTACAGTATTAAGACTGCGATTGGGTTGCGCGTAAGCGAGCAGGAAGAATTGGGTGGTGTGGATCTGGGTGAACATGAAATGTAAGCCTATGCCGGTTTCCAGATATTTACTGTTGAATAAATTGATTCAGGAAAAAATATGAAACTGACTATTGCCATCATACGGCCGGAGGAACTTCCGGCAATTAAAGAAGCTCTGCTGAAAAAGAAAATCTATAAGTTTACTGTTTCAAATGCTTTGGGCCAGGGGAAGGAAATTCCGGCCCACGAAGTCTATCGTGGAATTGCCCATGAAATTACTTTGTTGAAAAAAGTCCGTCTTGAAATTGCCGTGAATGATGAATTCGTTGAAAATGTAGTGGAAGCAATCACCAGCGTGGCTTACAAAGGCCGCGGAAAGATTTTTATTTTACCGGTCGAAGAATGTATTCGTATTCGAACCAGTGAAAAAGGTTCCACAGCAATTGGGTAATAATGTATATTGAGCTTTGTATTTCCTCGTATAATTAGGAAAATACTTTAAAATAATAGGAAATACAGGCTTAATACATAAAATATTTAATAAACGATTAGAGGAGAAAAAAATGGGATTAATAAAGGCAGAATACATTTGGATTGATGGACATAAGCCCACAGCTAAACTGCGTTCTAAAACAAAAGTGTTTGAGGGACCAGTCAATAGTTTAGAGGATATTCCTGAATGGGGATTTGATGGTTCGAGTACCATGCAGGCGGATGGGAGTGACAGTGATTGTATGTTAAAACCGGTAACCTATGTTATAGATCCGATTCGCGGCGGCGACAATATTTTAGTGATGAATGAAGTGCGGAATGCAGATGGATCTGTTCACGAATCCAACACTCGTGCAAAATTGGTGAATATTGCAGAAAAGTATAAAGATGAAGATTCATGGTTTGGCATCGAACAGGAATATACCTTTTTTCAAGGCCGCTCACCCTTGGGCTGGCCCGATGGCGGTTATCCTGCGCCCCAAGGTCCCTTTTATTGTGGTGTTGGCGCAGATGAAGTGTTTGGGCGTGACATTGTTGAAGACCACATGGAAGCCTGTATCCAGGCAGGAATTCAAATTTCAGGAGTCAATGCAGAAGTGATGCCGGGACAATGGGAATTTCAAGTCGGTCCTCTTGGACCTTTGGATGTAGGTGATCAGCTATGGTTGTCACGCTGGATTCTTTATCGCATTGCAGAAGATTATGGTGTAAATGCAACTTTGCATCCAAAGCCGGTTGCCGGTGATTGGAACGGTGCAGGAGCCCACGCCAATTTCAGCACAAAATCCATGCGTGAAAATGGTGGATTAAAAGTTATTGAAAATGCCTGCGAAAAACTGGGTAAAAATCATGAAAATCATATTGCCGTCTATGGTGCTCATAATGAGGAACGGTTAACGGGCCTTCACGAAACTTGCTCCATCCATGAATTCCGCTATGCTGTAAGCGATCGAGGCGCTTCCATTAGGATTCCTATGGCAACCGCCAATGACGGCCATGGTTATTTGGAAGACCGTCGTCCGTCAGCCA
>JAYEFG010000035.1:0-11575 GCA_034658595.1 Fidelibacterota bacterium | reverse complement strand
ATGGAAATGGTAGGCAATCAACTATTTTTTGCCTGGACGGAAGGGGGGAAGGGCGGCAGCGTCAAAACCAAATGGATAGCCACCGAAGCATTTCGATAAAATAGACCTTTCTAAACGGTTGGTCTTTCGTAAATTCGATTTGTTACCATGCGATTGATTTACCTCTGGACAACCCGAATCATCCTGGCCATCTCAACGGTTGGGATCCTACCTGTTACCAATAATTCCGCCATTGTTGTGGCTCAATCCAAAAAAGCCAAAGCCTCCCAGGCATCAAAATATGCTAAACGGGGGAATTCAAAAGCCAAGAAAAAAGATTACCGGGGTGCCCTTTCCGATTATAAAAAAGCCTATACACTGAACCCCTCCGCAAATTATAAAAAGAAAGTTCAGCAGCTTACATCCCTGGCTAAAAAGCAGGGCGGGAGCAAAGCCGGTAAGAAAAAACCTTCGAAAAAACAAGCAGCTCAAGCAACGGCATTCGCCAAACGGGGGAACTCGAAGGCAAAGATAAAAGACTATGCCGGTGCCTTCAAAGATTTTCAAAAAGCCTATAAACTGAATCCATCCGCTTCGAATAAAAAGAAGATACAACAGCTCCAGTCCATCCTGAAAAAAAGCGGGAAGAGCGTGGCCTCATCCAAACCCACCAGGGCTAAAGTGCCTAAAATGTCTGACATTCCTAAGATCAGCCCTGTTAAGTATGCGAACGATATTTATAATATTGCTGAAGCATTTGAGCTGAGTTCTCGACGCCTGGCGCGGGCGACAAATTACCTGGATGACAGGGATAAAAAGAAAATTCAATGGGTGGATACAAGACGGACACCCACCACGGCAGAACTTGAGAAAGCCGCCCGTATCGAACCGAATGACCAGCGACTGCAGGTTGACCTTGCCCGTAATTATGAAGCAATCGGCCGCTTCGAGGATGCGAAGGAAATATATTTAAAATTAGCGGCACAGAATCCTTTCAATGCAGATGCCCATTTTCATCTTGGATCGTTCTATGCCCGCTTTGGACAAATGAGAAAAGCGCGTAATTCCTTTGATGAAGCAATGGAAGTTCAGCCCAACCACCGTGCCACAATTGAAGCAATGGCTACATTATTCGGGACAAATGAAAACCGCAATTTATCTGATGATATTTTATCGAAATCTGCGGAGCTTGATCCTACGGGTCCCGGACAGCGAATGAAAACTATCCGCAAAAATCTTGATGACCGCAATTTTGAGTATGCGGCAAAACTGGCTCAAGGCGGTCAAGATATGTTTCCGCGACAGAGTGGTTTTATCTATCTCAAAGGGAAAGCGTTTTTGGGCATGGGTGACACCGACAAAGGCAAAGCGAGTTTCCAGGAAACAATTAAGCAGGATCCCGCACATCATGAATCATATGTGGCCTTGGCTGACCTCTATTATTCCCAGGGGAAACATGTATATGCTGCTTTGACTTACGGGGATGCAATACGAATCGACCCGTCAGATACAGATTCCCGATTCAAGCAGGGGCTCAGTTATTTCAAGGGCAGTGAATGGGGACGCGCCGCATCTGCGTGGGAAGACCTTTTACATTACGATCCCCATAACCAAAAAGTGCGGACACTTTTGCCCCAAGCATATTACATCCTTGCCGTTGAATATAATCGCGTAGGCGAATCGGGATTGGGCCAGACTTCTTTCCGAAAGGCACTCAGTGTGAATAAAAATTCCGGTAAATGGCTCCCTGGCTCCATGCAAACCTTAGGTGGTTTTTACCGCGATAAAGGTATGTTCAGGGAATCTTTGGCAGCCTACCAGGAAGCGATTGAATTGAAACCATCGGATGCACAGACTTATTTGGGGCTTGGCATTACCTATTGGAAGATGAATGAATCGGGCTTGGCTAAAGCCGCCTGGGCAAGATCCATAGAATTGAATCCTGCCAATAATGATGCTCGTGGGTGGCTCCTTTTAGCAGGGAAGATTTCAGGTTAAAAATTAATCGTTTCATAGGGGATGCAATAATGCTACCCCTACATTTATACGCCCCACACCACTTGTGTGTTTATCTAAAAGTGGGTAAACTCCAATAACCACAAAAAAGACCCTCAATATGAAATCCTTCAAAACACTTTTCATATTTCTTTTAACCATAAGTTTATTTCTTATCCCCGCTTGTGAGGATAAAGGGGATGAACCCAACCGTCCTGAAGAATTGGTGGGATTGTGGGGAATGACAGATGCAGACGGTGAATTAACAATCGGCTCAAGTGTCTCCCAAAAAGGGGCGAATATGTTTGCCAAAGGACATTCATCCATTAATTTATATGGGACACCCAATGCTGAATTATCTTACATGATTGTTAACCTTGACGACGAAGGTGAAGAGGATGAACCTGAAGTGGTCTTATCAAATAGGTCCATTTGGAAAATGGATGAAGAGGAGGCTCAATTCCCGGTATTTACGGGATTTGTCGATGAAGATGATTTGACCGGTGTAAAGACACTTGGGCTTATGGTAATGTTAAGCGAAACTGAGGGTAGCATGTATATGGGTGTTTCCGATTACGTTTTGGATTCCCTGAACTTCAACTTAACCATTTCATCCGATACGGCCTATTCGGTAAACATGTTTACCGGTGAAATGGATTCTTCGACCTATTACATCGCAGATGGGATATTCCAGGCAGCCACTTTTAGTGTAAATGCATCCGATTCTGTTGAGGTTGATTTTCCTTTGATTGTTCAAGGAATGAAAGAGGAACAAATACAAATGGATTTGAGAGAAAATGGTGATGCCACCCATTATTTTACCGATGAGTTTGGGCAGGGTGAAGACCATGGTGAATGGTATACCACTGATGAGAATGTATTGGTTATGATCATGGATATAGAAGGTGAAATTGATACACTTGCTTTTCCTTATGTGGTCAATGGGGCAGAGCTGACATTAAAAATGAATCAAGATGTCTGTGAATTTTTTGAAGACTTCTTTATGGATGATGAGGCGGGAACCGCCCCAAAATTTAAGAATCCACCGGATTGTTTTGACCCGATTGAAATGATGTTTTTACTCCAGGAAAATTCGGTCACAAGCGCGCAAATGAAAGCCAATATGTATTTCATAAAGGCGGTGGTGAATTAAAAATTAAATTTTCACTCATGGTTTTCCATTTTGTGGTGGACACCGATCGGTGTCCACTACGTAGAACCACCCCTAACGATTGTATCAATTAATTCTTTTTGCGATTGATTCCCTTCCTTGAAAAGGAGGGGACATAGGGGTGGTTTAAAATGAATTGAAACCATCGCTGATTTATACTAAATCCGGTTAATTTCTCGGTCAATGAAACACCACATTTTATTCCTTTCTTTATGTTCAATACTATTTGCCCAACACCCGTGGGATGATGCCGTCCGTGCTGGCGTAGATGCATTTTATAATTATGAATTTGACCGTAGTTTAGAGATCCTTACACAGGCGCGCAAAGACTATCCTGATCATCCCGGTGTTCACGTAACATGGGCGGCGGCACACTGGCGGCGGAATGAAGCACACCTGCCGCAAAAAGAGATTTACAATAACCTGAATGCAAACCTGAACGAGATTATGGCCATCTATGATTCATTATTGGCAGTCCATCCTAATCATCCGGAATATATGCTTTATAGCGGCACTGCCCGTGGTTTGAAAGCGCGCATCCTATTGGGACAGAAAAAATGGATACCGACCCTTATATCCGCCTACCAGGGTTTTCGCATGACGCAAAATGCACTGGAAAAAGATCCCTATCTCACAGACGCTTACCTGCCCATCGGTATTGTGGAATATTATGCGGGGTTGAGTAATATTCTCATAAAGGCGGGGGCAGAATTGTTTGGCCTGAATGCATCCCGTGAAGAAGGAATCCGCAAGATTGAGGTGGCGGCGACTCAAAGCCAATGGGCATGGACCGAAGCCATGAGTATCCTCTCATTCATATATCAATTTTCTGATATTAATGATAAGCGTGGACTTGAAGTGAGCCGAATCTTGGCAGAAAAATATCCCGGCAATTTTGATTTCCAGGTCCATTATACAGAAAGTCTCCTGCGGAATGGAAAATTAAAATTGGCTAAAAAAGGATTGACCCGTCTCAATCACCAATTACCCAAATTGACCCAACGGCATCAAAAGTGGTTTACATCCTATTTGAACTATGTTTGGGGCCATTATTATTTCCTAAAGGGGGACGATAATAAAGCATTAGGCTTTATCAATAATTGCATTAACCTTTATCATGCTGAACTGGATGCTATCCTGGCCAATGCCTATTTATTGAAAGGACAAATTCATGATAAAAATCAGCAGCGGATGGAAGCGGTGATTGCCTATCAAAAATGCATCAAACTGGATAACCACGCCCATGCTATTATTTTGGCTAAGCAATATTTGGATGAACCATTTCAGGGATAGGCCGTTGTAATTTTACGCCCTTCAAATTATGATGAAACGCAGAAAAACACGAGAAGTTAAGATCGATGACCTCATCGTCGGAGGTGAACACGCCATCACGGTGCAGTCCATGACCACCAGCAAAACCCATGACGTCACCGCCACCCTCAAAGAAGTGGAACGGCTGGAAGAAGCAGGGTGCCAGATCATTCGCATCACCGTACCGGACCAAAAAGCGGCGGATGCACTCTATGAAATTAAAAAACGGATGAATGTACCTTTGGTGGCGGATATCCATTTTAACTACCGCATGGCCTTGGAAGCGGTGGATGCGGGGGCGGACAAGATCCGTATCAATCCCGGGAATATCGGTGGGAAAAAACGCGTGAAAGAAGTATTGGATAAAGTGAAAGGGGCCAACCTGCCTATCCGGATTGGGGTGAATGCAGGGAGCCTGGAAAAAGATTTAATTGAAAAATACGGTTACCCCATGCCGGAAGCCATGGTGGAGAGTGCCAAACGCCATATTGATATTTGTAATGAACACGATTTTGAAGATATTATCGTTTCCCTGAAAGCATCCGACGTAAACCTCATGATGGCCTCCTACGAATTATTCTCAGAAAAATATGATTATCCGCTACACTTGGGAGTTACGGAAGCGGGGCCGACAAAATCCGGATCGATCAAATCATCGGTAGGTATCGGTACATTATTGGCGAAAGGAATCGGCGATACGATCCGCGTCAGTCTGACGGACGATCCTGTGGAGGAGGTGCGGGTGGGATTCGAAATTTTGAAATCCTTAGGGTTAGCCAGTAAAGGTGTCACCATTGTGGCCTGCCCTACCTGCGGCAGGTTGGAAGTGGACCTCTTCAAAATCGCCGGGGAAATGGAAGAAAAACTCCAGAATGTGAAAACGCCCATGACCGTGGCCCTTATGGGATGCGCTGTGAACGGGCCGGGAGAAGCGACTCACACAGACCTCGGAATCGCATTTGGTAAAGGGGCTGGACATTTGTATTATCAGGGTGAAAATCGAGGAAAGGTTTCGGAAAATGAAGCCATAGGAAAACTGGAAGAACTCATTAACGAATTCGAAACATCACAACAAGAAGCCTAATATGAAATTTGTTTTAACACTTATTTGCACCTTGATGCTGCTGCCGGCACAGGAAAAGAAAAAGGATCCTGTACCCAACGCCATTGCCGTCTATTGGAAAACCCTGGAGCCGAAAGAAAAAGAAATATTTTTATTCTCTTACCTGACGCAGGTGTATGATACCCATCAAAGCATGATTAAGGATATGGGCTATGGCGAAGTGACTACCTGGTATTATGACAATAAAGCGGAATTGATTTACGGCATTTTTGATCAAGTGGATCAAGCGGGCATGGGCGAATTCATCGGATGGGTTGATGAATACTATCGCCACGAGGAATTTACTGGAAATTCTTTTGATGATGCATTGTCCTTCGCATTTCGCTTTCAGCAGGCGGCGGGAGAAACAATTTGGGAGAAATACGAAAACCTCAAATACGGGAAGATTAAACCGAAAAACTGATGTCTTTCTACCGTCCAAAATTCATCAACGAATGGCGGGATATAAGAAGGGCCGGGGGTTATAAACTCCTAATGAAAAAGAAAGGCTGGCAAGTGATCGTGGCCTTTTTCCTCTTCTATCTCATTCGCGATTCCATCCTCTATATCATAATCCCCTATCTTGGATATACATCCCTAAAAGGCTGCTTCTAAGTAATTTCCTTTTTTGCAGAGATTTTCCTGCGTCTCCCATCCAATTTAATTCCTTGCCCTGTGATGCAATGGGGTATCAAATTCTAACATAAGGATCTAATCAATGATTGGAGAATAAAATGCGATTTTATTTAATGATAGTGTTTACCTCGGCTGCTATAGGGCAAACATTCTTGAAATATTATGATGCAGGGGAAATTGTAGACATCGATGGGAGTAAATGGTCTGTTACGCTTTACGAAAAAACAAGTATAGATGACCCAATGCCTAAAACTGCGATTGAATTAATAAAGAAAAATGCCCGATTCTGTTTGGCCGCTATTACAATTCAATATTTGTGGCGATTGTGAATTAATGAACCACTTCTTCTTTTTTAAACCGTATACTGAATTTTAAATGCCCGCTAAAGTTCTAAGTAGTGCTATACTCGGTATTGACGCTTACGTGGTGGATGTGGAAGCCAGCCTTTCCGGCGCCAAACTACCGCGCTTTATTACTGTAGGACTCCCGGAAGGGGCGGTGAAAGAAAGTAAAGAACGTGTCACCGCCGCCATTAAAAATACCGGGTTTAAATTTCCCCGAAAACATGTAACTGTAAATCTTGCTCCGGCGGATATCCGCAAAGAAGGGTCCGCGTTTGATTTGCCTATCGCAATAGGAATCCTCGCCGCCATGGGGTACGTCCAAAAAGAATACTTGGATAAACTTATGATGTTGGGCGAACTGGCATTGGACGGGATGCTTCGCCCGGTGAAAGGCTCTTTGCCCATTGCTATTTGCGCCCGGGATAAAGCTATAAAAGGAATTATCCTCCCGGAAGAAAATGCCCGTGAAGCGGGAATTGTGAATGAAGTGAAAGTTGTGGGCGCTAAATCGCTGATGGAAGTGGTGCAAATCCTGAATGATGAGACCATCAAAGAACCGGTTGTTGTGGATCGCCAGGAATTGTTTCGCTCCAACCTCCATTATCACCTTGATTTTACAGATGTAAAAGGGCAGGAGCATGTGAAGCGTGCATTGGAGGTAGCCGCCGCCGGAGGTCATAACCTCATTATGATCGGCCCGCCGGGGAGTGGAAAGACTATGCTCTCGAAACGGATTCCAACGATTCTTCCGGATCTCACTTTAGAGGAGGCGCTCCAAACGACCAAAATTCATTCTGTTGCAGGCGTTATGCCTCAAGGAGAAGGGATCATTGCCACAAGGCCGTTTCGATCGCCGCATCACACCATTTCTGATGCAGGGCTTATCGGCGGCGGCGCCATCCCCCGGCCGGGAGAGGTGAGTTTGTCTCATAATGGTGTTTTATTTTTAGACGAATTGCCCGAATTTAAAAAGAATGTATTGGAGGTCATGCGCCAACCATTAGAGGATGGTGTTGTCACCATCGCCCGCGCCGCTGTGAGTTTGAGCTATCCATCCCGATTTATGCTGGTGGCGGCTATGAATCCATGTCCCTGCGGTTATGCCACGGATGCCCACAATGAATGCAGCTGTACATCCCAAATGATTCAGAAATACATGAGCCGGATTTCGGGTCCGTTATTAGACAGGATCGATATTCATGTAGAAGTGCCGGCGGTCCCGTTCACGGAGTTGGCAGATCGTGATCCGGGAGAGCCATCCAAAGCGGTTAAAAACAGAGTGCAAAACGCAAAACAAGTACAATTGAATCGTTATGAAGGCGCGGCCATATTTGCCAATTCACAGATGGAATCAAATGATCTTAAAAAATATTGCCAATTATCGAAAGAGGCGGGTGAATTATTAAAAGCTGCCATGGATAAACTTGGGTTATCCGCCCGAGCCTATGACCGCATTTTGAAGGTATCCAGAACGATCGCCGATTTGGATCATTCAAAAGATATTGACTCAACCCACCTCAGCGAAGCCATCCAATATCGGAGTTTAGACCGGCAGCTTTGGTTGGGATGATTCATAATTAATAATTATGAATTAATTTCCCTCTTTGTATAAAGTACATCTTGTTGCGTATTTTACGCATCCAAAGACATGCACTCCGACCAACATAAATCACTCCCTCAGGCTCAAGCGCTTTTGGCTCATCTGAAATCCATAAACCCGGGATTTTACATTGAAACCATTCAGCCCAAAAAGCGCTGGCCGGACATTGAAACACGCAATTCCCCTGAAGTCATGGATATCATCCGCCAACACCACACCGTATCCAAAAATGGGTTGGGGAATGATATTGGCTTGGATGCCTTTGTCCACCGCAACCGGGATGCTGACTTGTGGATTCATATCCTGAATGAAAATAAAAACATGATTGGCTTTTCGATAAATGAAGGCTATACGGTAGAGAAAAAAATTATAAATTATTTTCGGGTGACAATTTTTAACAAGAATATCCAAAAACAGGGAATTTATCCCTTGCTCAATGAACTAAAGGTAGCCATCCTTCCCGCAGATATGTTTTTAGTCCGAACCCAAAATCCGGTTGTGTATAAGTATTTCACCCAAATGTGCGAACAAAGAGGACTCATGGTGTCTCCAACGGCAGATTTCATCAATCCTGCAGCGGTAGATATAGCGCGCTGCCTTATTCCCGATGTTGATGCCTATTCAGTTCAACGCTCAATGATTGATGGTGAAGCACTTGTGGGTACGCCAAAACCCCCTGAAGAACATGCGCCCATCTGGGAACGAATGAATATTTATGATGGTGATGTGGTTGTAATTTTAGGTTACCCGGAATTACTCAAATGAAATTGATTTGCAAATTAACGGCCATTTTTTCTGTCCTGGTGCTTATCTGGAGTTGCGAAACGCCTGAAAGTTTAGAACCGGTGTCGGGCATAGAAGGGAAATTATTTATTGATGGTGAATGGCCCGATTCAATCCAGGCCGCAGCCCTGATTGTACTCAACAGCCTGAATCCAAACAACCTTGCGGCGGGAATTGTGACCTATAGTACACCCATGTTGTCTCCGTTGAAGGAATCTGAATATTTCTTTCAGCTTGAACCGGGGTATTATTTTATCGCGGGGGTGGGACTCACCATGGACCCCGTATTATTCTTTGCCAATTTCGATTCGATCGTTGCCAGTGGAAATTTACCGATCGTCCAGCTGGAAAAATCG
This sequence comes from Fidelibacterota bacterium, assembly GCA_034658595.1. Taxonomy (GTDB): domain Bacteria; phylum Fidelibacterota; class Marinisomatia; order Marinisomatales; family TCS55; genus TCS55. The sequence continues at coordinate 2,298 of JAYEFG010000035.1, read as the reverse complement.
CCGCCCCTCCTCAATATTATTTATTTGGATAACCAGCAGGTTATGGAAATTAATCACAGTATCCAGATTAATAAATGAAACATAAACTACTAATTATCCTAGTTTTAATTGCGAATTTATTCGCCCAGGGATATATCAACGGAAAGGTCACACGCGCCGATTCCGATGAACCACTTTTGGGTGTGAATATTCTGGTTCAGGGTACTTTTATGGGGACAACCACTAATTCTGTAGGACAATTTAAAATTGGTCCTTTACAGCCGGGGGTATACACACTTGTTGTCAGTATGATTGGATTTGGGAAGCATACGGAAAAGAACATCGTCGTTGCTGATAAAGCAATCCAATTGGATATTCAACTCGTGCAGGATGTATTATCGGCACCCCAGGTTGTGGTGACGGCCAGCAGGAATGTGCAGGATGTAATGGAATTGCCCGTTTCCATGTCTGTAATCGGGCCGCGAAAAATTCATGATCGCGCCGCCGTAAACCTCGTTGAAGTGATGAAATTTGAACCGGGAATCAGCTCAGTTCGGGGACAATTAAATATTCGCGGCACATCAGGATATACTCTGGGAACGGGCGACCGATCATTGCTATTGATTGATGGTGTACCTATCTTGGGAAGCGGCGCCGGTAATATTACCTGGACCATGGTGCCCCTCAGTGTAGTGGATCATGTAGAGATTATTCGCTCCGGCGGATCAGCGTTATATGGATCAAGTGCCTTGGGTGGTGTGGTCAATATCCTGACTAAAAACGCCCCGGCAAAAGCTGAAACGCGTTTCCGGTTAAAATCGGGGGTTTACAGTGAACCGAAGTATAAACAGTGGCAATGGCGGACCAATCCGGGATTATTCAATTATTTGGATTTAACCCACAGCCGCCCAGTAGGAAAACACAGTGCATGGATTCGGTTTCATAAAGCAAAATCCGATGGATATAAGCGGCAGGGTTGGCTTGATGCCAATAATATCACCGGGAAAGTGAAATTCAATTTTGGTGAACGATATAATGCATCCATTTTTGCTAATTATTATTCGGATAAAATATCCCTGGCCTCCCAATGGAAAAATGCCGCCAATCCCTTTGAAGCGCCTACGGGAGAGGAAGATGACCATACTGTCGGGACAAAGCTGAATCTGAACGGCTTTTTTAATATGATCATGTCTAAAAATACAGTAATAAAACTCAAAGGGTCCTTTTATGATGTATGGTGGCAAAACCACAGTGCAACCAACGACAATTATGTTGATGAACAGAAAATGTACGGTGAAGTCCAGGTTTCTACGACGCTGGGTCAATCAACCCAATTGATAACAGGTGTTGTTGCTCAAAAGGCGAAAATTAGAGCGGGGATTTATGGAGACCATTCCAGTTTGTCAATGTCTGCATATATTCAGGCGCAACAGAGGATTGGTAAAAAGTTAACCTTGAACACGGGTGCCAGAATGGAAACCTATTCCGTGGATAATAAAAAACTGGACGAATCCCTTGCACCACAGATTGCCCTTAACTGGCGCTTGTTTGACTGGCTTTCTTTACGGGGATCTATAAGCAGTGGTTTCCGTGTACCGGCTATTGCAGAAATGTACACACAAACCCAATTGAATATTTTTAAAGTGGAGCCAAATCCGAATTTGAAAGCGGAAAGCAGTCAATCGGGAGAAGTAGGATTAACGGTTCAAATTCCGGGAAACCGGCTGGCATCCAATTTGAAATTTGATTTAGCCGCATTCAGTTCCACATTTGATCAATTGATCGTGGCGAATCCCGATGAAAAGTGGATCATCCATTTTGAAAATTTAACCGATGCGCGTATATCGGGGTTAGAAGTTGGTTTGTCAGGAGCCATGTTGAATAAATCCCTAATGTTTTCTACAGCTTATACCCAGTTAAACCCGGAAGAAATTGATAAAGACGGCAATACGATTGATACCTTGGCCTATCGTTTTCGTCATACGCTTGTGACGACGATTGGTACACGATTTATGGGTGTGACGACCACGCTTGAGAATCGATATATGTCTCGAATTGAAAGAGTGGAATTATTCCAGGAGAATGCCATATCGGGGCAGGATAAGCGCGTACCGATCCACATTTGGAATGCCAGTTTAGGATACGAATATCGCGGTTGGGATTTCCTGTTTCGGGTCGAGAATATGTTCCAATATTATTACACCGAACTTGAACGGAATATGGGTGAGGAGCGGCATTTTTCTTTAACGGTTTTGAAGGTGATTTGATGATAGTCTAAAAAGACAAATTAATGACTCACCCCAACAATAGTCCGGGATT
>JAYEFG010000034.1:0-11588 GCA_034658595.1 Fidelibacterota bacterium | reverse complement strand
TATTGAGGCAGTTTTTTTTTGAGGGATAAATGAAACATAAAATATTTTTATTAGTGATATTCATCATTAATTCAATTAATGCAGAAGTTACTTTTACGGCTGATGAATTCAAATCGAGACGTATGAAACTAGCAAAGGAGCTTGAAACCAATGCAATTGCAATCTTTCAAGGAGCCCCTTCAGAAACAGGTTATGTAAAGTTTCGGCAATACAATGAATTCTTTTATCTTACGGGCATTGAGTCGCCCCACGCTTATGTAATGATCAAAGGGGAAACGGGAGAAACAACCCTATACCTCCCCCATAGGAATGCTCGGCGGGAGCGGAGTGAAGGGCCGCTTATGTCCGCAGAGGACATAGACGCAGTTAGAGCTATGTCAGGAGTCGACCATGTCTATGCCACAGAAATGATGGGAGAGCACCTCTGGCGGATGCGCATGCGTTCCAAGCCTACAGTCTATTTATACCATTCCCCACCGGAACGCCACGCCGAAAGCAGGGATCTTTTGCTTCGATATGAAGGAGATGTCCAGAATGATCCCTGGGACTTCACCCAGCCCCGGTATAAGGATTTCATTCACAACATATCTAAACAAATGACCGGATCGCCGATTAAAGATCTCACCCCAATATTGGATAAACTCCGCTTAATAAAAAGTGAAGCAGAAATTGAAGTAATTAAAAAATCTACTGTGCTATCCTGTCTTGCGCTCATAGAAGCCATGCGATCCGCCAAGCCGGGGATGGTTGAGTACGAATTGGACGGCATGGCCAAATACATTTATCACATCAATGGTGCCCAAGGGGACGCCTATTATTCCCTCATCGCAAACGGGCCCAATGCCTATATGCCTCACTACCATAAAAAAATGGACAAGTTGAAAGATGGGGACCTCATGCTCATGGACTATTCGCCGGACTTTCAATATTACATGAGTGACATCACCCGGATGATTCCTGTGAATGGTAAATTTTCAGAAGAACAGGCCCAGCTTTATAATTTTTATGTGAAATGCTATCGGGCTATCCTAGATAACATCCGCCCTTACGTTGCCCCGGTACAAGTGCGAAAAGAGGCGGCTGAGGAAATGGCGCGCATCCTGGCCAAGGCCAAATTCAACCAGGCTCACCATCGAAAAGCGGCTGAGAATTTTGTGAAGGGTTATGCCCGTTCATCCAAGCGACAATATGCTAGTTTAGGCCACGGCGTTGGCATGGCCACCCATGATGTAGGCGACCACTCTAAAATGCTCCTGCCCGGAATGGTATTCACCATCGAGCCTGCACTACGCGTACCGGAAGATAATATCTATATTCGGCTTGAAGACCTTATTGTTATCACCGAAACAGGCGCAGAAATCGTATCTGACTTTGTCCCTATGGATATCAAAGGTATTGAAAAACTCATGCGTGAAAGAGGCATGCTGGATCGATTCAAACCACTCACTGAAAAAGATTATAACAAATACTTGAATCGATGAACCGAAAGCAAACCCTTCCCTTTTTCCAGATCATCCTCCCCGTCCTCTTTCTGGGAGTGTTGATCATTTACGGTATGGTGATCCGTCCTAAGTTTTTGGGTCAACCGGGATTCCCATTGGAGATTGTTTTTTTGCTGGCTGCAGTCTTCGCCATTGGCGAACTCATGATTATCGGATTTAAATGGAATGATATACAACACGCTTTTATTCAAAAACTTGCCAGGGGATTTCCCGCGCTTCTGATTCTTTTTGCCATTGGAATCATTATCGGAACATGGATAATCAGCGGCACGATCCCCATGCTCATTTATTATGGGGTTCAATCCATCAATCCATCTTATATCTATGTGTTGGCATTTCTAATTCCCATTATTTTTTCTACATTAACCGGTACATCCTGGGGATCAATCGGTACCATCGGGGTGGTGATTATCGGTATCGCATCGGTCATTGAGGCCAACTTAGGCATCACCGCAGGTGCCATTGTGGGCGGCGCCTATTTTGGAGACAAACTATCTCCCCTCTCAGATACAACCAATATTGCAGCCATGGCAACGGAGGTAGATCTTTATGACCATATTAGATCTATGATGTTTACGACCCTCCCCTCCGCACTCATTGCCTTGGTTATTTATTTTATCCTGGGATTCACCCACCCACCGACAGGATCTGAAATTGATCCAAGACAAATTGAACCTACTTTAAATGCAGTGGCATCCATGTTTAATTTCAATGGATTTCTACTCATACCACCCATCATTGTTTTATATGGTTCTATCCGAAAAATGGCCCCCCTGCCTACATTGCTCATGTCCTCTTTATCCGCCGCAGTGCTTGCTCTGATATTTCAACCCTACTCCATGGGAGATATCATGTCGGCCCTCCATACGGGGTATAATGTTGATATGGCCTATTGGGTCACTGCAATGCCTGAAAGTATTGGCACTTTATTCACGCGGGGCGGTCTCTATGAATTGATTGAAGCCATTATTTTTACTTTTATGGTTTTCATTTTTATCGGTACTATAGATCTTATCGATGCCATGCCCACCATTGTGAATCGTATTTTTAGGGAAATTAAATCAAGGGCCTCCATAATTGTTTCTTCACTTTTTGCCACTGCATTGGCCAACGGAATTACATCCAATCAATTCGCGGCCAGTTTTATTGTGGGGGACGCATTTGGCAAACGATATGACCAGGCAGGGATTTCACGAAAAGTTCTGTCCAGATCCATTGAGGATTATGGCACAATGCTTGAAAGTATTGTCCCATGGCATGCTACTGTTATTTTCCTCACCGCAACTTTGGGTGTTTCCTATGGTGAATATTGGTATTGGCAGTTGTTAACTTTGATCAATTTGATAATAGCACCTACCCTGGCCATTTTGGGGAAAGGGTGTTTTTATGAAGAAGAATAGATTCTGGGTAAATTACATTTTAACTCTAAATCAATTTCTTCAACACATCAGCAAGACGGTCTGCATCCGCTTGTGAATTATACCCATTGAAAGACACCCTAACCGCCGTCAAATTCCCTTCTGTAATGACAGGAATCTCGATTTTATAAGCATCATAAAGGGTATTCTTAAACCCCTGGGGATCATCCATGGGAAACAGGATTGTAGCCATCTGGCCCAGCCAATCTTCGGGACAAATAGGAGCGAGCCCGGTACAATCGTTGATCCGATCCCGGGTATGGCGCACGAGATCGCGGGAGCGTTCCTTAGCTTCCTCCCAATTATATTTTTCCTGGAATTGAATAGCCGCGGGGATGGTGAGAAAGGCACTCATGTCCCGCGTGCCCTGCCACTGAAAAATATTCACAAAGAGGCTGGGACTGTGTAGTTCAGTAGAAGCTTTGAATTCGTTATATTCTCCACCCCAACCCCAACTGATGACAAGGGGCTGCATCCCCTCCTGCCGTTCTTTTTTCACATAGAGAAATGAAGATCCTTTTGGCGCGCATAGCCATTTATGGCAGGCGCCGGTGTAATAATCCGGGTCCAATTCAGTGATATCCAATGGAATGTGGGCTGGTGCGTGGGCCCCATCTATAATTGTGCCGATGCCCCGCTTTTTGGCTTCGGCCACGATCTCCGGGATTGGAAGAATCAACCCGGTCCCGCTGGTAATATGACTGATAAAAATATACTTCGTATGGTCTGTTGCATCATTCCAGAATTCCCGGCAAAAGGATTCCTTATCCACAATGGGAAAACTGATCTCACTTTTCACATAGACATATCCCCGCTGTTCTGCATCGTAGGTCCAGGCCCGCTCACAGGCGCCGTATTCCAAGTTGGTGGTAAGCACTTCATCGCCGGGACCGAGATCCAAATTATGAATGATATTGGCTACAGCATGGGTGGGGTTGGGCATATAAACAAGATCATCCTTATCACAATTGATGTATTGGCCCAAGGCCTGGCGGGATGTTGCCAAATATTCATACACATCTTCCGACATGAATTTGATGGGCCGCGCTTCCAACTTTCTCTGCCAATCCTGGTAAACGTCAAAGACAGGTTTTGGGCAGGAGCCATAAGAACCATGATTTAAAAAAGTGATCTCCGAATCGAGTTGGAATAATGGCCTTAATATTTCTGGTGAATTTTTCATTGTTTAATATATACTTTTGGGTTTTTCACCGATTGGGGTATGGCTTTTTTCAGTTTAGCATTTTCGGATACCAATGTAATACTTAATCGCTGAGCCAGTTCAAGGGCTTGGGCATCATAAGTGTTGATCTGAAATGCATTGGACAAAGCAAGGGCGCGTTTATAATGAATGGTTTGTTCAGCGCGCACAAACCTGTCTATCGCCTGATCCCATATTCGCCCGGCATGTGGAAGGGGCATACCACCTTCTTTTACGAAAGTGGAAAGGATATTCAGGAATTCATGCCGCCATAGGGACGGCAAACTCCAGTTGGGGTTCTTGCGATAGACAGACTGCGCTAAGGATGTCCCATCTCCTTGAATGTGGAGATAGACAATCAATTTGATATCCACAACAATCATACACGGTCAGACCTTTTCGCTGCTGTGATCCAATCATCCGAAAGGGTGAATGATCCTTCGTATGGCTCAGGGATTTCAGGTTCCACCGCCTTTCCGATTAAGGCTTTTTCGAGGATGAAATGAACTTCCTTCATCATACTGCGGTGGTTGGATTCTGCCCGCGCCTTGAGCTGGCGCTGCATCTCCTGAGAAATGTTCCTGATTAAAAGATCTGGCATGATTTTTGTTATCCATATGATATCTTTATGATATCAAATATATATCACTTTATAATTAAGGTGCAAGAAAAAAGCCCCGTCTTTTTTAATTGGGACAGGGCTTTTTTCTAAAAGACCAAGGAGCGGTTAAACAAGTTTATAAGGCGTAACTAGGTTATTAACTACCCCTTGGTCATATTTTATTCAGATTGATTCAAAACGATTACATTTTTTATTTCACCATGGTCTGAACTTCATTGGTAATTCCATTTGTATGTTCACTAATTATTTCACCGAGCTTTTGAAAACTGCCCTTGCCATTAATGCGTTCATAGTCATCGGCAAATCCTGCGGGTAATCCTTGTCGACCCCCTTCAAATTCCGTCCAACTGTCAAAGGGATAGACTAGCATAAAATCACCTTCAGCTGTACGAAAAGCACTTCGATATACTCTTCGTGCAATATTGGCATTGGTTTTTCTTAATACATCCGCAATAGAGTTCATAGCCTCTTCAACAGCATCCAAATGGTGATTGCCGCCTTGTTTGACTAAAATCCGTTTCACGAGAATATTTTGGCCCACCACTTCATTCTCGGGATTGTAGGTCATATCTTCATCGCGAACCATATACATGTAGGTATGGTCACGTGCATACTTCCCAACATTTTTATCCCAATCCTTCATATGATCTTCTGTCAAGGGTTCATCATATTGAGAGAATTTAGTCGGACCCATAACCCAATTATATTGACCGGAATTAGGGCCAGATAAAATTGAGAATAAGTATGCTTTTGTTCCATTCGTACCATCATGGTATTTCGCATTGTGCCGCTTTACTCCGGCCTGCAATGCAGAACTTTCACCGTCTCGCAATTCAAGTAAAATTGAATGAAACATGATGTAATCCTGCGCAAACAGGGTGGCACATGTCATTAATGGGACTAAAATCCCTACGATTCGTTTTATCATCGTTTTTTCCTTTAGTTTAATTATTTTCGGGTGTACTTAAATCTCGGCGTGTTTTGATTATTTCTCGCACCCGATACTTTACCACTTTTTGGTAAATCGCATTTAACCGCTTGGCCTCTTCTTCCCCTAATACATCACCCATGCCCAATTGACCTGTGGGAGTCTCCATGCTTCCTGAGATTTCTTCCATAGAATTACCGGGATATTCCCAGATCCATGCATCAGGATGTTTACCGGAAGCCACGCGATATATATTATGAGAAAGGGGATTTTTATTGGCTGTTTTAGTTTTTTTAACCGCTTCTAAAAATTCCACATATTCACTGTGTGCACCTGGCCGAATAATATTATAAGATAAATGCCAATAGGGACCTTTGTCCTTAGGCTTGTAACTCAAATCCTTTTCAAAAACCATCAGACTAATATTTCCGGGGGCATTATTATCCACATAAGGAGCAACGTATTTCTCCCAATGTTTAAAATCCTCAGGACTACGAACACGTTCATCCATAGCTTTAAACGTGTGTGGACCGGACCAGCCCATCAATAAACCTGCATTAGGCCCCGTTAATATATCGTGGTAATATTCTGGCCACTGACCTTTGCCGTGAAATTTCTCAACATGATCTTTAAGGCCTTTTTCTAACTGTGCAGTTTTACCGGCTGCGGGCTTTAGGTACCATGTTCGCCATACATTGCCTTTTTCCTGCGCCACCAATACCGCACATGTGAGTATAGGGATAATTATCCCAACAATTCGTTTCATCATCGTTTTTTCCTTTTTGTTTATCATTCGTAGAGACGACCCGGCGGGTCGTCTCTACATCGTTTTGTTATTTTTTAATCAAATATGACGCCAGAACCGCCATAAAGTGGACTAAAATGCTGGCCCACGCTGACCCATTTCCCACCTTTCTTAACCATTGTGCCTGATGCCCTGGTTCTGTAATTGCTTGCAAGTACTTTACCATTTGGCCCGGTTATGTTACCTACGAGGTAGTAATTCGTAAAGGCCACATCCTTACTTCTTCCCACGATGGTTACTTCAATATGATGCGGTCGGAAATTAAATGCGTTTGGTGATTCTTCGATTTGGGCCCTTACTTCGTTTGGGGATAAAAATTCCCATAGGCCACCTTGAGATGTCCCTTGCCAGGTCCCATCAGGATGTAAGGTTGACATATCAACCGTTTTATTTGAAAAATCAACCCATTGTTGTTTGATTTGTTTTACAATATCTTCTTTATCGCCTGCGATTAATGTCGTTGGGATTGCTACACTCAAGACAATTAATGTTATTATGATTTTTTTCATTTTCTTCTCCTTTTGCTTTGGTTATGATTTTTTGCTGTAGAAATAGAACAGGGCGGCGAAAACCACCCAAATACCGGATTCTACTAATTGGGCCGTTGATGCCGGCAACGCATCGGTAACCACATGATAAATGTTCATTGCTACCGGCAAGAGTGAAACTACGATCATGGTTGTCCCCGCTTTGGCCAAGTTATCTCCCAACCATTCGGGGAGTTGCCACACAATGACGACCATCATGATTTGAATCATAATTGCGAACTGAAATACAAGATGTATATCATCCGAAAAGGCCATGCCGTAACTATCGGCCATAGATTCAGGAGCGACCAAGCCCATCACGGCAAATAGTGCGCCAAAACCGGCGAAGATGCGGAATACGAGTTTAAGATTCATAGAATCCTCCTTTTTGTTATTTGTTGAATGTTAATCTTTGGGAGTTTGGTTTGTGCCTGAACCACCTTTGAGCGGAGACCAATGAGAAGCTCGAACTTTCCACTCCCCATCTTCTTTCACGAATGCTTGTGTCACGCGAGTCAGATAATTATCTACCGACGGCGACCCCTTGGATTTCATCGTTCCCTCTGTATAATACATGGCAACCGCTGCTTTTCCGGGCACCAAAACAATGACTTCAATATGTTTGCTCGTTAAATTAATGCTATCGTAAACCCCTGTTCTTCCAGGACCGCTAATTTGATGCATCAACCCACCACTGGACCAAAACTCCAGGGTGCCTTCTTCAGAGATTTCTTTCATGTATTTCTTATATTGGCTTAAGTACGCTTCTCTTTTCTCAATGTGTGCTATGATTTCTTCTTCGTCCCCAGCAAATAAAATAGTGGAGAATACCAAACTAAATACAATAATTGATGTAATGATCTTTTTCATTTTTCCTCCTTTGTTTAATTGTAAAGACACGGCATGCCGTGTCTCTACGTGGTTTGATTATTTCGCGTAAAACGCGAGAAAAATGAAAATAGCAAAAATGATCATAGGTGGCACGGGGAGGTGATCAAGAAGGCCTCTCACTTTGGTTAAAACAAGCGTGACTAAAAGAATTATATAGCCTATGCCCAACCCGGTTAAAAGTGTCCCGGCTTCTTCGGCGGGGAGGTTTCGGCAATAGAGGGCGGTCACCCCGATGGCCATTGCAAATGCACCGGTCATGGTTCGGATAGATGCGGCCGGTCTCACGGCTGCTTCATGAAGGTCTCCCATAATCTTTTGATTCACCGGAATTGGTAATGCATTAAATACCGTGCCGATCAGTAATGATACAGCGCCTATAATGATTAAGGCTAAACTGGTATCCATATTTTACTCCTTTTAGTTAATGTTTGTAGAGAAACTTCCACGCCTACCGGTGGGTAAACATGCCGTGTCTCTACACTGTTTGTTTATTTTTTGCTGTACATGAAGAACAACCCAGCGAACACTGCCATGAGTACAATATTGCCGTATGCCGGCGGACCGGATGCTTGTTCTGTCATAATAAGATATGCGATATGCAATACGTTTAGCAAAGCAATAATACCGAACAATTGACCATAAGATGGTGCTGCATCCCCGGCAATATCGGGGGTTCGCCAAGATAAAACAGCCAGGGCTAATAACGCTATACCAAATCCTTGCCCCACGTTAATCATATCGGCTGTGACGGTCATGCCTGCCATTTCAAAGAAAGATTGGGTCGCAAATATCATACCCGCTGCATTTATTAAGGTGATCACACCAAAGATGCGAAATACCAGTTTCAGGTTCATAGTAAATCCTTTTGGTTTGTTTACTTGTTTTCACAATTTTGGAATTCAAAGATGATAGGTAACACATTATAATTAGGTCAGGAGCCTGACCTTGGTATTGGGGGAAGGGGTATTGTAAAGGGAATAAACAGACTTTTCCTGTTGGGGAGATTCTCCCGCGGGCAAACCCCCCGGTATGTCTGTCGTAGATTCAAAATTACCTCGGCTAAAATCTTTTTCCCAGAAGCTACATCGTGAATAGAGTATAAAACCAAACTTACGGGTAAGTCAACAAAAACCCGTATTTAGAGTTTTATTTAATCTTTTTTGTTGAAGTATTAGGTTATTTAGAAATCAAAATAGGTACGGCCACAAAGCAGGAATCCAATGGGCAATCATCAAATTGATCCAGCGTGGCGGCTTCAAGGATCAATGTGTCTTTAAATATTTGTGGCGATATTTTGAGAATAGTACTGACTATTCCACTGTCATTGGAGGTGGTGGTTATGGGCGAAAGCATAGGCCGAAACCGGGTTGTATCACCGGTATAGATCGTTAAGGTATCACCATGGATATAGGTCCAACTATTATCCACAAAACGGCGTTTGCGATAGTACCCAACCGTGTCACCATCCAACGTATACATATTGGAATGCCAGGTTACTGTGGTCTGGGTCAGGTCTTCATATTCGAATGTGTTGTAATCCCGCGTACCGATATAGGCATAGACTCGATGGGAAACGGGTAACTGGGATGATCCGGTTGGCATGATGAAATAGCCCCCAGTATTTTGGGATAATTGGGGGAGGATTTGGAAGATCAACTCTTTATCAGAACCGCTGTTTTTTTCATCCCACCAAACGCAGGATATGAATATGCAGCAAAGAATGATGAACGGTTTATTTTTCATCATCAACATCTTCAATACGGATGAAATTTTTCAACGTCCACCCTTTTTGGGCTGCGATGCGCTTAATGCTTATAATAGCAATGGCGATTAGAACAATCCAGAATATTTGTACAAAGGTGAAATTCATGGTTTGAAATTAGTCATGTCATTGGGAGGCATGAAACATCGAAGCAACCCAATTTTCCAACTCACCCCAGCTTTAGTCCAATATTTAATAATGATGGCCAAACCGCCCCTCTCTTTCGAAAGAAAGGGGATGGGGTGAGTTGAAAAAAAATTACTTCTGCGGCACAGGCGGCGGCCCCGGGGGAATCATAGGTTCGTATTTGCTGGAGCCCTTTCGCTCATTGAATTCTGCCTTTACCTCTTTCACCAGTTGGGGATCTTCAAATAAATCCACCATGGTCATACCCAATGCTTTACTGGCTTGGATCAATCCCTTGTGCCCAATGGACATCCCCGAACAGGCCACCACAGCCCATGAATGCCAAGGAGCGTCTTTCGGTGCTGCTGGTGTGGATAGTCTAACTACAGGTACGATCTGGCTTACATCCCCTACATCTGTGGAGCCACCCTGAGCCGGCTTGGTTTCTTTCAATGGATGGATAGCACCATCCATTCCCACTTCAGGCTTTCCTGTTTCGCGCTGGATCGCCTTCGCATATTCGTCCTCAGCTTTGGTGTATTTGATGGGGCCCAACATTTCAAAATTGGCTTGGATAGCAGTAGCGCCACGGCGGTTCGGCAAGATCTCGTAAATGCCGGAGATGAGATTAATCTCATGTTCGACCTCAGCCATGAGTGCGCCGGCAGCGGCCATTTTCTTGACGCGTTCATAGACCACGTTTAAACTTTTTCTGTCATTTTCTCGAACACGGACCCAAATCTGTGCTTTGTCCGGGACTACGTTTACCACATCTCCGGCTTTCTCAATCTGGTAGTGGATACGGGCCGTGGGTTTAATGTGCTCCCGGTAATAATTGATGCCGGTGGTGAAGAGTTCCATCCCATCCACAGCGCTGAACCCATTAAAGGGGTCGGCAGAGGCATGGGCAGTCTTGCCATAAAAATTGACCCGAAAATCAATAAGTGCCTTGCTGCTTTGGGTGGCGGCCTCCATGTCATCCCCGGGATGCCAATCCACGCACACATCGAGATCGTTAAAGAGGCCCGCACGGGCGAACCAGACTTTCCCAAAAATAGTTTCTTCCGCAGGGGTGCCATAGAAAACAACCGTCCCTTTGATCTTGCCCTTGGACATTAATTCTTTTATAGCAATTGCGGCACCGAGACTGCCCGTACCGAATAAATTATGTCCGCAGCCATGGCCGGGTGCCCCTTCGACTCTCGCTTCTTTTGTTGTTTGCAGTTTTTGGGAGATGCCGGCGTTGGCGTCAAATTCACCAAGAATGCCGATCCGCGGCCGGCCGGAACCGTACGAGGCAATGAAAGCTGTAGGCATCCCTGCCACGCCTCGCTCCACGCTGAACCCGTTCTTTTCCGCATAGTCCGCCAAAATTTTAGAGGACTTATGTTCTTCCAGGGCCAATTCCGCATTGTGCCAAATGGCGTCGCTGATTTTGATTAGGGCTTTTCTGTGCTTCTCGACCGATTTGTCGATGGCCTTTTTATTTTTGGACCAGTCATCACCAGCGGTAAGTACTACCATACCCATTAGGGTAATGATGATCCATTTCATTTTTGTTGACATTGCTAACCTCCTTCTGTCAAAAATTCTGAAATAAATTACGTTGATTTCAAATTCTCTTCCCCCATTAATTCAAAAATAGACCCACACTTTAATTTCCATAAATCCTGCGCCTTATGGAAAATTGTATCAATAACACATCTCCCAATCGGGGTGTGTTTTATGAATGATTCGCATGATTGAATCATAGCCTTCTTCCGTAAAATATTCTTTTGGACAGATAAATTCATTATTCTGTTTTAA
>JAYEFG010000033.1:0-3214 GCA_034658595.1 Fidelibacterota bacterium | reverse complement strand
ATATTTACCAGCCGGTAGGCTTTGTCTCGCCCCTGCGGTCAACAATTATTCTAAATCCTGATCCCTGTTAGTGTTAATTTTCGCCGGTGATTTTCAAAATCATCGCTTATATTCAAAACCGTTCATTCCAATGAGGAGGAAATCATGAAGCGTTTTTATGCAAGTCTCTTAATTCTAATATTCATCGGATGCCAAAATACCGGCTCCCAATTTTCCTATCCCCATACCAACAAAATTGACCATGTGGATGTATATCACGGACAAAAGGTGGCGGACCCCTACCGCTGGTTGGAGGATGATATGTCTCCTGAAACGGCCGATTGGGTCACAGCCCAAAATAGGGTCACTTTCAAATATCTGAACAAAATTCGCTTTAGGCAAAAACTGAAGAGACGGATCGAAGAACTGAATGATTATGAAAAGGTGGGTGCCCCATTCAAAGAAGGAGGTTACGAATACTTTTACAAGAACACGGGCCTTCAAAATCATTCCATTCTTTATCGCACACTCATAGATTCCGACGATGACCCGGAAGCGTTTCTGGACCCCAACACATTTTCAGAAGATGGTACTGTTGCTCTCCGTGGTGTGTCCTTCACCAAAGATGCATCCTTGGCCACTTATATGATAACCGAAGGGGGCTCGGACTGGCGCAAGATCATTGTCATCAATACAGAAACTAGGGAAATTTTAGAAGATACCCTGATTGATGTGAAATTCAGCGGAGTATCATGGCGGGGTAATGATGGGTTTTACTACAGCAGTTATGATAATTCTAAAAATACCAGTGCCTTGTCCGCCAAAACCCAGCTCCACAAGCTTTTCTTTCACAAACTGGGCACCGCCCAATCTGAGGATAAACTCATCTATGGCGGTGAAAAACAGCCTAACCGGTATATTGGTGGATATGTAACTGAGGACCAGGATTACCTGGTTATCTCTGCAGCCCAAAATACCAGCGGGAACCAGATCTATGTGAAAAACCTGAATGATCCTGCCAGCGAATTGGTTCAGTTGCAGGATGATTATTTAGCCCGCTGCCGCGTGGTGAATAATGATGGTGGCCGATTTTACCTTTATACCAATATTGAGGCACCCAATTACCGTATGGTTTCTTTAAGCCTTTCCAAACCATCTGAGTGGACGGATGTCATACCTGAATCGGATAATGTGCTACGGATCGGTTCCGGCGGTGGATACTTTTTTGCGAATTATCTTGTGGACGCCAAAACCCAGATTAAACAGTTTGATATGGATGGAGCATTGGTGCGGGAAGTGGCACTCCCGGGGATCGGTTCTGCCGGTGGATTCGGCGCCAAGAAAGAAGAGAAAGAACTTTATTATTCCTTTAGTTCCTACACCTATCCATCCACCACCTTCAAGTATGATATCGAGAGCGGTACATCCACGCTCTACCGCCAGCCGGATATTGACTTTGAGCCTCAAGACTACATGACCGAACAAGTGTTTTATAAAAGTAAAGACAGCACCTCCATTCCCATGTTCATTACCTACAAAAAAGGCCTGGATAAAAATGGAGAAAATGCCACCATCCTCTACGGTTATGGTGGATTCAATATCAGTATGACGCCCCGCTTCAGTGCCACCAATATTGTATGGCTGGAAAATGGCGGCGTTTATGCCGTAGCAAATCTTCGGGGAGGCGGCGAGTATGGTGAAAAATGGCATGCCGCCGGTACGAAAATGAATAAACAGAATGTGTTTGATGACTTTATTTCTGCCGGGGAATTCCTGATCGCTAACAATTATACGTCCAGTGATTATCTGGCCATTCGTGGCGGTTCCAATGGTGGTTTACTGGTGGGCGCCACTTTGATCCAACGGCCAGCGCTCATGAAAGTAGCCATCCCGGCCGTGGGTGTTATGGATATGCTGCGGTATCATCAATTTACCGCCGGTGCAGGTTGGGCTGCCGATTATGGTACCGCTGACGAATCGGAAGAAATGTTTGAATACATCCGAAAATATTCACCGGTTCATGCATTAAAAAATGGTGTATCATATCCGGCAACTTTGGTAACGACGGCAGATCATGATGACAGAGTTGTTCCGGCGCACTCATTTAAATTTGCAGCGAGACTCCAGGAAGCTCATATTGGGGATTATCCTGTAATGATTCGGATACAGACCAAGGCCGGGCATGGGAGTGTTTCTATGGAACAGAGGATCCAACTCTCTGCCGATATTTTTGCCTTTATTTGGAAAAATATGGGTGTGACACCGGCCCTCAGGTAACCGGCATTACAATTTATTTCGGGCATTATTGTTTCAATCTTCTCCTTGAATTCGAATTCAAGGGGGAAATGATAATTCATGAATTTTAATAGTCTATCGGAACTGCTTTTAAACCATGAGCCAATTCCTGAACTGGTCCCGGTTGATATATGGAATTTTGAACTGACATCCCACATCAATAACCTTGATGCAGTGCCTTTGATCAAAGCCGGCCTGCATCTATTGAATGATAATATTGAGGGGTGCCACGTGATCGTCCAGGATGATTCCACCCCCAATGGCAGTTATTGGCATGCCATTCTTCATCGAAGAGAATCGGATTATTGGAATTCAAAATACTGGTACCGCCGGGTTGGAAATCACCCAGTTATTGATGCCATGAAATTTGAATATCCAAGATGGGATCCATTTGATTTTGTGGATCAATGTGAACAAAATGCTGGTAGTAACCAGGAGCGGTTACAGGAAATCCAATACCGGGAAATGATAGTGCTTTTTAACCAACTAAGTCCAAACAGTCTTTGATTCAAAGGTCGTCCTGAGATGTTATCCTGGTTGATTTTTTCCGGTTAATTCGATTTTAATCCTGCTTAATTTTTTAATCAAAAATTAAAGGAAAAATTTAATGTCATCCATATATCCCCAGATCGATCCGGATGGTTTACTGGAATATTCCGTTGTCTATACGGATAGGGCCGTCAACCACATGTCCCATTCCTTTCAAGAGGAGATGCGAAATATTTCCTCAACGCTGAAAGGCGTGTATCGTGCCAGTGCAGTGGCCGTTGTGCCCGGCAGTGGTACTTTCGGTATGGAGGCGGTGGCTCGACAGTTTGCGGTGAATAAAAAATGCCTGGTGATTCGTAACGGCTGGTTCAGTTATCGCTGGACCCAGATTTTTGAGGCAGGGAATATCCCTGCGGAAGAAATTGTTTTACCAGCACGACAGGCAGGAAAA
>JAYEFG010000032.1:0-3229 GCA_034658595.1 Fidelibacterota bacterium | reverse complement strand
AGAAAATGATTTCTGATCTATCCATTGCTAAAGCAGCCGCTATTGAAGCCGGCGGCATAATTTTAAATTATTATAAAGCAGATTTTGAGATCAAAGATAAAGGTTATCATAATCCTGTAACGACAGCGGACAATGCCGCAGATACACGTTTGAAGGAAATTTTAACTGAAGCCAGGCCGGAATACGGCTGGCTCTCGGAAGAAACAGTCGATTCACCTGATCGATTGGAAAAAGAACGGGTTTGGATTGTGGACCCATTGGACGGAACCAAGGAATTTATTGAAGGTGTGCCCCATTTTGTGGTGAGTGTTGCCTTGGTGGAAAATGGTAATCCTATTGTAGGCGTTTTATACAATCCGGTCACAGCAGAAACATTTTCCGCAGCAAAAGGCGCAGGTGCAAAATTGAATGGTGACTTCATCCACTGTACCACCAAAGATGATGTTGGGAAAATGGCGATACTGAACAGCCGATCTGAAACACGCCGTGGATTGTGGGCACCATTTGACAGGACATTTGGTGAACTCCGTGCTATCGGTTCTGTGGCTTACAAGTTGGGGTTAACTGCCGCAGGGAAGGCTGATATCTTTGCATCGCTTCGTCCCAAGAATGAATGGGACATATGCGCCGGGAATTGTATAATTAATGAAGCGGGAGGAAAGCTCATTGATTTGCATGGAAACCCAAGACAGTACAATCAGGAAAATACTTTAATTACACCAGGGCTTATCGCTGGGAATATGGATGCGGTAAATAAAACATTCGAAATACTTAAAACCTGATGCAATTTGTTTCTGAAGATATCGAAAAATATTGTAAAGATTATTCCGTGCAGGATAATGATCTACTAAAGGAATTAACCAAAACCACGTGGGAAACAGAAGAAATTCCGCAAATGCTTTGCGGGCCATTAGTGGGCGGTTTGCTTCAATTTCTGATAAAAATAACCGGAGCTGTAAATGTTTTGGAGATCGGAATGTTCACAGGATACAGTGCGCTAAAAATGGCTGAAGCCTTACCTGGCCATGGCGAAATTCACTGTTGTGAGTTGGATGAAAAATACGTAAAAACTGCAACCAGCTGGTTTGAAAAATCAGGTGTCAGTAACAAAATCAAAGTCCATCAAGGAGAAGCACTTAAAACACTGGAAGAATTTCTAGTGGGTTCTTTTGATATGATTTTCGTTGATGCGGATAAACCAAATTATCCAGAATATTACCTGAGGGGAACAGAGCTGTTGAAACTGGACGGGATTGCTGTTTTTGACAATATGCTCTGGAGCGGATCAGTTATAAATCCCAAAGACATGGAATCAAAAGCCTTAAGAGAAACAGCAGAATTAATTAAAAAAGATGATAGATTAGAACAACTGCTTTTACCAATACGAGATGGCGTTATGATCTTTCGGAAGGTTAAATAGAGAGTTGTAATGACAAAATTGCCAAAAGATGCAATCAAATGTTTAGATAAGGGTTTTGTCCGCCTCGTGGATTCCATGGGCGGGGATGATGCTATTGTACAAGCTGCCAGGGTCAGTTATGGAAAAGGAACCAGCAAGGTCTCCCAAGACCGTGGTTTGATCCGCTATCTCATGCGCCACCGGCACACCACGCCGTTTGAAATGGTGGAATTCAAATTCCATTGCAAGATGCCCATTTTTGTTGCACGCCAGTGGGTTCGCCACCGCACGGCCAATATCAATGAGTATTCCTTGCGCTATTCCGAAGCAAGGGATGAATTTTATTTTCCTGAACCGGAACATATCCAATTCCAGAGTGCTTTGAATAAACAGGGACGTTCCGGCGAAGTACCGAAAGAACTCACAGATAAAGTATTGAAATATTTTGATGAAATTTCAAATCGCAGTTTTGAGATGTACCAGGAACTGAATGAAGCCGGTTTATCCAGGGAACTGATCCGTGCTCTTCTGCCTGTTAATCTGTATACCGAATGGTATTGGAAAAATGATCTCCATAATCTGTTGCACTTTATCGGTTTACGATCAGACCCTCATGCCCAATATGAGATTCGTGTATTCTCCGATGCCATGGCTGAATCGATTAAAAAAGTAGCACCCTTCGCTTGGGAAGCATATCAGGATTATGTTGTACAAGGCATGCGTTTTTCCAGAATAGAGCAGAGTTTATTGGAAAAGAAATTGCCACCCCTGGTCATTGATGATATTTTGGAAGATGTTGCTTACCAGATTACAGCTACACTGCATAACAATAGACCCCGTGAAGAAGCGGATCTTTTTCCCTTGTATCAAAAACAAGGCGGTTTAGACTCAAAAGATGATTTTTTGTTAAAATGGGATTCAGGTGAAATCGAAACGGGAAATGTACGAGAATTGCGGGAATTTAAATCCAAGTTGGTTAGTATAAAAAACTAACTCCGTGGCTAATAAAGACGAAGGACATCGCCAGCGACTACGGAAAAAATTCCTTAAAAGCGGGTTAGATGGGTTTCTTGATTATGAGATCATAGAACTCTTACTTACAATAGGCACTCCACGAAAGGATTGTAAACAGCCAGCTAAAAATGCCCTGAAAAAATTTGGTTCTTTAAAAGGAGTGCTGGAGGCTGAAGCGAGAGATCTCAAAGAGATCAAAGGAATCGGAGACAATAATGTATTTGGACTTAAAATCGCTCAAGCTGTGTCCAGAAGATATTTAGCTGACAAGGTAATTGATAAAGATTTCATTCGTTCTGCTGATGAAGTATTGACATATCTCCAACATAACCTGCGGGATAAAAACCGTGAAGTATTTCTGGTAATTTACTTAAATGGTCAAAACCAGATCCTGAAAATGGAAGAACTTTTTGAAGGGACATTATCAACATCCGCAGTTTATCCCAGGGAAGTGGTAAAGCGGGCGCTGGACAATGATGCAGCTGCTTTAGTATTTGTCCATAATCACCCCAGCGGAAATCCAAACCCCAGCCAAGATGACATGACCATCACCAAGAAGTTAAAAGAAGCAACCAGCGCGATTGATGTATCAGTTCATGACCATTTAATCATTGCCGGGAATGATGTGTATTCCTTTGCAGACCATGGGATGTTATGAAAAAATTCAAGACTAAACTCATTACCTATGATATTACCGGTGCGTGGACTTTCCTAACCGTGCCATTCGACGTTGAGAAGGAATTTGGTTCAAAAGCCAAGGTGAAAGTGAAAGGAACTATTGATGGCCTCTCATACCAAAGTACGCTCCTTCCATTG
>JAYEFG010000031.1:0-11870 GCA_034658595.1 Fidelibacterota bacterium | reverse complement strand
GAATATCACCTTGGATGAATGTATATTTATTGAAATCTGAATGGTTAGCACGATTCAATTCTTTGATGCGCGGATCATAAAAATCGTTCAAATTATCCAGGCAAACGACCTTGTTTCCGACAAACAATAACTGGTCAATTAAATGGGAACCGATGAACCCGGATCCCCCAGTGACGAGGATGGTTTTATCCGAGGGTTTTATCATAAAGTTATACTTTAACTATTTACAGTACCTTCTTTGTAAAATGGGGGTTTAACTACTTTACAATTTAATTTTTCATTGCGGACTTCCAGTGCCAGCTCTGTTCCGATTTTTGCCTGTGGTTTGGCCACATATGCCAGTCCAATCCCCCGTTTTAAAGAGGGTGATTGGGTTCCGCTGGTTACCTCTCCCACCACTTCACCATTTGATAAAATCGAATACCCTCTCCTCGGAATACCTCGGTCCATCATTTCAATACAGATCAATCGGCGAAAGTGATTTTCCTTCGCAGAAACCAGGGATTTTTTCCCGATAAAATTTTTTTTATCCAACTTGGTGATCCATCCCAAACCAGCCTCAATTGGGTTGGTAGAATCGTCAATATCATTTCCATAAAGGGCATATTTCATTTCCATTCGGAGGGTATCGCGGCAACCGAGGCCGACGGCCTTGACATCATCACCTCCAGCAGACATAATCGCATCCCATATTTTTAGGATAATAATGGGGTCGGCATAAATCTCAAAACCTAATTCGCCGGTGTATCCTGTCCGGGCAATTGTTGCGGCATTTCCGTCTATATTCCCCACCTCGAACCAATAAAAATCAATTTCACTTAAATCAATATCAGAAATATTTTGCAGGATTTCACGGGATTTAGGTCCTTGGAAAGCGATCAATCCCATTTGATCACTCATATCCAGTATATCCACATTGGCTGATTTATGGGCCATAAGCCAATCCAGGTCCTTCTTCCTATTGGAGGCATTTACCACCAGCATAAAATGGTTGGGATATCGATAGATCAGCAGATCGTCGATGATACCCCCATCCTCATAACACATGGCGGAATATTGGGCCTGCCAGAGCTGGATTGAAGCCACATCATTTATGGATACATAATCCAGAAATGCCTCAGCACCTTCTCCTGAAACAATGAATTCACCCATGTGGCTTACGTCAAACATTCCGGCTGAATTGCGTACCACATTATGTTCCTGGATGATTCCGGTATATTTGACCGGCATTTTATATCCGGCAAAATCCATCAGTTTTGCGCCGAGTTCCACATGTTTATCGAAAAGCGGCGTTTGTTTCATGAAGCTTCAAAATACATTTGTAACTTCGCCATGCCTTCCTTGATATCATCAACCGTGATGCCTGAATAGGCAAACCGAATGAAAAATTCTTTTTCATTGGCCAAGGGCCGGCCAAAATGCTCCCGTGTGCAAAAGGAAACATTCGAATTTTCCAGCGCGCCAACCTGGAGCTGTTCAATTTTATCAAACCTTTTGCGCTTCATGATTTCGGTTACATTGGGGAAAAGATAAAAGGTACTCCGCGGTGTTGGAATATCAATCCCGTCAATAGCATTCAATCCAGTTACCGCCGCATCGCGTCTTTCTCTTAAAGTGTCCAGAATTTTTTTGGCGCTGGACTTATCCCCATTGAGCGCTTCTACCATGGCATACTGAATAAAATGGGTGGTGCAGGATTCAGCATTCACATTCAGTTTTGAAATATATTTAATTATTTTTTCCGGACCGATAGAACCGCCCACGCGCCAACCGGTCATGGCATATTTTTTAGAAAATGTATACAGGATTACTGTTCGCTTCTGCATCCCCGGGATTGAAACGATCGATCTCGCATCTCCCTCATAAATCATTTCATAATAGGCATCGTCCGCCAAAACCCACAAATCGTTATCAATAGCCAATTGTGCAACCGTTTCCATTTCTTCTTCAGAAGATTCTGCTGAAATAGGGTTTTGGTAATTATTATAAATGATGGCAACCGTTTTATCTGTTATGGATGCCTTCAAGCGATCCAGGTCAATGTCAAATCCTTTATCGGTCTGAACATAACCGTAAGGCACGGCGAAGCCGCCCTGGTATTCGATCTGGGATTCATAAATGGGATAGCCGGGATTAGGGTAAAGAATTTCATCATCAGGATTCATGACTGCGGCGATAAATTTTCCAATGGTTGGCTTTCCTCCGGGTTGAATGGAAACATTATCCGGACCATAGGTTACTCCCCGTCTAATCCCTACATCGTGGGCCAATGCTTCTCTCAAAGGAAGTATCCCTTCAGAAGGACAATATCCTGTTTTCCCATCGCGAATACCCTTCAATGTAGCTTCCACAATATTTTCGGGTGTGGCCAGGTTAATGTCACCAAGATGAAACGGGTATACTTTATGACCTTTATCTGCCCAGGCCCGTGCCAGCGCTGACACAGCAAATGCAGTCTCAGTCCCCAATTTGTTTAATTGATTTGCGAATTGCATGCTTTATTCAAATCATTTTTGCTAATGCTTTGCGAATAATTTCTTCTAATCCACCGGAAAGATCCCCGTCTTTTTCTAAATCTTTCAAAGTTTTGTTCACCTGGGACTGTTTATACCCCAAGGATAATAATGCATTCACCGCATCTTTTACCGCCGATGATTCTTCATACTCCATGAATCCCAATTCATCTTTCCCTTCGAGATCGAATGCAAATTTTTCCTTCAACTCTACAATGATCCGTTTCGCTGTTTTCGCCCCAATTCCCGGGATAATTGTCAGGGATTTAACATCTCCGGCCACAATGCGGTTTTTGAATTCAACAGGGTTAGTTCCGGATAAAATATTCATAGCTGATCGTGGGCCAATTCCACTGATTGTATTTAGGTTTATGAACAGGGATCGTTCAGCGGAATCTTTAAAACCATAGAGGTCAAGTAAATCTTCCTTCACATGAAGGTGAGTGAGCAACGCCACAGGTTCACCAATATTGGGCAAATTTTCATAGGCAGAAATTGAAATACAAACCCGAAAACGAATGCCGCCAATATCCACAATTGCTTCCGTTGGACTTTTGGCGAAGAGTTTGCCTGATATTGAATCCATTAAACTCATTGGTTATCCCTTTGCAAGGGATTGACTGTGTCAATCCAAACATCAACACCGTTGATGCAATCCAAATCTTTTTTGATCGATTTAAAATTCCCCTCTTGAGGGGGGCTTCCCGATTTATCGGTAAGGGGTGTGTTTTGGCAATTTATCATAAATATTTATTCTGATTAATGTGGCATAAACCGATGGCCAAGGCGTCAGATGTGTCCAACGGTTTTGGTGGTTCATCCATTTTTAAAATTTTCTGTACCATATATTGGACTTGTTTTTTGTCCGCTGCACCATTTCCTACAACAGACTGCTTTACTTTTCTCGGTGCATATTCCATGGATGGAATCCCCTTCGAAGCGGCCGATAATAACAATACACCTCTGGCTTGCCCCAACATTAAAGCGGACTTTACATTTCTGCTGAAAAATGTATCTTCAATAGCCATGATGTGTGGTTCAAATTTTTCCAATAATTCATTCATGTGGCTGTTTAGATATTCCAATCGATTGGGTAATGATTCTTTGACTGGGGGCTTAATGGTGCCATAGGCCACCACGCGAACATTGCTGCCTTTGTAATCCAGGATGCCAAAACCGGTTATACTCAATCCGGGATCTACGCCGATCACTCTTTGTATCGCTACCACCGAGGTTCAATTGCACTTACAGGTTATAGATCTTCTTCATCCATATCAAAGTTGGAATAAAGGTTTTGAATATCTTCATTTTCTTCCAAACCTTCCATCAACGCCATGAGGCGTTTCACATCATCTCCTTCCACTTTCATGGTATTTTTCGGCACCATTTCTACAGCAGATGATGTTATTTCATACCCTTTTGCTGAAAGTGCATCAGAAACATTTACCGTTTCTGATGGAGACGTAGTAATAATGAATTCACCATCGGAACTGCTATAGTCATCCGCACCAACTTCAAGTGCTTCTTCAAAAACCGTATCCTCGTTATAACCATTGGCGGTAAAAGTGATCTGGCCCATTTTTTCAAAAATCCATGCTACCGAACCACTTTCCCCCAGATTCCCACCGTACTTATTCATCAAATGACGAATCTCAGCTACTGTTCTTTTTTTATTATCCGTCAGAACTTCCATAAAAAGTGCCACACCGCCGGGGCCGTAGCCCTCGTAAGTGGATTCCTCATAAGTAACACCTTCCAAATCGCCCGTCCCTTTTTGAATGGCGCGATTGATATTGTCGTTGGGCATATTGGCCGCTTTTGCAGTTGAAACTGCCTGGCGAAGTCGTGGGTTTGATTCATAATCACCGCCGCCATCCCGGGCAGCTATCATCAATTCTTTAATTAGTTTTGTAAATATTTTTCCGCGCTTGGCATCTATTGCCGCTTTTTTACGCTTGATCGTCGCCCATTTGCTATGTCCGGACATAAATTCCCTTGTGATGATAATAATCGAAACACAAAATTACGACCATACAAACCTGATTCCCAACGAAGGGATTAAGAGATATGACGCTTAAAACACTATCCATCACTTCAATGATAATATCCGAATGTTAGATCAAGTTCGCATTGTAGAGGTTGGTCCCCGGGACGGACTTCAAAGTATTTCCCAATCCATACCTACTGAGGATAAAGTGACTTATATCAATATGCTCACGGATGCCGGCTGTCCCGAGATCGAGGTGACCAGTTTTGTGTCTCCCAAATGGGTGCCCCAATTTGCCGATGCGAAAGAAGTATCATCAACAATTAACCAAAATGAACAAACCCTTTATACAGCACTTGTTCCCAACCTCAAAGGACTGGAAAAAGCATTGGATAGCCACTATCGTTCCATCGCTATTTTCACAGCCGCAAGCGAAACATTCTCTCAAAAGAATACCAATTGTACGATTGAAGAAAGCATCCGTCGATTTGAAGAAATGATCCCCTTTTGGGAAGAAAATAATATGCGTGTCAGGGCATATATTTCTACTTGTTGGGTTTGTCCATATGAAGGCGATGTGGGCGCCGAGGCAGTCGTTAAAGTTATCCAAGACATGTTAGATTTGGGCGTTCATGAAATATCCCTGGGCGATACAATTGGGAAAGCAACACCGGAAGATGTGGAATATTTACTTGAGATCATTCTCGACAATTGGCCGCCTGAGATTTTTGCTCTCCACATGCACGATACATACGATATGGCGGCTGAAAATATTACTGTTGGTCTGGGGATGGGTTTACGCATTTTAGATTCCAGCGGCGGCGGTGTGGGTGGATGCCCTTATGCCCCCGGTGCCAGTGGGAATATCGCAACGGAAACTGTAGCGCGCATCTGCAAAGAACAGGGGTTTGATACGGGTATTGATCTTGATAAATTGAAAACCGCCGGAACCTATATTCAGTCCATAATTAAATCCTAAACCATGTTAGTCATCAAAACACACATTAAACCAGATTCAGATAAATTTAAATCAAACTTTGAATATCATTCTGGGTTGGCCAAAAAGCTTAATTCAAAACTGGCCGAAATAAAAAAAATGGGACCACCCAAACGGTTGGAGAAACATCATTCTCGAGGCAAACTAACTGCTCGGAAACGGATTGATAAACTTCGCGATTCGGATACAACCTTTTTAGAATTCTCAGCCTTCGCCGGGTATGAAGTCTATGACGACAATATACCTGCGGCAGGAATTATTACAGGTATTATTGTCGTCCATGGACGACAATGCATTGTTGTAGCCAATGACGCCACCGTTAAAGGAGGTACATATTACCCGCTCACGGTGAAGAAACATTTACGCGCACAGGAAATAGCATTGGAGAACCATCTCCCATGTATTTATTTGGTGGATAGCGGCGGAGCATTTTTACCCAAACAGGATGAAGTTTTCCCCGATCGGGATCATTTCGGACGTATTTTTTATAACCAAGCGCAAATGAGCGCCAAGGGGATTCCCCAGATTGCCTCTGTTATGGGATCTTGCACAGCCGGTGGTGCATACGTTCCTGCCATGAGTGATGAAGCGGTAATCGTGAATAAAACGGGTACAATTTTTTTGGGCGGACCACCATTGGTTAAAGCGGCCATTGGCGAGGACGCAACAGCAGAGGAATTGGGCGGTGCTAAAATGCATACCCAGATCAGCGGTGTGGCGGACCATTTTGCGAAAAATGATGATGAAGCTTTGGCCATTGTTCGAAATATCATCAATCACCTCCCAACTGCTCCGAAGAACAAAATTGAATTTGATGAACCAATTTATGATGCTGAGGAAATTTTTGGTATCGTATCAAAAAATCACCGCACCACATTTGATGTAAAAGAAATCATCACCCGAATCGTAGATGGATCGGAATTCCAGGAATTCAAATCCGATTATGGAAAAACATTGGTGACGGGCTTTACTAAAATTGAAGGACAGCCCTTGGGCATAATCGCAAACAATGGTGTACTATTCAGTGAGCCGGCTATTAAAGGGGCCCATTTTGTTGAACTCTGTTGCCAGCGAAAACTGCCATTACTATTCTTGCAAAATATCACCGGATTTATGGTGGGTACCAAAGCGGAACAAGGGGGCATCGCAAAAGATGGGGCCAAACTGGTCCAAGCCGTGGCATCGGCCAATGTACCCAAAATGACAATAATCATTGGAGGCAGTTTTGGTGCCGGGAATTATGCCATGGCCGGCCGAGCCTATCAACCGCGATTCCTCTGGATGTGGCCCAATGCGCGGATATCCGTTATGGGTGGGAATCAGGCCGCAGACGTATTGGCTACGGTGAAAAAAGATCAGTTTAATGCGGAGGGGAAAGAATTAAGCCAGGACAAATGGGATGCAATTCGCAAACCCATTTTGGAAAAATATGAGAAAGAAGGGCATCCATATTATGCCAGCGCAAGGCTTTGGGACGATGGTGTAATCAGTCCACTGGAAACACGGACTATTTTGGGAAAAGCATTGCGGGCCGTGAGCAATGCCCCTATCTCGGACCACCAGTTTCCTGTATTCAGAATGTAAAATTGAGATTTTTTAAACCCTTTTTTATCCTTGTTTTACCAATTTTTATTTTCGGCCAAGCCGACACAGTTTCCTATGATCGAGTAATAATTATTCCCGGCTCGACTGTCCCCAATTTCTCTGCTTCGGATGAAATCGGTACTACCCATCAATTATCAGATTTGAAGGGGAAAAAGAATCTCGTACTCATATTTTACAGAGGATATTGGTGACCCCATTGCCGTCGGCAGTTGGCTGAATTATCCAAAATGAAACTCCCGAGTGATTCCGAATTGTGGGCAGTAAGTATTGTGCCTTCGAAAGAAAGTGCCTTATTCAAAAAAAGAAATGAATCCAAAGGCCACTCTGTCACCTTTCCCCTCCTCTGGGATAAAGATCACAAGATCATTGAAAAATTTGGATTGACCGATCCTCGTTATAAAGGTGGTAAATATGATGGCATCCCTTATGCAAGTATGTATATCATTGATAAAGACGGGAAAGTTTTTTTTACCCATGTAGCCCTGACCTATTCCAAACGGCCGAGTACGGCGCAGATTGCAGAAATTCTAATTGGTGCTCTTAAATAGATTAGGTCGGTCACGAATATTTAAATGAATTATGGATCCTGACAAAAGAGTCTTTTCCCTATGGCGAAAGTTTGAACGCCATCCAGATAAAGAGCGGCCCGTTACTTTTTATTTTTATTTTCCGGATAAAAATAAGGCAGAACTGGCGGGAGTTGTTCTTAAGCGGGAGGGATTTGAAGTCGATATCGATACTCCATTAAATCCGGGGGAATGGTCTTGTATTGGCTATAAAACGATGGTACCCGAATATGCCGAAATACATGATTTAAGGCAGTGGCTGGAAAAAATAGCTGAAGACCTGGATGGCAACTATGATGGTTGGGAGACTGAGACTTTCATCGATTAATCAGAAATAACCGAATTTAATTTTTTAAGCAGGGATTTGGGCGGTGGTTTGGGCTTCCCTTCCTTATCAATAAAGCCATGGATGGTATGGCCAGTGACCAAAAGTTGATCATCCGTTTTTCGATAAACTTCATATTCGATTCTTAAGCGCGCCCGAGGCGATTCTTTAATCATGGTACGAACGATTATTTCATCCTCGAATTTGGCCCCTTCTTTGTAATCGCAAGTGGCAGAAACAACCGGCAGGAAATACCCTTCATCCTCAATTTCAGTTACAACGATTCCCAGGTCATTCAGGAGTTCAGTACGGGCTTGTTCAAAATATTCAAAATAGCGAGAATAATATACCACGCCCATCTGGTCGATGTCTTTATAATAAATTTTGGTGTGATAGTCGAAGGTGACCATCAGGATTCAGTATAAACACCCATTTTATCATAGCGTTCAATTCGCCGTTCTAAAAATGAATCGGGATCAACATCCTTGAGAGAATCGATCTCTTCCAGGATGACCTTTTTTAGTATGGATGCCATTTCATCAAATGCTCTGTGAGCGCCGCCCAGGGGTTCTTTTATAATTCGATCGCAAATACCCATATTCATGAGATCATCCGGGGTGACCTTCATAGCATCCGCCGCCGCCGCCGCTTTGGCCGCATCCCGCCAAAGGATGGATGCACACCCTTCCGGGCTAATCACCGAGTACCAAGTATTTTCCAACATAAGCATTCGATCGCAAACACCAATACCCAAGGCACCACCACTGGCACCTTCTCCAATCACGATAGCGATTACAGGGACTTTCAATTTAGACATTTCCCACAGGTTTTTGGCAATCGCTTCTCCCTGTCCCCGCTCTTCTGCCCCGAGTCCGGGATAAGCACCGGGCGTATCAATGAGGGAAATGATGGGCAATTTGAATTTTTCCGCCAGTTTCATGATTCGCAGTGCCTTGCGATAGCCTTCAGGTCGCATCATACCGAAATTGCGGAACAGGTTTTCTTTGGTATTCCGTCCTTTTTGTTGTCCGATGAACACTATTTTTACCCCATCAATCGTCCCCATACCACTAATAGCTGCTGCATCATCGCCAAAATAACGATCCCCGTGGAGTTCAATAAAATCTGGTGCGAGCGTTTGGATATAATCCAAGGAAAAGGGTCGTTGTGGGTGCCGGGCCAATTGAACGCGCTGCCAACGGGATAATCCTGAGAAAATCTTTTTTAAAGAGGATTCTCTTTTGGTTCGCAGAGTGGATAATTCTGGAGAATGATCGGCTGAACTGGTATCCGCCTCGAGTTCAAGAATCTTCTGGTCAATCGCCTCGATAGGCTTTTCAAATTCTAAGTAATAATCTGCCATAGTATTTCAAAAATTGGACGGGAATTTAAGGGGTTTTTAGCCCACGAAATACACGAAAAGACGCGAAAATAATTTTAATATTTTTCGTGTATTTCGCGCCTGCCCGCCCTTCGGGAACAGGCGGGTGTTTCGTGGGCAATCATTTATTCCATCCGAAAATACGCCAGATCCGGAGGCGCCAAACCATCCAAACCGCCTCAAACATGATGGAACGACTCATCTTGGATTCACCAATGGTACGGTCAATAAAAATGATGGGATGTTCTTTCATTTTAAATCCTTTTATCCATGCACGGAAATTCATCTCAATCTGGAAAGAATATCCCGACGATTTGACTTTATTCAATTCAATAGATTCCAAAACTTTCCTTGACCAAACTTTATATCCCCCCGTGGCGTCTTTCAATGGCATCCCCGTGACAATACGAGAATAAAGATTGGCCCCATAACTCATAACCAATCTCCTGATGGGCCAATTCACCACGCTGACGCCATGAATATAACGACTGCCGATCACTATGTCAAAATTACCTAAATGTTGGGACATGGCGGGAATATCCATGGGATCGTGGGACATATCCGCATCCATTTGGACAATGGTTTCGTAATCCCTTTTTAATGCCCAATTAAATCCATAAATATATGCTTTACCGAGACCGTCCTTTTTCTGCCGAGTTTCCAGGTGAAGGTTGGGAAATCTTGACTGCAATCCTTTGACTATTTCTCCAGTTCCATCGGGAGAACTGTCATCAACGATGAGCAAATGATAATCGGGGTTGATCGTGAATACATTCTCAATAAGGGTAGCCACATTTTTATGCTCGTTGTAGGTGGGTGATATGATCAGTGTTTTCATCTGGTTAATTGCTTACGGATTTCCATCAAACAAGTTTCAACTGAATTTGGGACGATTCCCAGCGCTGATTCAATTTTTTCCGTTTTGAGTCCGCTTTGCAAAGGCCGGGGCGCCGGCTGATTCAATTCTGCCGTAGAAATAGGTGATACCAGGAATGCGTCCAATTCAAAGACTTTGGCGATCAATTGGGCAAATTCATAACGGTTCATGTGATCTTTATCTCCGTAATGGTATAGCCCCTTGGCCTTCTCTTCGATCAATTTAGATATAACAGTAGCGATGGATTCAGTCCATGTGGGATTATTCCATTGGTCATTCACTACATTGATCTGTTTACCGTTGGTGAGGGAATCAAACACCCACTTTACAAAACTGGCTTTTGTTCGCTTCGTATACCCGTACACCACATTAGCCCTGAGGATGGTTGTCTTTTCATGGTTTTCCATTAACCATTTATCCGCCGCCAATTTCGTCTTGCCATAAACAGATACTGGATTCGTTTCATCCGATTCACTATAGGGCCCTTCCGTACCATCAAAAACATAGTCCGTGGAGATCTGAAAAAAGTGCCCATCAAACCCATTACAGAGGTTTTTGACCCCATCCAGATTAATGGATTCTGCCATTTCTGGAATTGTTTCACAGCCATCCACATTGGTCATTGCTGCCAAATTTAAGATCACATCCGGATTGGTTTCCTCAAGAACACGGCGAATGGAATCAGGATAAGTAATATCCAATTGAATCCCCCCATCGAGGGCATTCCGGCCAGTAGAAATTATATTAAAGTCATTCTTTAAGTACTTTGTGCATGACTCACCTAATTGGCCGTATGCACCGGTAATTAAAACAGTATTCACTTTTTATTATTTGGAGACTGTTTTGAAAGAATGGGCCACAATATCCACCTGTCTCAGGAGCATATATTTATCCTTTCCGGGATGAAAAATCATCAAATGGATAAAGAATGTTCTGTCCGTAATTTCATCGTAAAAGAGGTAAGAAATAAAAGGGCCGCCTTGTGCTTCTTCGATACTTTCCCACAGGCCGGTAATCTTCCATGTGCCCCGATCATTGAATTCAGCTGGTTCAATTTTAAATAAATAATCGACATATTGAATGTGGCCAAAATATTTAAGTGGAATTTCTTTCACATATTCATGGACGGAAGCGCTATCAGAAAAGGTTAATCCATCAGCCCATTGCACCGCCAGCCAACGATAGGGAATATCCCGTCCCATCCAAAAAAATTGCTGTTCGGCGCTGTCGGCAATTACCGTATAACCCCAGGGGATTTTCATGGTCCAGCCGTATTTATCCCCAAGTTCTTTCTGAAGATCTTTTTGCAATGTAGAACCCTCAAACAAGTGTTTACTCTGGCGCTTGAAGAATAGATCATCATATTGTTTTTTTAGCCACGACCCTTGATCCTTAGCTCGCTCTAAAATTTTTTCTATGGTGGGTCCGTTTATGATGAGATAATTCTGGTTTCTGGCAAATACATCTTTAGCAAATATGAGTTGATTATCCCCATCCATGGTGGTTTTATACTGTGCAGCGGACAAGATTTGTTTCACCAGTTTCGCACCCAAATTCCTGGGATGATCTCCCACGGCGGCAACGATGACATTCACATGGTCGTTCACATCATTGAAATT